>NZ_CP117780.1:0-300000 GCF_028657905.1 Burkholderia sp. FERM BP-3421 | reverse complement strand
ATCCTCCAGCAGCATGCGGCGTTCGCCGGGCTGCAGCATCTCGATCGCGTCGAGCGGCAGGTCGGGTGCGCGCGCAACCTGTTCCAGCAGGCTCGCGAAGCGTTGCGCGAGCGCCTGCACGGTGTCGGGATCGAACCGGTCGAGCGCGAAATCGATGGCGCCGGTCAGGCCGAGCGGCGCGCCGTCGGCGTCGCGTTCGTCGACAAAGTCGACATGCAGATCGCAGGCGGCGGGCGCGTCGTCGGGCGTCGCACTGTCGTCCGGCGCATCGCGCCGCACGCTCAGCAGCACCTGGAACAGCGGCTGCCGCCTGAGCGAGCGGCCGGGGTACAGCGCGTCCACCAACTGCGCGAACGGGATGTCGCGATGCGCGTCGGCCGCGAGGCCGATGTGCCGCGCACGCGCGAGCAATTGCAGGAAGCTCGGATTGCCGGCGGTGTTCGTGCGCAGCAGCAACACGTTGCCGGGTCGGCCCGCTTGCGCATCCGCGCCGAGGTCGCCGCCGACCAGCGTGCCGAGCGGCAGGTCGTCGCCCGCGCCGAGCCGCGTCAGCAAACCGGCGAGCCCCGCATGCAGCACCGTGAACAGGCGCACGCCGGCGGCGTCCGCGAGCGCCGCGAGGCGCGCGTGGAGCGTGCGGTCGAGCGGAACGCGGACGCGGTCGCCGCGCGGCGACGGTTGCGCGTGCGGCGCGGGCGTGCGGTCCGCCGGCAAGGTGATGCGGTCGGGCAAGCCGTCGAGCGCGGCGCGCCAGTGGGCGATCTGGCGGGTCGACTCATCGCTGTCGGGCGTGCGGTCCGGCAGGTCGAGCTCGGCGCGTGCCGCGCCGGAATCGTCCAGCAGGTTCTGGAACCACAGATGCCAGTGCGCGAAAGAGACGAACGTCATGAAAGCTCCTGCTCTCGCCGGCGAGATTGCGCCGCAGCCGCCGGCAAACGGGCGAACGCTTCCCTGCGCAGGAAGCGCATCACCGGATAGACATGGATGGCGCCACGCCGGGCGCGGCGTCACGAGTGGATCAGCAGGCGGGCTGCGTCATGGTCGCTGCGGGACGGCGAGCGGCTCGGCCGCGCTCGACGTCATGGCCTCGATCAGGCTCCTGGGCCGCATGTCGACCCACGAGCGCTCGATGTAATCCAGGCACGCCTGGCGCGTGTCCGGTCCGAAGTGCGCCGTCCAGCCGGCAGGCACCTGGACGAATTGCGGCCACAGCGAATGCTGATGCTCGTCGTTCAGCAGGACGAGGAAGGTTCCGTCGGTCTCATCGAAAGGATTGGTCATGGCGTCACTCCAGGATGGTAGGTAGGACTGCTGACTCGAACAGACTTGCCGAATGCGAAACGATGCCGATCAGGCGCCCGCGCGGGAAGGCCGAACCGCAAGCGCCGGCCCGGAGGCGGACGCGAGATCGACGCAGCGCCCGCCGCAGCGGCGCCCGGGTAGTGCTAAACGTGCGTCCGGACCGTACCGACCCTGCGCTGACCGCGCGCGTCCGGAAGAGGGGTGACGCCGCTGGAAGAGGGCGTCGAAAGACGGGGGCAATGGCGCGCGTCGCCGGAGAACCGAAGCGAGCGTGCAGGCATGACGTGGCGACCACCGAACGAGCGGTCGCGGCTTCGCTGCTGATGCATTCCGTATTGCCCTCGTGGAAATCCGCTGTCGAGCGCGCGGTTTGTTTTGTTTTTTTGCTTGAAATCCGGGATTCTTCAGTATCAATAGCGGCTGGCTTTGCGATGCCGAGCAAATATATAGCAACGCTTTCAGGAGCGCTACGGATTTTTGATTTGTGTAATTGCGAAGATCAATCCGAACGACGTCGGCATATTAATATTTGTTTATTGGGTTGACGAAAATGATGCCAATCAGCGCGATTGAATGTGCGGGCGTGCATGGGTGAGGCTTTTGCGGCGGGCGTTCAGGGGGGCGGGGCGGATTCAGGATCGGAGTGAAAATGCGCGATATATCGAATTTAAGTCTCGACATCGTGTGACATCGATGCAGTGCGCCGCGTGTCGTATGTCCAGTGTTTGAATTGACATCGGAGATTAATGTGCCGGACTCGATCCGGTAACCGATGAGTCGGCGCGAGGCAAATCGCGCCGGGCGGCGTCGTTCGCCAGCCGCCGCGCCCCGAAGCCGGGCGCAGGCGGCGCACATGATCGTGACACACAGGCGGCGACGTGACGCCGCCGTGACAGTCGCGCGGATGCAAAAATGATCCGGCTTTCGAAGTAACTGGAATTTCCGGTCATCCTGCCGGCGGGGATCCGGCCGAAGCCGGGCCGGACGCAGGCCTTCGATTCAACCCGGTGCATCGAGGTCCTCGCTCTGCGACGCCATGCCGCGCGCCGCCGTGCGGCGTCAGCCTGCCGAAGCCGGGCAATACTTCCGCTTGGGCGCATCCGAGTAATACGCGTTATTGAGAAACCCGTTGGCGATCCACGCCGCGCATCGCGAATCGTCCTTCGCCGACACGGGCGGCGCGGCGTGCGCGCGTCCCAGGCCGCTCGCGATCGGGCAATAGTCCCGCTTCTGCTTCTCGGTGTAGAACGCACTGGCGGCGAAGCCGTTGGCCACCCAGGCCGCGCACATCGGATTGTCCTGGGCGGACGCGGCGCTCGACGGGCCGGCGCGCCGGCTCTTGCGCGCGGCCGACCCTCCCACGGGCACGGTTCGCGCGCCGACCGGCCCGCGGGCCGCGATGGCGGAGGCCGGCCCCAGGATGAAGGCGTGGCCATAGCCGCCCGCGGTCGTCGAATTGCCCACCACCGTCCCGCCGAGGGCGATGCCCGCGGGGCCGCTGGACGGGCCGCCCAGCGTGCCGAGCGGCGCCAGCCCGCGAGACGGGCTGTAGAGCGCCGCCGTGGATTGAAGCGTGCCCGTGTCGCAGGCGACGGCGGCGTTGCCGGCGGCGTCGAGCCCGACCGCGCCGCAATGGTGGCCGCCCGGCAGGGTTCCGACGTCGGTGAGCGCGGGCGTGCGCAGCGGCATCCCGACATAGGCGTGGAGATAGCCGTCGTCCGTGATGTAGCTGCCGGCGACGGCGCCGTTGTCGTTGATGCCGGCCGCCATGCTCTGATCGGCCGCCACGATGATGAACGGATCGAGGGTGTTCGCCGCCCACAGGATCGCCGTCGCGTCGCCGTCCGCGTCCGCGCACGACCCCACCGCGTCGCCGCCGAGGTTGACGTCGACCGCGCCGCAGTGGTTGCCGCCGATGTCGCCCAGCACGGCGGCGCTCAGGGCGCCCACCGCGCCCGTGGTCCAGCGCAGCGCGATGTCCGCCACGTCGATGCCGTTCGTCACCTGGCACGTGCCGACGACCTTGGGCAGCACGGCATGGTTGATCGCCGTCGCGGAACAGCCGCTGATCGACGAGACAATCGATACGGGGGGCTCGGGCAACGGGACCGCCGCAACCGAGCCCGCGAGCCAGACGACGGCGCGGTGACGGCCCGTGACGGCGATGCTGTCGCCCGCCACCACGCCGTATCGGTTGATCGCGGCGACCGATGCGCTGAGATCCGCGCCGAGCCCGATCAGGCCCTGCAGCGGCATCAGGATCTGCGGGCCGGTGGCGAAGCGGCCTTGCCCGTTCGCCGTCCAGCGGACCGCCCGCGTATCGCCCGCCGCATCCTCGCAGCTGCCTGCCGCGAAATCGGTGGCGCCCATGTCGCTGAGGGCGACCGGCCGGCATCCCTTGCCGGCCGCCAGCACCGGCAGCGGCGTCGGTGCGCTGTCGCCGAGCAGTTGATAGACGCCGACGGCATGGCCGCCCGATGCGTGGCTGCCCGTGCAGAGTCCGATCGAGGTGCCGCGGCTGTTCACGCCGGCGGCCGAGCAGCTGGTCCCGCCCGGCAAGGTGCCGCGATCCACGATCTGGGCCGTGGCGACGGCCGGCATCCCGGCCGCGATGGTCAGGCTCAGCGCGGCCCGCATCCATCGCAGCGGTTTCATGCGATCTCCTCTCATGTCGTGCGCAAGCCTTTCGTGATGAAAGGGGGCAGCAAATCATGGCGGGCGAGGGCGGGGCAAGCTACCAGAATGGGTAGCGGGACGAGGGGCGCGGCGTGGGCGCTGTTGCCGGGCGCGCGGCCGTATGCATGCCGAGGGCCGCGAAGCGCACGGTCGAGGTCGCGATGCGGGGGCAACGGATTGGCCGAGGCGGTCGGGCTACCCGCCAGGCGTCGTCATGTACCGAGGCCGATATGATGCGCGACGACGCGAACGCGATCCCGGCCGAGGCGATCGTGACGAAGGTCGCCGATCGCATCGGCGCGGCGATGCGGCTGTGGCGGATCTGTCGCGTCCGTTGAGCGCGCCACGGGGATGTGATCGAGAGCCGTTGCCGGGCGGCCGGGATCGGCGCGCGGCGGCGGGGGAGGCACGCGGCCGGCGCTCGTCGCGACACATCCTGGGCGGGGCGCGCGAGGGGGCGGCGGACAGCGAAGGGCCGCGCCGTGACGCGGCTTCATGCGGCGCGACTCGCACCGGATCGTCCGCCCGATTCAAGGCTGGCCCGTGCGGTAGCTGAATACCGTGCCGTTGGCGAACTGGCCGCCTTGCGTCGTCGTGCCGTACGATTTTTTCTCGATTTCGCGGCGTGATGCATCGCGGGGACGTCGACGCGTCGTCGTGCGCCCGGGTCGCCGCGATCGCGCGCGGCGGCCAGATGCAATACACGATGCATGCGCCGGCCAATGAGCGTCTCGCGTCGATACCGACCGGTGCGCGCTCAGGCATGCCGCCGCGTGCTTGCCGGCCGCGGTCCCGCGCGGGACGCGCCCGGATGACGCCGCGTCAATTCGTCTTGGTCTTCTTCCGGCTCGCCGCAACATCGGCGATCACGAACTGGCGACGGTCCTTGCCCCGAATCCACCGGGGCACGTTGCCGCGGCCGCACCACTCCTGTCCGCTCGTCGGGTCGCGGTAGCGCGCCGGCAGCGCTTTCACGGCGTACGCGCCGCGGCGGCCGTTTCGACCGACGAGGTCGCGATGTTTGATCGCGTAGGCGTCCATCAGCGCGTGAACGGTCGCGATCGCATCGATGCGTTCGCGTGCGCGCGTGCGCTCGATTTCCTCATCAAGTTCGGCCAGCTCGACCACGAGCTGCACATAAGTCTTGTTCGCGCTCATCTTCTGCTTTTCTGCTCCGTATCCGCATGCAAATCGCCATGATTCGCATAACTAAGATATGGCTTTGTGGAGACCCCGAGGAGGCGT
Organism: Burkholderia sp. FERM BP-3421; assembly: GCF_028657905.1. Classification (NCBI taxonomy): domain Bacteria; kingdom Pseudomonadati; phylum Pseudomonadota; class Betaproteobacteria; order Burkholderiales; family Burkholderiaceae; genus Burkholderia; species Burkholderia sp. FERM BP-3421. The sequence continues at coordinate 294,777 of NZ_CP117780.1, read as the reverse complement.
CGACCTGATGGACCCGTGGTCAACCCCTGCGCGCTTCGGCAACGGAGCACGGGGCGATGGACAACCCAGGAACATCGACGCGTCCCGGGCCGAAACCCGCCGGCCCGGCCTCCGCATTTGTGCATATATCAAGTGATATGTGAATGAAAACGTAATAATAGCCAGTTGAATTTTAAATATCAACTGATATCCTTCGCGTCATGAACACGGCGGCCACCCCCCCGCGGCTGAGCCGCGAAGAAAGTCGATTGCAGACCCGGACGCAGCTGCTCGCGGCGGCGAAGCGGCTGTTTGTGGAGCGCGGCTTCGGCGCAACCTCCCTCAGGGACATCGCGGCCGAGGCCGGCTATACGCAGGGCGCTTTCTATTCGAATTTCGCGAGCAAGGAAGCGCTGTTCGTGGCGCTGATGCACGAGCGCTCCAGGACGCAGGTGACCGACATCGCCCGGATCTTGAGCGATCCGTCCGCGTCGGCGGACGACATCCTGGACGCGCTGGAGGCGTGGGCGCAGAAGCTCGACGCCGAGCCCGAGTGGTCCGTGCTGGGCGTTGAGTTCAAGTTGCAGGGGGCGCGCAGCCCGGTGTTCGCCGAGACGTCGCAGGCCTTGCTGGATGCCCATCGCGACGGTCTTGCCCATTGCATCGCGCAGATCTTCGCCCGGCTGGGGAAAGTGCCGCCCGAGCCGCCGGCCGTCTTGGCCGCCGCCTTCATGGGGCTCTCCCAGGGCCTCGCATTGCAGCGCTCGATGCTCTCCGAGGTGCCCATCGGCCATATGATCATGGTGTTCCTGCGCAGCTTGCTGGCCGCTTCGCCGTCCGTGCGCTGATGTCGGCGCGTCCGCCGTCCCGACCCGCGTGGTCGCGGGACGAGCGGCTTCGATCGGCGCGGCCCGCGGCGAGCCTGCATCGGACGGATATCGCGGCGCAGCCGCCTGCGTCGCGCCCGGCGCGCGCCGACGGGCGCCCGGAATCCGCTCCTATAATGGCGCTTCCCTTGTCGCGCGCGAACGTCCCCGCCATGTCAACCCACTCGTCTCGCAGCCGGCTGCGCATGCAGCGATTGATCCTCGGCGTCGCCGCCGCCCTCGCTTTCTCCCACGCCCAGGCCGCCGCGCCGCGCTGGCAGACGCTGCCGCCCACGCCGGCGCCCGTCGCCGGCGCGCAGCACGGCCGCGCCGACGTGAACGGCATCCATCTCTACTACGCGACGATCGGCCGCGGCTCGCCGGTGATCCTCCTGCATGGCGGCCTGTCGAATTCCGATTACTTCGGTCATCAGGTCCGGTCGCTGATGAAGCATCACCAGGTGATCGTCGTCGACAGCCGAGGCCACGGCCGCAGCTCGCGCGATGCGCAGCCGTTCGGCTATGACCTGATGACGGACGACGTGGTCGCGCTGATGGATGTGCTGAACCTGCGCCGGGCCGACATCGTCGGCTGGAGCGACGGCGCGATCATCGGCATCGACATGGCGATCCGCCACCCCGAGCGCGTCGGCAAGGTGGTGGCGTTCGCGGCGAACACGCGGACCGACGGCGTGATCCCCGACGTCGAGAAGAACCCGACCTTCGCCGCCTTCATCCGGCGCGGCGGCGACGAATACCGCCGCCTGTCGCCGACGCCGAAGGAATACGACGCCTTCGTCGAGCAGATCGGCCGCATGTGGGCGTCGCAGCCGAACTGGAGCGACGCGCAGCTCAAGGCGATCCGCACGCCGGTGCTCGTGATGGACGGCGATCGCGACGAGGCGATCAAGCGCGCGCATACCGAGTACCTCGCCGCGACGATTCCGGGCGCGGGCCTGCAGATCCTGCCGGACACGAGCCATTTCGCGATGCTGCAGGACCCCGAGGCGTTCAATTTCGCGGTGGAGCATTTTCTTGGCGATCGGTAAGGCGCTGCCGTCGGGCGATCGGCTGAATGCAGTGCGGCTGGCGCAGCCGCGGTGCGCGTATCAAGCGGCGGATGGCGGGCGAGGCCGGCGCAAGTCCGCCCGGCTTTGAAGCGGGCGCGGGCCGCGGTCGATGGCGCGAAGCGCATGACATCCGGACGCGAATTCCGATAACCCCCGCGCATTTGTGAAAAGCGCGGGCCGATCGTCCCGCTATGATGGATTCCCTCCCGGCCGGGGACCCGCGCAGGGCCGGTCGTCTCCAAGGCGCCGCTCGCACGAGGCGAGGGTCATGCTCCGGGCAGCGGCCCGCTGCCCGGACGAGCGCGTGCAAGACGGCGTGCCTGATCCCGGTTTACCCAAGGAACAACGCGGGCTGCGTTGTTCCTCAGGCAGATGAGTCAGGGAGCGAAGTCATCGAAGCGGATCGCATTCGATGGCTTGCGTCTTCACGCATGAGGACCGGAAGCGGACGGACAGGCCGCCCGCGTTGTCGCGATAACAATTCGCATGACTGATCAATGTGCGGTGGAATCGCGCACGGCGGCGTCGGTTTCGGCGCTTTCCGGCAAGTGCGAGGCGATTCAATCGGAACCCACTCCGTCATCCCTCAACTTCAACTAGGTCATCCATGATGTCTTCATCCATTCGCTTCGACGCAGCTCGTCCGACGCTCTCCCTGAGCAACGAGCGTTTGACGCACATGCTGAGCGGCGATCTGAAAACCGCCACGCAGATGAGCTTGTGGGAAAAGTTCAAGGATCTGTTTCGCGTCGACAAGCAGCAGGACGCGCTGAACGCGCTGTTCACGCTGCTGGATTGCCAGGGGCCGGCGCGCTCGTTTCATGCCTTCAACCAGCTGGCGCGGATGGCCACGCCCGACAATCGCACGTTGTTTACCATCGCGGTGGAGCCGAATCAGGACGGCGGCAAGGTCAGCTACGTCATCAATGGGCGGGTGGTGAAGGCCGAGCAGGTATCGCCGGAGGCGCGGGAGATGATTCTCGCGCATCTGGGCGCGCCGCTGGATGCCCGGCAGGTGAAGGCGCAGGCGTCGTCGCTGGAGGATCACCGTCTGGATGCCGCGCCGGGCATGGCATCGCTGGTGGACAGCGACTTCAGCGCGGGCGGGGTGCACAAGCGCTTTCATGCGGGAACCGGCGTGTTGCAGGCGCGGGACGACGTCGGTCGAGCGGACTTCGTGCGCGAAGGCCAGCTCGAGACTTATGCGGCATCGCGCCCGGATCTGCAGCACTATGTCTCCACGCAGCAGCCGATTGCCGCGCCGCCGCGCGTCAGCGATACATTCGCCTACGCCCGCGTCGCGCAGTACGACCCGCAACGCATCGTCAGCCGCGAGCTGGACGCGAGCCTGGCCGCGTTGTCTCCCGAACAGGCCGGAAGCCTGGCGGCGCAACTGGTGGATATGGCGAGAACGTTCTACGGCAACCAGGTATCCCATCGCGATCTGCACATGCAGAACCTGCTGGTGCATCGGCGCGAGGAGGACGGCGCGGTGTTCCTGAAGGCCATCGATTTCGGCCGCGCGCGGTTCGGTCCGGAATTCGAGGCCGAGCGTTTCAACGACATCGACTATCTGTTCAACCGCGAGGGCTGTTCGCTTGCGGAAACGGTGGGGCGCAACTATCTGGCGGGCAAGGACTCGGCGGTCGCCAGGAAACACTACCCGCTTCACAAGCTCCTGGAATGCTTCAATACCCGGGGCGCGGACGTGACGGAGACCTTGTCCGGGATCGGCCGGATGCTGAAGGCGGATTTGCAGGCCGCCGGGCCCGAGGACGCGCCGCGCATCGACCAGGCGTTCGAGCGCGCCTCGGCATCCGTGCAGATGATCGTGGCCAATCTGGTGCGTCCGCAGTTGGGGGTGGGCGTCTTCGCTTGACGGCGACGGCGCGTTCGCCCCGTCTGCCCGATGCCATGCCGACGGGCCTGCCCCGATGCGCGGCCGGGATCGTCCGACCCGGCGGGCTCGCGGCGATCCCGGCAAAAACACAAGGATCCACCGGCTTTCGAAAGCCGGCCGCGCCGCATGCGGCGATGCTCGATCCCCGATCGCGTGCCCGAGGCGCGCAGCGTCGTTGCACGACGGCCCGCCCGCCTCGGAATGGCGCCCGAGGCGGCCGGCGGCGAGCGACGCGCCGGAGCATGCCGGCCATGCCGTCCCCCCTTCTCCCACGCGTGCGTCGACGCCGTTTGACGGCTTCGACGTCGCGGACTTCCAACCCGATCCTCCCGAACCCAATGATTTTCCTGTTGATTGTTCTGTTGCTCGCCGCCTCGCTGGCGTGCGTCGTCGCGAAGCGCCGCCGCGTCGCCGGATGGCTGCATGTCATGCTGCTCGTCGTGATCGTCGGGGTGGGCTGCGGCCCCGTGCCGAGCGTGTTGTTATCCCGGCTGCAGGCGGACTATGAAGCCAACCCGTCGATCGAGTGGGGACGGCGCAACGCGATCGTCGTGCTGGGCGCGGGGACCGAGCGCGTTCCCGGCGACGGCGCGGTCGAGCCGGGTCCGTTTTCCTATGCGCGGCTCGTCGAGGCCGCCGCGCTCTACCGGCGATGTCGCCTGGCGCAGGTGCACTGCACGCTGGTCGTGAGCGGCGGAGACCCCGCCCGGAACGGCGTCACCGAGGCCGCGGCGTATCGCGGCGCGTTGACCCGGCTCGGGGTGGAGCCCGCGGATATCCTGCTCGAACCCGAGAGCAGGAGCACGTGGCAGAACGCGCAGTATGTCCGCGGCGTCATCGCCGTGCTCAACCCGGAGCGGGTGCTGCTGGTGTCGTCCGGGTTTCATCTGCGGCGCAGCATGCTGTATTTCGGCCATTTCGGCGTCGACGTGACGCCGATGCGCGCCGACTACCTGCGCGTCAAACTGTCCGTGCTGCCGCGTGCGTACAACTTTGCGATGGCGGATCTCGCGCTGCACGAATATGCCGGGATCGCGCGATATCATCTTTACAACGCGCTGGGCCTCAATCCGTTGCAAGTCCGCGTGCGCGTCCCCTTGTCTCGTTGAGCGGGTGCGCGATCATGGCCGGCCGCGGCGAAGCCGGCGGCCATGATCGCGAAACTTCGCGGGCGGAAGGGACGGTTCGGTCTCCTTGAGGAGGCGGGGGGGCCCTTGCAACCCACGGAGCGCCATGCCGCGCAGCGCGTTCCTGCACCGCGCATCCGCCGCGACCGGTGCCGGTCGTCGAGATGCCGCGAGACGCATGCCGGAGCGACGTCGACCTTGCTGGCGGCGGGCAGCGTTTGCGCCATGGCCCGTTGTCGTCGCCGTCACGAGCCAGGATCCCGCCGCCGCACCGCGCACGACGACATCGCGTCCGATCGCGGCGGATATCGCGGCCGAAAGCGAATCCGCCGGCCTGCATCGGATGTCGGGCCTCACCCTCGGGCCTCGCCCTCGAATGCCCGCTGTCCTCAGGCTGTCGAGAATGAATCCTGCGGCGGCAGCGCCCGCATGAGCCTCGTCCTGGCGGTGTCGATCCTCGACCTCAGCATGTCCACTTCGCCCTGGAGCGACTGGATCATCGCCTCGTAGCGCTGCCTGGCGGCATCGTGGCGCGCGGCCTGACGCTCGACCTCCTCGTTCCGTTCCGCTTCGAGCCGCTGCTGCTGTCCCTCGTGATTGAACGCGACGCCCCTGCCGCTCGTGCCGCTCGCTTCGGCCAGCGTCGGACGCACGAGCGCGCTCAGTGCGCTGACGACGGTGCCGACGGCCGGCGAAGGCGCGAAGAAGGCCGTAAACAGCGTACCGACCGTGAGGCTCGCGCGCAGGCCCATCGATCCGTAGGCGGCGATTTGCCTGGCCTGCTCGTTCGACGCGTGGGCGCGTTTCCCCACCGCGTAGATGACGTTCGCGAGACTGTCGCCCGCCATCGGCAATCCTTCGCCGCCCGCCGCCTTGGAGCGCCACTCGTACAGCGCGCAGGCGGTATCGGCGCTCGCGAGCGCGAACGCCAGCCCGGCCAGGGCGAGCAAGGGCGCACCCGCGCCGCCGCTCAGCACCGTCACGGCGATCGCCGCGCCGAGCCCCACCGTCGCCGCGGCCAGCGCGAGGGCCTGGACCACGAACTGGCGCCGGGCGGTATCCACGCCGAGCGCCTTGGCCTTGTCATGGCTGCCGTGCGCCTGCTCCACGGCGTTCGCCAAGGTCGGGCTCGCGACGTCGCTGCCGTGCCGCGGCGGCGCGATGCCCGAGGCTTCGCATGGACTTGGCGCGTCACGGGTCGTCGATGGCGCGGCGACCGACTCCGTCGATCGAATCGGGGCTGATCTGCTCGTATCGGTGATGGACGGCATGTCTGCGTTTCCTCTATCGGTTGAGGTTGGTCAGATGCGCTTCGGCCCGCGCGCGGAGATGCTCCGTGGCGGGGCCGCCGTTCTCCACGCCGTAACACAGCGAGAGCGCGGCTTCGAACGCGTCGCGCGCCGCGTCGAATGCGTCGAGCCCCTGCAGGCATTCGCCGATATGAAAAGCCACGAACGGATCGTCCGCCTGCATCGACAGGGCATAGTTGAAGAAGGTCAGCGCGTGGCGGAATTCCCCCTGGCTTTGCAGGCCGCATGCGAACGCGAAATGAAACCGCCGGTCGAGCGGCTGCAACAAGGTCAGCAAGCCGAAATCCGAGGTGGCCGAGACCGGGTCGCCCGCATTCCAGGCGTCGTAGCCGCGCGCATAGAGGCGCTCCAGCGCGGCGGGATCGTATCCGTGCAACTCGGCGAGGCTCGCCTGGCCCTGCAGGATCGCGAGGCTTCGGGCGTCGAGGGCGTCGGACCGGGCTGCGGCCGCGTGGTCCGGGGGCGCGGCAGCGCGCCGGTGCGGAGCGATCCGGTTTTCCATCCGTTCATCAGCCAGCATGTCCATCCACCTCGTCAATGTGTTCAAGCGTTGGGGGCGCCGCCGTCCGGTGTCGCGCCTTGCGCGGGGAAGCGGGCGCGGGCGATGCGACCTGGCGCGGCGTCGGGATCGTGACGGCGGAGGGCATGGATCGGGACGCGCGAGCATGCCGTTCGCCGGTGGGGTTCGATTGATCAGGATCACCGATGACGATCACATCGTATGTCCGGGGATTCGACGTACCTTCCGGATTTCGACGCGCGGTTTCGTTTTTTTCCCGCCGGGATGCCGGCGCGAGCGGATCGGGAAAACCGCGCCGCGTCGCGCCGCATGCCCGGCGACGACCGGACTTCAAGGATTCGGCGAGGCCGACGCGCGAGGCGAGGACAGCAGCAAGCCGGCGAGCTTGCCCAGCATCGCGACGGACGACGGCCGGGCGCGCGTGGCCGGCGCGGGACGATGCCGGCCGGCGTCGCCGGCGGTGGCGGCTGCGGCCGCGATGGTCGCGCCCGCCTCGCCGGGCGACCGGTAGCGTTTGAGCACGGCGCTCACGTAAAGCTGCGTCTCGCGATACGGCGGGATCTGCCAGCCCGACTTCATCACCGCGCCTTCGCCGGCGTTGTAGCCGGCGACGGCGAGTTCGAGCTTGTTGTCGAAGGTCTTCAGCAGCCATTTCAGGTAAGTCGCGCCGGCCCGCAGGTTGGTGTCGGGATCGGCGAGATCGGTGAAGCCGAAGCGCCGGCCGGTCTCGGGCATCACCTGCATCAGGCCCACGGCGCCCTTGGGGGAGCGTGCGTCGGCGTCGTAGTCCGATTCGGTTTCGATCATCGCGTGCAGGAGCCCGGCGTCGAGGTCGAACTGCCGCGCCACCGCGTCGATCATCGCGTCGTAGCGCGCGCGCCGCGCGGCGGGCTGGGGCGCGCGATCGGCCGACCCGGCGAGTGCGGCGGGCGGCGTGGGCGGCGCGGGCGCGGCTTGCGCGCCCACCGGCCCGCCGTCGGCCCGGGCCGGTTCGACGCGGGTCCAGACGAGCGGCGCGGGCGCGTCCTGCGCGGCGGCCGTCAGCGCGTGCGTGAGCATGAGCACGGCGAGCGCGAGCCACCCCCGGCGGCGCCGGCGGCCGAGCCGCGGCGGATCAGGCGGACGGACGGGGCGCATCGTCGTCGTCGTGGTCGGGCTCGTAGTCGAGGTGCATGACGAGCCGCAGGATGTGCGCAACGGGGTCGAACAGGTCGGGCGGAATGACCTGGCCGACCGCGAGGCGTGCGGCGAGCGCGCGCGCGACCGGCACGTTCTCGACGACCGGCACGCCGGCGCGCTCGGCGAGCGCGACGATATGCAGCGCGCGCTTGCCGCGCCCCGTCTCGACGACTTCGGGCAGCGGCGCGGCGACTGGATCGTAGTAGAGGCACACGGCGACGTGGGTCGGATTGCGGACGACCACGGTCGATTTCGCCACGTTCGAGGCGAGGCTGCCGCTTTGCACCTCGCGGTGGATTTCCTTGCGCTTGTGCTTCAGTTCGGGGTTGCCTTCCGAATTCTTGAATTCCTGCTTGATGTCCTCGATCGACATCATCAGCTGCTTGGTCGTGTTATAGCGCTGGAACGCGAAGTCGGCGAGACCGAACAGCACGTAGAAGCCGATCAGCGCCGCCCACATCCAATACAAGAGCCGCACGCTGACCGCGAAGCCGCACTCGACGCTGCACAGCGGCAGGAATTGCAGCGACGGCGCATATTCGCGGATCAGGTAATAGAAGATGATGGACAGCACGCCGACCTTGAACAGCGACTTCGCGAACTCGAACAGGCTCTTCATCGAGAACATCTGCTTCGCGTTCGCGATCGGGTTGATCTTGTCGGCGGAGGGCTTCAGCGCCTCGGGCGCGAGCAGCGGGCCGATCTGCGCGACGACCGCGATCACGGTCACGCCGATCACGACGAGCGCGAGGCCGATCACGAAGCGCGCGACCACCGCGCCGAGCACGCCGAGCCAGCGGTCGAGGGCGGTGACGAGATCGTCGTTGACGACGTCGATGGACGCGCGGGCGAGCGCCTCGAAAGCCTGCATCAGACGCGGGCCCTCGAACAGGAAATAACCGAGCAGCACCGCCAGCTGCGCGCCGCTCGTGATTTCGGCGCTTTTCGCGACCTGGCCCTTGCGGCGCGCATCGGCGCGCTTCTTGGCGGTGGGCTGCTCGGTCTTCTCGCTCATCGCAGCCCGTTCGTCAGCGCGGCGGCATGTTCGACGAGCCGAAGGCTTTCCGCGAGCGGCAGCTGGAACGCGAAGTTCGCGCAGATGATCATCAGCAGCAGCGCGAACGCGCTCTTGATCGGCATCGCGATGAAGAACACATTGAGTTGCTGGGCCGAGCGGTTGACGAGCCCGAGCGCCATGTCGACCAGCAGGATCGCGACGATCGCGGGCATCGCGAAGCGCAGGCACAGCGTGTACATCAATTGCCACTGCTGGCCGAGAAAGCCGAGCGCGGCCGGACGAAAGCGGAACGCCGCGCCGGGCGGCAGCGTCAGGTAGGACGCATAGATCGCTTCGAGCAGCGCATGAAAGCCGCCGAACATCATGAACAGCAGCGAGAACACCTGCGAAAACACGATGCCCATCACCGACGACTGCTGGCCGAGCAAGGGATTGAGCACGCTCGCCATCGAGGCGCCGCGCATCGTGTCGATCAGGAAGCCCGCCATGTCGAGCGCCCAGAACGGCACCGCCGCGCAGAACCCGATCATCAGGCCGATGCTCAGCTCGCCGCACGCGAGCCACAGATACGCGGCCCACGACCGGGCCGCGTCGGCGGCGGGCCACAGATCGTGCAGGGCCAGCACCGGCAGCGTGATCGCGAGCACCAGCGCGTTGCGCGCGAGCGCGCCGCCGAGCGTGCCGGTGCTGAACACCGGCACCAGCAGCATCGCGCCGAGCGGGCGCAGCATCGACAGCGCGACCACCGGCAGCCATTCGACGGCCATCGCGGCCGTCATGGCCCCATCCTGCCGATCTGGTTGAAACTCTGCGTCGCATAGTTGATCAGCACGTCGCCCATCCAGTGATAGGTGGCGGCGAGCGTGACCGCGACGGCCAGCAGCTTGATCAGGAACTGGATCGTCTGATCCTGCACCTGGGTCAGCGCCTGGACGAGGCTCACGAGGATGCCCACCACCGACGCGACCACCACCACCGGCAGCGACAGCAGCAGCACGAGCCACATCATCTGCGCGGCAAGCTGGGTAATGACGGCTTCGCTCATCGGACGGACGCGCGCGACGCGCTCAGCTGAACGACAGGACGAGCTGGCCGAGCAGCTTTTCCCAGCCGTTGATCAGGACGAACACGAGCAGCTTGAGCGGCAGCGCGATCGTCATCGGCGACACCATCATCATGCCCATCGCGAGCAGCACGTTGGACACGATCAGGTCGATCGCGACGAACGGCAGGAACAGCAGCAGGCCGATCTTGAACGCCTCGATCAGCTGGCTGACCGCGAACGCCGGCATCAGCACGATCAGCGAATCGTCCGGAATGCGGTTGCGATACGGTTCGGGCCAGGTGCGATGGCCGATGTCGGCAAAGAAGCGCACCTGCGTCCGGGCGGTGTTGCGCACGAGGAAGTCGCGGTACGGCGCGAGGATGGTGGTCTCGACCTGCTGCGTGAAGTGCTTGTCGTCGAGACGCACCGGATGCTCGGCGAGGTTGTCCTGGATCGCGAGCCCGACGGGCGCCATGATGAACAGCGTGAGCACGAGCGCGAGCCCGTAGAGCGCGATGTTCGGCGGGATCTGCTGCGTGCCGAGCGCGTTGCGCAGCAGCGCGAACACGACGGCGAGCTTGAGGAACGACGTGCCGAGCACCACCAGCAGCGGCAGGATCGACAACGCGAACAGCACCACGATCAATTGAACGGGCTGGTCGAGCACGCTCATGCATCACTCCGCGAGAAATCATCATCGGGTGCATTGTGCGGCGCGCGCGCCGCGACGCCCATCCGGCGGAGACCTGAACCGGCGGCGCGCCCGCACGGCTACACGAAGTGCTCGATGCGGATCGCGAGGCGTCCGTCGATGTCGAGCAGCATGCCGCGCGCGAGCGGCCGGCCGCCGATCTTCAGCGTGCACAGGCCGTCGCCGATCGCGGGGCCTTCCAGGATGTCGCCGGGCCTGAGCGCGGCGAGCCGTTCGAGCGGCACGTCGATCGCCGCGGCCTGCGCGATGATCCGCACGCTCGCGTCGAGCGGCAGGACGCCGGGCGGCGTCGGCGCGGGAGCGGCCGGTTCGACGTCCAGCCAGTCGTCAAAGGTTTCCATCGTGACTCCTATCGTGTAGCCGAGCGCGTCGCAGCGGGTGACGCTGGCGAGCGGCCGGTCGGTGAACAGGCCCAGTTCGCCGTCGGCGACGGCGTAGGCGTGGTGCAGCAGCAAAGCGTCGCCGCGGTGCAGGCGCGCGAGCTGTGCGGTGTCGATGCAGCTCCAGCCCGCGATCAACGCCGCGCGCAGCGCCGGCGCGGGCCGGCCGGGCGCGGGCGCATCGAGCGGATCGAGGTCGGCGGCCAGCTGCGCGATCCAGGCGGGCGGCGCATCGAGGATCAGCAGATCGAGCGTCGCGCCGGCGCGTTCGAGGCGCAGCAGCCACCGGTGCGCGATCGGGGAGGCCTCCGGCTCGACGGCCTCGGCGTCCGGCCACGCGAGCCCGGCCGCCGCCGCGCACGGCGCGACGCAGGCCAGGGTCCAGGCGGCCAGCGGCGCGCGCAACTCGTCGGGAACGGCATGCCAGTCGGCGACGGGCAGCACCGGGGCGATCCAGCGGCACCATTGCGCGCTGTCGCACCAGGCGCGCACGACGGCGTCGTCGGCGCGGGCGGTCAGGACCAGGCCCGCGCCGCCGCCGCGGCGAAACAGCAGGGTCAGCGCGTCCGCGTCGCGCCGATACGCGCGGCCGTGCCCGAGCGTGCGCAGGACGGCGGCCGTGTCGGCGTCAAGCGGGATCGGTCGCATCGCGCCAGGTCACGACGGTGGGGCCCGCGAAACGGGCGGCGCAGGCCGCCTCGATCCGCGCGCGATGACGCGCGGCGCGCGCGCGCTGGCCGGCGTTCGCCGGGATGAGCGTGATGATCAGCGTGCCGTGTTGCACGCGCGCCTGCACGACGAGCCCCGCGAAGCGGCCGCCGGTCAGGCGCCAGCTCAGCGCATCCGCGGTGGCGCCGGGCCGCCCGTCGAGCGGTTCGAGGCGGGCCGCCGCCGCGTGCGCGACGGACAGGCGCCGCCGCCGCGCCTCATCGTCGCCGTCACGCGCCGCGTGCTCGTCGCGGGGCTGCGTCAGGCAATCGGCGAAGCGTCGCGCGGCGGCGTCCGGCGCGGCGGCGCGCCGCGATCCGGCGACGCCCGCCGCGCACGCGCCGGCGGGCAGGCCGGGCTTGAACTGAACGGACATCGTGTCACTCCAGCAGGGTCTTGAGTTTTTCGTGATCGATCTGCGCGCGGCGCAGCAGCGCGCGCTGCTGATCGCGTTCGAGCCGCAGCTCCGTGCATTGCGCGTCGACCAGCTCGACGCGATCGACGAGCGTCTGGTCGCGATGGTGATAGCCGGCCAGCTCGTGCTTGAGCATTTGCAGCGAGGCGTGATCGTGCACCCCGTCGACGGCGATGCAGGTGCGCCAGGCATTCCATAGCGCACGCCGCTCGTCGAGCAAGGCGGCCTTGTCGGCGAGCAGCGCGGTTTCGCGCTGGTCGAGCAGCGCAAGCGCGGCGCGGATGTTGCGTTCGCGCCGCACCTTGAGCGCCATGAGCGTGGTCAGGGTCGAGCGTCCACCGTGTTCCATAACTGTTCGAGCGTTTGGTCGAAAGAGGTTTTATCCGTGACGGATTGACAGAGGAATTGCCGGATCGCCTCGCGGCGGGCGAGGGCGTCGTCGGCTTCGGGATCGGCGCCGTGCCGATATTCGCCGACCCGCACGAGCAGTTCGATGTCGCGATACACGGCGTCCAGCCGGCGCAGCCGCGCCGCGCCGTCGCGATGGCGTGCGGCGACGATCCGGCTCATCACGCGGCTCACGCTCGCGCCGATGTCGATCGCCGGATAGTGGTTCGCCTCGGCGAGCTTGCGCGACAGCACGATGTGGCCGTCGAGGATCGAGCGCACCTCGTCGGCGACGGGTTCGTTCAGGTCGTCGCCTTCGACGAGCACCGTGTAGAGGCCCGTGATGCTGCCCGTGGCGGCCGGGCCGGCGCGTTCGAGCAAGCCCGGCAGGCGCGCGAAAAAGCTGGGCGGATAGCTGCCGGCGGCGGGCTTCTCGCCGGCGGCGAGACCGATTTCGCGGGCGGCGCGCGCGAAGCGGGTCAGCGAATCCATCATCAGCAGCACGTCGCGGCCCTGGTCGCGGAAGTGCTCGGCGATCGCGGTGGCGGTATAGGCCGCCTTCAGCCGTTCGAGCGCGGGGCGATCGGAGGTGGCCACCACGACGATCGCGCGCGCGCGCGCCTCGGGCGTGAGCGTGTGTTCGAGATACTCGCGCACCTCGCGCCCGCGCTCGCCGATCAGTGCGAGCACGGTCACGTCGGCGAGGCTGCCGTCGCAGATCATGCCGAGCAGCGTGCTCTTGCCGCCGCCGGCGGCCGCGAAGATGCCCACGCGCTGGCCGCGTCCGCAGGTCAGGAGGCCGTCGATCGCGCGCACGCCGAGCGGCAAGGGCGTGTCGATGATCGCGCGTTGCAGCGGATCGGGCGCGGCGCGCGCCAGATCGACCCAGGCGGCACCGTCCGGCGCCGGCGGGCCGGGGTCGATCAGACGGCCGAGGCCGTCGACCACGCGGCCGAGCAGGAACGCGCCGACCGGGATCCGGTGCGCGCGGCCGAGCGGCCGAACCGCGCAGCCGGCGGCGATGCCGCGCGGTTCGGCGAACGGTGACAGCAGCGCGGTGTCGCCCTCGATCGACACGACCTCGGCGTCGATGCCGGCGGGTTCGAGGCGGCAGAGGTCCGCGAGCCCGACGTGCGGCAGCGTCGCGCGCAAGAGCGTCGGGCCGACCTCGGTCACGCGGCCGAAGCGCTGCTGCGCAGCGGGCGCATCGCCGCGCGGCGCGAGGCGCGCGGCGACGCGCGCGCGCAATGGGTCGAGGTCAGGCAAGCGCATCGGCGGGCTCCCCGATCAGGTCGACGGTGCCGATCACGCGGAGCTCGGCTTCGTCGCCGATCTCCTGGAACGACAGCACGGCGAGGCCGCCGAATTCGCGCTCGACCATCTTGCGGATGAAGCGGCGCACGTCGACCGCCGTCAGCAGCACGATGCGGCGCAGGTCGGCGCCGGCGAGCGCGGCGCGGATCCGGGCGAGAATGGCGCGGTTGGCTTCGGCGCCCAGCGACGAATAGGAGCCGGCGGCGGTCTGGCGGATCGACTCGCGCACCATCGCCTCGATCCGGTCGCCGATCATCCAGCCGCTGATCCATGCCTGCCCGGCGCGATAGCGCGCGCCGATGTGGCGGCGCAGCGCGATGCGCACGTACTCGACCAGCATCACGGGATCCTTCTCGCGCGGCGCCCATTCGATCAGCGCCTCGAAGATGCTGCGCAGGTCGCGCACCGAGATGCCTTCCTCGACGAGCCGCTGCAACACGTCGGCGATCCGTCCGATCGGCATCTGGCGCTGCACTTCCTTCACGAGTTCCGCGTAGCGCGCTTCCATCGCATCCATCAGGAAACGGGTTTCCTGCACGCCGACGAACTGGCTCGCGAAGCGCTCGACGACGAGCGACAGGCAGTGGACGATGCGCGCTTCGTCCCGATGCAGCACGATGCCGAGCGCGGCCAGCGTCTCGGCTTGCCCCGGTGCGATCCAATGCAGGCGCAGCTTGCCGAACGGCAGGGTGTCGACGCGCTCGCTGTGGGCGACGCGCGCGCCGCGCGCATCGGCGAGCAGCAGGTCGCGCGGCACGGTGAGCGCCAGCACGGGTTCCTGGTACAGCAGCACCTCGACCGTGCCGGCGTCGAGGCCGGCCGAGGCCTGCAGGTGGATGTCGGGCAAGGGCAGGCCCAGCTGCTCGAAGGTGCGCCAGCGCAGCGCTTCGAGCGCATCGGCCAGCTTGTCGGCGCGCGCGGCGGATTCCGCGAAGCGGATCATCAGCGGCACGGCGCCCGGCGTCATCGCGGTGCCGGCCGGGCCGCCGCCGGGCGCCGCGCCCGCCGCCGCGGCGCCCGCGGCATGCGCCGCGGGCCCGGCCGCGCCCGCGCGGCGGCCGCGCCGCTTGAGCAGCCAGGCCCCGCCGAGCATCAGCGCGGCCAGCGCGAGGAAGTACGCCACCGGAAAGCCCGGCAGCACCGCGAACACCAGCAGCACCGCGCCCGCGAGCCACAGGGCCTGGGGCTGCCGGCCGATCTGCTCGGTCAGGTCCGCCGCGAGCGACTGGCGGACCTCGCCGGGCACGCGCGTGACGATGATGCCCGCCGTGATCGAAATCAGCAGGGCGGGAATCTGTCCGATCAGGCCGTCGCCGATCGACAGGATCGCGTAGGTCGACATCGCCTCGCTCGCGCTCATGCCGTGCATGAACACGCCGACCGCCGTGCCCCCCAGGATGTTGACGAGGATGATGATGATGCCGGCGATGGCGTCGCCCTTGACGAACTTCATCGCGCCGTCCATCGCGCCGTACAGCTGGCTTTCCTTCTGGACGAGGCCGCGCTGGCGGCGCGCCTCGTTGGCGTCGATGATGCCGGCGCGCATGTCGCCGTCGATGCTCATCTGCTTGCCGGGCATGCCGTCGAGCGAGAAGCGCGCGCCGACCTCGGCGACGCGCTCCGAGCCCTTCGTGATGACGATGAACTGGACGATCGTGATGATCACGAACACGATCAGCCCGACGCCGAGATTGCCGCCCACGGCGAAGCTGCCGAAGGTGTAGACGATCTCGCCCGCGTCGGCCTGCAGCAGGATCAGGCGGGTGGTGCTGATCGTCAGCGCGAGCCGGTACAGCGTCGTGATCAGCAGGACCGACGGGAACGCGGCGAATTCGAGCGGGTCGCGGATGTAGAGCGACATCATCAGCAGGATGATCGCGATCATCAGGTTGAACGCGATCATCAGGTCGATGAGCCCGGTCGGCAGCGGCACGATCATCATGAACACCGCGACGAGCAGCAGCACCGCGAGCGCGATGTCCTGGCGCGACGCGACGATCGCCAGCCAGCGGCTGATCCGGTTCACCGCGCGTCCCCCGCATGCGCGTCGAGCAGGCGGCGCAGCGTGCGATGCGCGTCGAGCCAGGCGCCGACGTCGTGCGCGGCGTCGAGCGTGCAGCTGAGCATCAGGTCGCGGCGCAGCGCGCAGGCCCGCAGGATCAGGCCGCCGTGGCGCGCCGGATCGCAGCGTGCGACAAGTCGTCGCAGGGCGTCGTCGCGGCGCGCGGCGTCGATCGGCCGCGCGACGGACAGCACCAGCCGGGCGCCGACGGCCTCGATGAAGACGCGCAGCGGCGGTTGGGCGAATTCGAGGCGCGAAGCGATGCGCGAGCAGGGCAATTCGAGCAGCCGCAGGAACTGTTCCAGCTTGCGCTCCGTTTGCAAATCCATGCGACTCCTGAAGAAAAAATCCTTCCTCTGCGGAAAGGCACGACGCATCTTCTATAATCACGGCCGCACGAACCATCCGGCGAAGACCTGAAAAGGGCCTGTGCAGCCATGACTCAAGGACTGCGCACGCTGGAATCTTGATGGAAAGAAAACATGCGCCCATTCTGGGAAAAATCGCTGACGGCACGCATCGTCGCGATCCTCTGCTGCGCGATGGTTTCGTTCTGGATGTTGTCCGAAGCAATCAGCTTTTACTACCGCTACACGGGAACGCAAAGCGAACTGCGTGATGTGCTGAGTTGGGAACTGAAGGCGATCGTCGGCCGCGAGAATCGCCGCTTCGATGATGCACAGCGCCATACGCGCGCGCTGCTGTGGGTCTGGAAGACCCTGAACCAGCGCCTGACCACGCTCGATCCCGCGCCCGAACCGTCGCCGCACACGACGTTCGTGCCGTTCCCCGACGCGCGCGGCGACGCGGCGCTCGTCCGGCGTGCGCGGGAGATCCTCGGGATTTTCGGCGACGCGGACCCGGACAGCCGGCGCGACGCGTTCCTGCTGCTGCCGACGGAGGGCATCGTGCTGTACCGCGCGGCGGAAGCCAGCGCCGCCGACATGCAGCGCAAGCTCACGATGCTGATGTCGCTGCGCGGCGCGACGCAAGCGGGCAGCGGCATGCACTGGAGCGACGCGCACCGCGATTCGCACGGCCTCGTGCGGGTGGCCGCCGCCGCGATCGATCGCGAGTCGGGCGTGATGGCCGGGCAGAATCTGCGCATCGGCGATCTGTCGAAGTTCAGCAAGGACCTGCATCTGGATCGCGAGCCGCGTTTCGTGCTGCGCTCCGCGCAGGGCGAGCTGCTGTGGTCGGACGGCGAAGTGCCCGCCGATCTGAATCAGGTGCTGGACCAACTGCCGATGTGCGCGCAGAGCTATTCGCGGCGCGTCAACAATCAGTACGTGGTGTGCATGCCGCTCGACGGCCCGCACTGGCAGCTCGCGGTGATCTTTCCGACGGCGGCCGTCACCGACAAGGTGATGACCCTGCTGCGCCAGACCGTGCCGTGGACGCTCGTGATGCAGCTGTGGCTCATCGTCGTGGTGTTCCAGATCCTGCAATGGCAATTGGGACGGCCGCTCAGGCTGATCGTCGAGACCATCGACGCGCAGCGCGACGGCGACTGGGGCCGCCGGCTGCCCGCGCGCCGCGACGACGAGCTGGGGCGGATCGCGCGCGCGTACAACACCTTGCTCAGCACGCTGAACGCGTATCACAAGACCCTGGAAAACAAGGTCGACGAGCGCACCCGCGAGCTGAACGAAGCGAAGCGCATGGCGGAATCGGCGAATCACCGCAAGAGCGAGCACATCGCCAGCATCAGCCATGAGATCCGCACGCCGCTGAACGGCATCATGGGCGCGCTCGCGCTGCTCGCGCGCAGCCAGCTGCAGCCGCGCCAGCAGGAGCTGGTCGGCGTCGCGCAGCAGTCGTCCGGCTACCTGCTCGGGATCGTCAACAACGTGCTCGACTACTCGCGCATCGAGGCGGGCCACCTGGAGCTGGCCTACGAGCAGACGCAGCTGCTGCCGCTCCTCGATCAGGCGATGCTGACGATCCACCTGCGCGCGAACGAAAAGCACCTCACGCTGTCGACCTTCGTCGCGCCCGACGTGCCGCAGCAGATCTGGCTCGATGCGTTGCGGGTGCGGCAGATCCTGATCAACCTGCTCGGCAACGCGGTCAAGTTCACCGATTTCGGCAGCATCCGCCTCGTCGTCGAGCGGCGCGGCAGCCTGCTCGCGATGATCGTCGAGGATACCGGCAAGGGCATCCCGCCGTCATATCAGCTCGACATCTTCAAGCCGTTCGTGCAGGTGCGCGCGCATGACAGCGGCAACGGACTGGGCCTGCCGATCGCATCGCGGCTCGCGAACCTGATGAACGGCGAGATCCTGATGAGCAGCCAGCTCGGGCGCGGCACCCGGTTTACCGTGCTGCTGCCCTTGCAGCGCGGCGAGGTCGCGCCGAAGCCGCTCGCGGGCTCCGTGACGGCGCCCGCGACGCTGCATGCGCAATTGCGCAGCTGGGGGATGGAGCCCGTCGACGGCGACAATCCGCTGCTCGCGATGCCGGAGCTGTGCTACCTGCCCGGCAAGCTTCACCGCAGCATCGCGCAGGTGCTGCGCGGCGAGGCCGTGCAGGACGATGCGCGGCCGACGGCGATGTGCCCGTGGGCGCTCAAGGTGCTGGTCGTCGACGACGTCGCCGTCAATCGCGACATCGTCGGCAAGATGCTGCGCGAGCTGGGCCACCAGTGCCAGTCGGCGGCCTCGGGCGAGCGGGCGCTCGCGCTGGGCCGCAACCAGGTGTTCGATCTCGTGCTGATGGACGTGCGGATGCCGGACCTGGACGGGATGGCGACCACGCGCCGCTGGCGCCATGCGGACGAGCGGATCCTCGATGCCGACACGCCGATCGTCGCGCTGACGGCCAATGCGATGCCGGCGGAGCACGAGCGCGCGCGGCAGGCGGGCATGAACGCCTATCTGACCAAGCCCGTGTCGCTCGAGCAGATGGCGGGCACGCTGAACCGGGTGGCCGCCACGCAGCTGGCGCGCGGCATGGAGCTTGCGCCCAATGCGATGGCGAACATACCGCTCCTGGACTGGAACGACCAGATGATGCGCGAGCAGCTGCGCAAGACGCTGAAGGACCTGCACCAGCAGGCGGAAGTGGCGTGGCACGCGAAGGATACGGAAGGCATCCTGAACATCCTGCATTCGCTGAAGGGCTGCGCGGGGCAAGGCGGGCTCGATCTGGTGCGCGAGGGCATCGAGCAGCAGGAGCGGCAGATCCGCTCGGGCCGCTGGGTCAGCCGCCGCGATCTGAGCGACCTGGCTGATCTGATCGCGATTCAGTTCACCTGATCGCCGGCGGCGGCGCGTCCCGTCTCAATTCAGGCCGAGACGGTGCGCCCAGTTCGTGAGGTCCGCCGCGTTGTGGGCGTCGAGCTTGCGCATCAGGTTCAGGCGGTGCGTTTCGACCGTCTTGATCGTGATGGTCAGGCGCTCGGCCACGTCGCGGTTGCGGCATCCCTCGGCGATCAGCTTGAGCACCTGACGTTCGCGCGGCGTGAGCGCGACCTCCGCGCGGGCGGCGGACGGCGTGCCGAGCTGCGCGGCGTTCAGCGCCGGGTCGAGCGCGGTATGGCCGCGCCAGACCTTCCACAGCGTCTCCAGCAGCACCTGCTGCGAACTGTTCTTCAGCACGTAGCCGTTCGCGCCCGCGAGCAGCGCCGCGCTGGCGCGATGCTCGGCGGTGTCGGCGGTCATCACGACGATGCCGAGGTCCGACCAGCGGCGGCGCAGCTGATGGATCACATCGATGCCGCTCATCCCGGGCAGGCCGAGATCGAGCAGCACGATATGCGGCGCATGGCGCTGGCACGCCGAATAGACCTCGAGGCCATCCTCGACTTCGGCGACGACCTTCAACGGCGGGGCGGCGTCGAGCAGGTTCTTCAGACCCAACCGCACGACCGGGTGATCTTCGACGATCAGGATGCGGACTTCGGCGGGAATGGCGGTATGAGTGACGACGGGCATGGTGGAGTCAACATGGGATCGAGGGGCGGCCCGCCTCGACTTATTTAGGAATTCAGGTGATCACCGGATCGATCTTATCAAGATTTATCTCAAAAATCTTGATGCATGAATGAAATGATTTCGATGGAATTTCCACCTGCATTGCGGCGTCTGGAAACGGTTTCGGCCGGGGTCTGGCGGCAGGGTCGCTGGTCGATGACGATCGACGGCATCGACGGCTGGTGCGTGGCTGCGGCGACGCCGCCGGGCTTGTGCGTCGGCTGTCAGGTCGACGTCGCGCCGATCGACGCCCGCTGGCTCGAACAGGCGTGTCTCTGGCTGATGTCGTTGCGCGGCGCAGCGGACGATGCGCTGTGGCTCGACGCCGCGAACACGCTGGTGCTCGTGCGCCGCCACGATGCCGAGGCGGGCGCCGCCGCGCTGCGCGCGAGCCTGGAACAGCAGATCGCGATCGCGCGCTGGCTGGGCGCGCATCATGCGGCGCTCAAGGAAACGCCGCGCGCGGCATGGAGACCGGCATGAACCGGCGCGCCCGCCGTTTGCGCGCCGCGTGGCGCGCGCTCCTCGTCGGCTGCTTGCTGGCGCATGTCGCGCCGGCGCCGGCGAAATCGATTCCGACCGCGGGCATCGCCCCGTTTTTCCTGAGCACGCGCGGTATGAAGTTGTCCGACGTGTTGCGCGACCTCGGCGCGAATTATCGCACGCCGGTGGTGGTCAGCCCGAAGATCGACGGATCGTTCATCGGGTCCGTGGACGCCCGCACGCCGGAGGCGGCGCTCGATCGGCTCGCGCGGCTCTATCAGCTCGCGTGGTACTACGACGGCCTCACGCTGTATGTGTACCGCGCGCAGGAGGTGTCGAGCGCGCTGATCACGCCGGATTATCTGCCGCCGTCGACCTTGATTCCGCAACTGCGCGCGGCAGGGCTGCTCGATGCCCGGCAGTGCTTCGTGCAGGCGATCCCCGCGTCGAACGCCATCGAGGCGCGCGGCGTGCCGATCTGCATCGAGCGCGTCACCCAGTTCGCGAAGCGGCTCGACGAACAGACCATCCACCATGCGCAGAACCAGGAGTCGGTGAAGCTGTTTCCGCTGCAGTACGCCACCGCCACCGACACCCGCTACGCCTACCGGTCGCAGCAGGTGGTCGTGCCGGGCGTGGTGTCGGTCCTGAAAGACATGGCGCAAGGGCGCGCGCTGCCCTTGAAGGACAACCAGGGCCAGCAGCCGGCGAGCGACCGCCTGCTGCCGATGTTCGCCGCCGATGCGCGCCAGAACGCCGTGATCGTGCGTGACAAGGAGACGAACATGAAGCTGTACGGCGACCTGATCGCGCAGCTCGACCGCAAGCCGAAGCTCGTCGAGATCTCGGTCGCGATCATCGATGTCAACGCGCAGGATCTGAGCATGCTCGGCGTCGACTGGTCGGCGTCGGCGCGCATCGGCGGCGGCTCGGTGAGCTTCAACGGCGGCGACACACCGGATGCCGGCAGCTTCTCCACGGTCGTGTCGAACACCGGCCAGTTCATGGTCCGGCTGAGCGCGCTGGAGCAGAACGCGAAGGCGCAGATCCTGTCGCGGCCGTCCGTCGTCACGCTCGACAACATGCAGGCGGTGCTGGATCGCAACATCACGTTCTATACGAAGGTCAGCGCCGAGCGTGTCGCGAAGCTCGAATCGATCTCGACCGGATCGCTGCTGCGGGTCACGCCGCGCGTGATCGGCGATCCCGGCAAACAGGAAATCATGTTGACGTTGATGGTTCAGGACGGCCGGCAGACCGATCCGATCAGCAAGCAGGAACCGCTGCCGCAGACGCTGAACTCGGAGATCGCCACCCATGCGCTGCTCAAGGAAGGGCAGGCGCTGCTGCTCGGCGGCTTCGTGCAGGACGAGCTGAGCGAGGGCGAGCGGAAGATCCCGCTGCTCGGCGACATTCCGCTGCTCGGCAATCTGTTCAAGACGCGCCACAAGAGCCAGCGCCACACGGTGCGGCTGTTCCTGATCAAGGCCGAACCCTGGCTGCAGACATGACGGCGCGCAAGCTCAGATGGCTGAACGGCCCGCTGGCCGGCCACCCGTTCGTGCTGCCCGACGGGCCGCTGCGGATCGGCGGCGCCGACGCGGACCTCGCGCTGGTGCTCGACGACGAGGCGAGCGCCGTGCTGAACGTGGGCGCGGACGGCGTGACGGTGTCGCCGGGCGTGCCGGTGTGGGTCGCGGGGGCACGGTGGGACGCCGCGACGCCGCTGCCGGAGCACGTGGTCGTGGATCTCGCGGGGCTCGCGTTCATCGTGGGCGGCGTCGACGATCCGCTCCCGGTGGCGCTCGTCCCGCCGCGCCATGCCCCGCGCGCGCGGCGTCCGAGCGGCGTGCACGCGGCCGGCGCGCTCGCGTGCGCCGGCCTGTTGGGCGCGCTCGTGCTGGCGTTGTGGCAGCCGGCCCCGGCCCGCGCGCCCGACCTCGACGCCTGGCTCGCCGCGCGGCTGCGCGCGAGCGCGCTGCACGGCCTGCGGGCGACGCGCGAGCCGGACGGCACGGTGGGCTTGAGCGGATCGTGCGCGCTCAGCCAGGCAGTCGAGCAACTGCGCGGCGAACTGCGCGCGCGCGGCGTGCATGTGCGCGATACCAGCCAGTGCGCGGATACGCTGCGCGGCAACGTCAAGGACGTGCTGATGCTGAACGGTTATCGCGACATCGACGTGCGCAGCACGGGTGGGCCGGGTTCGGTCGAGATCCATGGCGCGATCGCGGCCGACGGCCGCTGGCGGCGCACCGTCGCGCAGCTGCAGGCGGTGGCCGGGCTGCGGACCTGGCAGGTGATCAATGACCGCGCGCAACAGTTCGAGCGCTTGCTGGACGCGCTGTCGAAGGCGGACCTGCTCGACGGGGTCGGCGTCTCGCTGGCCGGCCGGACGCTGATGGTGAGCGGCAAGCTCGACGAGGGCAGGACGGCCGCGCTGAACGCGGCGATCGCGGCGTTCAATCGCGCCGGCGCGGATGGCTTCACGGCGATCTACGACGCGATTCCCACCGCCGACGCCGCGCAGTCGCTGTTGCCTGCGCCGGTGGTGACGGTCGGCGGTCAGGCGAACTCGATCTATGTCGTGCTCGCGAACGGCATGCGCCTGCAGGTGGGCGGCGTGCTGCCGAACGGCTATGCGATCGTCGGCTTGAGTCGGCATGCGATCAGCCTGCGCAACGGCGAACATCTGGTGTCGATCCCGCTCGACGTGTGAGGCGAAGAACATTGAGGACAAGGCGATGGTGCGATTGACGAGACTGGAAGACGAACTGGCGGCCGATGTGCGGGGCGAACGGCGGGATGCGTGCGTTGCCTCCCTGCGCCAGGCCGGCGCCGCGGCGCCCGAGCGGGCGGCGACGCCGGAACTGGACGAGGCGCACCGCGCGGCGATCGAGGTGATCGAGCGATTGTGGGCGCGTTATCACAATCGGCCGTGACGCGGCGCGCGGCGCGGCGGCTGCGGATCGATGCCCGTCGCGTGTCGGGGTGCCGACGAATCGCCAAGCAATGGGGTGCATCGTGCGCCTCCGGTCCGGTTCATGTCGATGCGACGCATTCTGGCGATTCGATGCGCTGCGGCTTCGGAAAAGTCGTCCTTTCTGTCGAAAGCGGCGCACTCGCGATAACTGATAGAGGCCGAAAAGATACAGAAGCGGGGTTGATTTTAGGCATCGACAATCGGGCAGGTACTTCATGGCTTATCACGATTGCGAGGTGAACGATGCGCACGATCCAATCCAACCATCCGCCGATTCAATTGCAGGCGCAGATCGAGAACGGTGGGTTGAAGGACATCACCCAGACGAACCGGACGGGTGAAATCACCGCGGTTTCGACGGCCAAGGGCATCACGCTGAACGCGGCGCAGCAACTCGCGCTGACCAACGGCCGGCTGTTCGAGGCGGGCGTCAGCATGGCGGTGCTCGATCGTCCCGGCACGGTCGGCAAGGTGTTCGACACCTACGCGTCGCGCCTGGCCGACGTGCTGGCGCCGGTGTTGACGGGCGACGGCGCGCCCGCGCGCACGGTCCACTTCAACGGCAGCCAGAAGCCGCTCGCCGACGTGTTCAAGGACACGATGCTCACGCCGATGACGGACCCGAAGTCCGACCAGATCGGCCGCAAGACCAGCGAGGGCGGCGAGGGTGCGGCGTGGATCGTCGCGCAGCTGGAGACGCCGCTGATGTCGCCGTCGGGCGAGTACGCGACCGGACAGAATTTCCAGAACCTGCTGACCAAGGTCAAGGCGGTATGCGGTTTCGGCACGACCGTCTGGCAGTTGATGAACCAGCCGGACGCGACGAAGCGCGCACAGAACGAGGCGGTGCTGCGGGACGTGATGAAGCCGCTGGGCGAGGGCGTGGCGAGCCAGTTCGGCGCGCGCTTCGACGAATTCAGGGACGTGATGCGCACGCCGCTGTTCGACGACCCGATCAGCCGGATGCGCAGCGAACGCCAGCCGCTGGACGCGCAGGGCAAGCCGTTTCCCGTCGGATACGAATCCGCGCATCTGCACGGGCTGGGCTTCGGCAACGTCGCGGTCACGGCCGCGGACGGTGATCGGCAGGCGGAGCTGGATCAACTGCTGGGCGCCAAGGTCAACACGGCGGGCGCGAAAGTCTACGCCAACATCAACGGCGCGGCCCGCGACGGCGCGCCGATCGAACCCGGCGCGAGCGGCCTGCCGGAGCGGCCCTTCATGATGGCGTCCGACGAGATCCAGCTTGCGCTCGACAGCCCGCTCATGCATGCGTACCAGAACCTGCTGTTCAGCACCCAGGGCGGCGCCGATCAGACCTTCCACGAAGCGCTGGGCACCCATGCGTTTCCCCACGGCACCGGCGTCAACCGCTGGCAGCCCACCGGCACGTTCGCGGTCGAATCCAACCTGCGCGGCATGCCGTCCGCCGGCGCGCAGTCGGGCGGCACCTGCGACGCGCTGCTGGCGCTCAATACGCTGAGCGACGGGCCGCTCTACGACCGCTTCGACATCGTCGAGCCCGCGACGCTCGGCATCGCTGCGTTCATGAACTTCGGCGGCTATCACACGTTCGCGGAAACGGTTCCGGTCGGCATGGCGATGGCGAACGGCGCAGACGAATTCAATCCGTCGTCCGGCACTGTGTTCCGGGCGGCTGAACGGCTCGCGGAAAACGTTGCGCGGCAGCCGGCGTTGCAGCAGGCGATCGAGACGTCGCGCAATCCACTGACGCTGGATACGCTGCGCGCCGACTTCTTCGGCCCGACCAGCACGGATCTCCAGCACGAGAACCTGTATCAGCGCGTCGCCGGCATGGCGGCGAACTATACGAGCGCGACCGGGGATGTGCTTGCGATCCACGACGCGTACGAGCAGAACCACGGCGCGCTGTGCGAAACGCATCCGGAGCTGCGCCAGATGGGCACGGTCAGCATCCAGACGTCGCGGGTCGATCCCGATCGTCTGGCGTGACAGGCGCATCCGCCGGCGCAGTGAATGGCGCGCGGCGGCGTTCCGGGCGGAAGCGCGGGCGAATCGGCTTGGTCGTTCGCGCCTCGCCGCCCGGCATCGGTACACGAGCTTCATCCCCATCACGTTTCAGAAGGAGCACAGCATGAGAGAAATGTCCGTGCAGGTCGGCGGGGGCAATCGCCTCCCGGTGGACGGGACGCCGGCCGTCGATACGAACAACCGGCCGCAGAGCGCTCAGGTCGATCAGGTATCGCGGCTGCAAGCCATGGGCGAGCGGGTGAAGAGCGAGACGGGCATCGTCCCGTCGCACCTGATCAAGTTGCAGCAATCCGCCGCGGAGCATCGATGTCTGATCGGCATCCGACCGGTCGAACCGATCGCGACGAGCCTCATCGAAAGCGGTCATCCGACCAAGGGCTTTCACATCAAGGGCAAAAGCGCGAACTGGGGGCCGCAGGCGGCGTTCATCTGCGTCGACCAGCGGTGGAGCAAACTCGAGAACAACGCCGAGCGGGTCGCGAAATTCAACGGGCAAGTCGAAAGTTGCCTGCGCGACCAGTATGCGAAGAAGGTTCCGCTCGCCGTATCGGGCGCGCGCCTCGATGAACTGCTGGGCATGGGGATGATCGATCGGATCAAGTACGACGCGCAGCGCAATCCGGTCGCGTTCGAAGCCAAGGCACCGAGTGGGAAGATCTATTCATTCGAGGCGAAGCCGCTCGCGACCGGCGATGGGATGCGCTACGCCATCACGCACGAGGGGCGGCCGATCGAGGTGCTGGCGCCGCCGAAGCCGGACGCCAAGCCGCTGACGGCCGACTACGATCTGCTCGTGATCGCCCCGCGGATGGAGGATCTCGGTCCGCAGGACAACGTCCCGGTTCCGGATGTCGCGCACTCGGTCTTCAAGGCGCGCATGGATCGTTACACGTCCCCCGTTCCCGAGCCGCTTCGGGCCGCCTATGGCAATCCGGCGGTTTTCTATGAAAAAGAGGACAAGGAGATCGGCAATGCGTCGCCGAGGATTCGCGCGATGATCCCGATCCTCAATCAGGCCCTGGTCGGCGACGGCGAGCCGGTGATCCATCACAATGCCGACGCGGGCAGTCCTGCGGCGGATCCGACGGCCAACTATCCCGCCGCGTTCGCGCTACCGGAGCGCATCGGCCGCTTCGATGAAATCTGTATCGTGCACGATGCAGCCGAATTGGCGGAACTGATTGCCGGCGCCAAGAAGCAGGGATTCCATGTTCCGCTCAATCCGCTATGGGAGCCGAACGTGACCAGCGTGCGAAGGGAAGCCTATACAGACGCGCGCGACATGCTGATGGCGCGTCTTCCCAGCAACTGAGCCATCGTTGAACGGGGTGCCCGGCGCATGCGTTCAAGTCGCACCGGGCATCGTGTCTGCTACAAGAGCGCGGCGCCCGATCGCGCGACGGGCATCAAAACCCCGGCCAGTCCCGCATCGCGCCCGCCGCGCCGGCCTCACCCCTGCGCATCGATCAACGCTTCCAGATGCTCGCCGAACGCATCGAGGATCGTCGCGTGCTGGTCGGCGTCGTCGAAGCAGTCGTCCGGCAGCAGCTTCACCAGTTCCATCATGCCTTTCGCGTGGCGATACCGCAGCGATGCATCGGGCACGATCCGCTGTGTCTGCGCATCGAGCCACGCGGCGCTGAGCCAGCTTTGCTCGACGATCTCGAGCAGCGCGGCGATCAGCGCATCGCCGTCGACGCCTGCCGCCCGCAGGCCGTCCGCGCAGCGCGTGCAATGATCCTCGATGCCGAGGAATTGCAGGATCCGCTTGAGATCGGTGATCACGGCGGCCAGCCGCACATCCATCGCGGGCCCCTCGGAAGACAGCTCGAACGCGAGCGCGCGGATCAGCGTCTTCAGCTTGCGCCGCCGGTCGGGCAGCCGGCGGAACTCGTCGAACCATTGCGTCAGGCGGCGTTCGCGCGCGGCGGCGCGCTGATAGAGCTGGCGCAGGTCCGCCAGCCCCGCATGGTCCGCGCGGCCGAACTCCAGATGCGCAAACAGCTGCAATGCCCATGCGTCGCCGCTCAGCACGGTTGCGAGCTGCGCTTCGGCGCGCCGGCGGCGCGCGCCCGCAAGCCTGCCCTCCTCCAGCAGCGCGCCGAGCAGCAGCGCCATTTCGCCGTCGTTCATGCCTGCCGCGCGCATGGCGTCGCCGACGTCCTCGAGTTCGTCGAGCCCCGGAATGCGCCGCCGCAGATCGTCGAGCTGCGCGGCCGACACCGCGCCGATCTGCCGGATCAACTGCTGCAGCATCGCGCGCGTGCGCGGCCGGTCGGTCGAACCGTCGGCCTGCGCGCGACGGGGTTCGCGCAGGCGCGTGCCGACCACGAAGCCGATGTCCTCCAGCGTTTCGGCGAACGACTCGGCGGACACGCCGGTCAGCTCGGGCGGCACGGCGCCGAAATCGTGCGGCAGGTCGGCGAGCGCCTCCTGGGCCAGATCGAGCGCGGAGCCGGCCGGGACGATTTCCCGCGCGAGCGGCGTGGCGGCCGGGCCGGTCGGCGTGGCGGAGGCGGGCCGGACGGCCGCCGGGTCAATGCGGTTCATCATCGTTCGGGGGCGTCGGTGCGCGGGCGGTTGAAGGGGCGGGCAGCAGACGGGACAGCAGCAGGTCGAGATGCAGCCCGGGATTGAAGTGGACGATCGCATAGGGCGATGCGAGACGCGCCTCGTCGGCGCGCAGCGCCGCCTCGACCGTCACGCGCACGCGCGGCGCGTCCCCGAGGGCGGCGCGGATGCGCTCGGCGCTCGCCGCGCTGACTTGCAGCTCGAGCGGCGATGCGCCCTGGTCCCCGGCGAGGCAGGTGCGCACCTGCGCCAGCAGCAACTCGACGGCGTCGCGGTCGCGCAGATAGGGCTCCACGACGCTCGCGACCAGGACCCGGAGCCGGTCGTCGAGATGCATCGCGATCTGCGCTTCCAAGTCGGCCTCGTCGACCAGCCACCGGACGGTCTCGCCGATCAGATTCTCGCGCGCGTACGCCAGTTCGGCGGCGGCATCCGCCAGTCCTTGCCGGTGAGCGTCCTCGCGGAGCCGATGCGCATCGCGTTCGGCGTCGGCGAGCGTGCTGCGCGCCGCTTCGAGCACGCGCGCGGCGTGCGCCTGCGCGCGTTCGACGATCGACGCCGCGTCGACATAGCCGGCCAGCGTCGCGGCGGGGATCAGGGATTCGACGGGCGCGGGCCCGGGCAGGTAAGTGATGGAGATCGGGAAATCGGTCACAGCAAGCGCCCCATCCTGACGAGCCAATCCGATGCCCGCTCCCGCAGGTTGTCCGCGGGGGCGGCCGGTCCCGGCGGCGATGGCGGCAGCACGGTGCTCAGCAGCCGGGTGGCGACGCATGCGGCGGCGTCCGCGCGCCACCAGCGCGTGCCGGCGCTGCGCAGCGCATCGACGAACGACGGGTCGGGCGCGAGATCCGGCCCGCGAACGGGGCGATCGCGGCACAGGGCGAGGAGCTGCGCGCATCCTTGTTCACCGAGCGGCGCCGCGAGCAAGGTTCGATACGGTTGTGCGAGCAGGTAGTCGGGGCGTCCGTGCGCGAGCAGGCCGAGCGCGACCATCAACGCGTCGAGCCGGGGTTCGAGCGCGACCAGGGCCGCTTGCGAGGCATCGAGCCGGGGCGGCAGCGCCGCGCGCGGAAAGCCGCGCCGCGCGACGATCAGCCGGTCGATCGGCGCGCGGCACGCGGGATGCGCGTAGCCGTCCCGCCAGGCGGCGAGGTCCAGCGCCGGCCACCAGCCGGGATGCATTTCTGCGCCGGGCCGCCACGCGAGCGCGTGCAGACGCGACACGGCCGGCGTGATCGCGCTCGGCGTCATGAGGACGCGCCCCGGAGGCGCATCCGCCGATGCCAGCCGTATCCGGCGCCCGCGAGCGCGGCGCACACGGCCAGCGCGGCCAGCACGCCGGCCACGCGCAGCCGCGCCTCCTCGAAACGCCCGGCGAGACCCGGCGCGGCGGCGCTGGGCTGCGCGTAGCGATAATCGGCGGCCTGCACGACGACGCTGACCCGCTCGGGGCTCAGGTTCGGCACGCCCGTGACGACGAGGCTGCGGATTTCCGGCACGCGCGCGGTGAAGTTGTACTCCGGGCTGTACTTGACGAACACCGCCGCCGACGGCGGATCGGGGTTGCGCCGGTCCTGGGCCGCGTCTTCGGCGATCGAGACCTGCGCGTTGATCACGCCGTCCATCGCGCGCAGCATCTTCTCGAGCTGCTGCTCCTTGAGGAACTGGATCTTCGCCTGCTCCTGCGCGGGCGACGTGACGAGCTGGCCGGACGGAAACATCTCCTCCATCGTCGCGAGCTTGCGCGCCGGCAGGCCGTTCTGCCGCAGCAGCTCGACCGCGTTGACGAATTGATCGGGCTCGACCCGGATCGTCACGTTGCCGTCCTTGACCACTTTCTTGTCCGCGTCGATGTGACGCAGCATCAGCAGCGCGAGCATCTGGTTCGCCTCCGCCTCCGGCAGATTGCTGTACAGCTCCGTCTTGCAACCGGCCAGCGCGCACGCGAGCAGGCCGACGCCGAGCCGGCGCACGCTCCGCGCGGTCATTGCATGTTCACCAGCTTGTTGACGCCCTGCGAGACCGCGCCCGCCGCCTTGGCCATCAGGTCGACCTCGATGATCGACCGCAGCATCGTCGATTGCGTCGCGAGCATCTCGAGCGGGCTCGCGAGCGTCGGCTCGGCGTCGCGCGCCGGCGCGAGCGCGCGGTCCACCTGCTGCGACACCTGCTGGAAGCGGTCGACGGCATGGTGTTCGGGCGCTTGCGCGCCCTGCCCGAACAGCGCGCGCGTGAACGCGCTGATCTGGTCGGCGTCGGTGGGTTGCGCGGTGGTCTGCGATTGCAGGACCTGCACGGCGGATTGAGCGGCGCTGACTTCCATCAGGATTCCTTTGAACGGAGCCCGCGCGGCGTGGCGGCGGGCGGCGAGAGCAGGGGGGCGAGCAACTGCGCGTGCTGCGCGCTCGCGCGTTCGAGCAGCCGCGCGGCCGAGCCGCTTCGGCCAAGGCCGATCAGCATCACGGCTTCGAGCGCGAGCCGGTCGTGCGCATCGGGGATCAGCGCGGGCAGCGCCGCGTGGATCGCCCAGGCTTCGCGATGCAGCCCGTGATTGACGGCGGCGAGGCCGGCCTCGACGATCAGGCGGCGCGCATCGGCGGACAGCGGGCTCATATCTTCTGGATGATGCCCGACAGCATGTCCTTGACCGCTTTCAGCACGGCGCTCTGATAGCCGACGAACACCGAATACTGCTGGATCGCGAACTGCGCCTGCAGCATGCTGGCCGGATTGTTGAGATCCGACGCCGACATTTTCGATTCGACGTCGTTGCCGACCTTGTCCACGAGCTGGGACAGCTGTTGATTGACCGATTCGATATCCATGATGCGCCGGAAGTCAGGCCGCCGAGTGCTCGGGCTGCGTGGTCCGCAGCCGGTACTGGGTGGGATTGCAGAGGAAGTGCTTGCGAAAGCTGTCGGTGAAGTGCGCATGGTTCGCGAAGCCGCATTCGAGCGCGATGTCGAGCACCCGCATCGACGTGGCGGTGAGCAGATGCCGCGCATGGCTGAGCCGGCGCTCCAGCAGCCAGCGTTTCGCGGGCATGCCGAACTTCTCGGAAAAGAGGATGTTGAACTTGCGCAGTGGCAGGCCGAAGCCGTCCGCGAAGCGCGCGACGGTCCACGGTTGCAGCGCGTTGGCCTCGACGAAATCGACGAATGCCGTGTCGCCGGCCATCATGTGGTGCAGCAGCCGCGAGAAGTACGCGCGATCGACGCCCAGGCAATACAGGTACACGAAGCGGAGCAAAAGCGGCGGCGACGTGCGGCTCAGCAGGTCCACCATGCGGATCACGGCGACGGGCGCCTCGACGATCCGCAACGGCTCGGGCCAGAAGCGCGCGCGGGGGTCCGGATCGACCAGCTCGGCGATTTCCGCGAACACCTGGCGGAAGTGCGCCGGATAGAAGTCGATCGTCTGGAAATCGGAATCGGCGCCCGCATCGCATAGCGCCGCGTCGGCTTGCGTCATGACGACGCAGTGATCGGGCACGCGGTGATTGGTCCCGGCGGTTCGAATCTGGCCGCCGCAGCAGCCGAACATCATTCGTACAACTTGCATCAGGTCCCCAGCGAATACGTCGTGTCGTTGCGTTGATCGCATGATCGCCGATCCGGCGCTGAAATCCCCTCAGGTCATCACCTGAAACCGCGTGCCGCGGTGGCGCGAGAAAAACGCAACTGCCCGCCGAATTCCGGAAAACACCCCGAACGCCCGCGCCTACGATGGGGGTGTCGGCGCTGCGACATCACGAACACGGCGACGGATGCCTCGACGCACGGACGGCCGGCGCGGACGATCTCGGAACGAACGCGGCGGGCATCAGGCCGCGCAACCAGGAGTGCAACCACGATGAATCTTGCTATCGAACGTCAAGGGGCGCTGCCCGACGCGGGCCGGTCGTCGGCGTCGTCCGGGGACAGCGGCCGCAACGTGACGAACCCGCATCCGATCGGCGATGGCATCGCGATGATGCTGGTGATCATGGATTTGCTGAGCCGGCAGACGAGCGCGAAGCTCGACGACATGCAGAAGAAGTCGACCATCTCGCGCGATGCGCAGGACATGGCGAACAAGGTGGAAGCCGCGCTCGCGAAGCTCGTCAAGGCGGACGACAAGACGACGCTGGACGACAGCGTGGTCAAGTACCTGCGCGACAACAACGTGCTCGTCAACGACAAGACGATCGATGAATTCCTGGCCGCGCGGGCCGCGCCGGGACACGATCCGGCGAAGTTCGCCGCGATGGTCGCCAAGCTGCAGCAGATGATCGCGCAGTCGGGTCCGGACGGGATGCAGTCGCGCGAATGGCAGGACGTCGTGAGTTACATGGATTCGCTGGGCATCAAGATCGACGGCAAGCGCGTGTGCGACTACATCTGGAGCCTGCCGGAGGTCGATTTTCAATCGGGCCGGAAGATCAGCCTCGATCACATGAAGACGATCCTGGACGCGCTCCAGAATTCGACCGGCCTCGACAAGGCGGACCTGATGTCGGTGAAGGCGGCGCTGGAATCGGTGGCGGGCCGGGCGTCGGATTTCGTGCAGCAGAGCCAGCTCAAGATGCAGCAGCTGATGCAGAACTACAACACGGCGGTGCAGATGATCAACAGCCTGCAAAGCATGCTGGCCGAATCGACCAAGGGCATCGCCTCGGCGATCCGCTGAGCCGCGCATGCCCGAAGCGCTCGCCGGCGACGGCAAGCCGGCGCCAACCGTGTGACCACGACGACGCGTCGTCGAAGGAGGCATCGCATGAAAACCGTAGCGCAGTTGAAAGAGGCAATGGGCGACCTGCAGCGTCGCCGCTCGACCCTGCAGAGGGAAATGGCGGCGTTCGATGCACTGCAGCGCGAGATCGTCAGCCTGCGCCAGCGTTCCCAGGCGGACGGCGAGGCGCGCCGCAAGCTCGAACGGCTCGACGCGCTGATGAAGAACGGCGGCCAGCATCTGGTCGACGCGCTCGTCAAGCAGGCCGGCCAGGCCGAGCGCTGCATGCAGAAGATCGGCGAGGAGTTGCAGCAGCTGGCCGCGCCGGCCGAAGCCGCGCCGCGCGAGGTGCGGCAGGTCGCGAAGTTCCGCCGCGCATTTGTTTGAGCAGTCTCCGAATCACTTTTCATACATCGAGAAAATCCTATGACCTCCATCAGCAATCAGCCGGTTCAGTTCCAGATGTCCCCGCCCGTATCGGGCAGCGAAGCCGGCGGCCACAACGTGAAGAATTCGCACCCGATCGGCGACAGCATCGCGATGATGCTGGTGATCATGGATCTGCTGAGCCGGCAGACGAGCGCGAAGCTCGACGACATGCAAAAGAAGTCGAACATCTCGCGCGATGCGCAGGACATGGCGAACAAGGTCGAGGCGTCGCTCGCGAAGCTCGTCAAGGCCGACGACAAGACGACGCTGGACGACAGCGTGGTCAAGTACCTGCGCGACAACAACATTCTCGTCAACGACAAGACGATCGACGAGTTCCTGGCCGACAAGAAGGACGGCAAGCTCGACAAGGCGGACCTGATGTCGGTGAAGGCGGCGCTGGAATCGGTGGCGGGCCGGGCATCGGATTTCGTGCAGCAGAGCCAGCTCAAGATGCAGCAGCTGATGCAGAACTACAACACGGCGGTGCAGATGATCAACAGCCTGCAGAGCATGCTGGCCGAATCGACCAAGGGCATCGCTTCGGCGATCCGCTAAGCCGCGTGGCGGCCGGCGTCACCGCGCCGGCCGCAGGAGACCAATGCATGTCCACACCACTATCTGCGTCCGGGGACGATCACGACGTACTGCAGCAGTTCTTCGCGTCGGGCGGGTCGATCCGGATGCTCGCCGACGTCGACCAGCACGACCTGGACACCGTATTCGCCTACGCGAGCCAGCTGTTCAGCGCCGAAGACTGGGCGGCCGCGCGCAATTTCTATTTCATGCTGGCGCGCATCGATCACTGGAATTTCGATTACTGGTTCTGGCTGGGCGTGTGCTATCAGCGCCTCGGCCAGCATGAAGAGGCGATTTTCTGCCTGAGCCGCGCGGGGATGATCCGCGTCGACGACCCGCGTTCGTCGTACCACGCGGGCATCAGCTACCGCCTGGCGGGCAATCTCGAGTATGCGCGCAAGGCGTTCGACGCCGCGCGCAACTGGTGCGGGGCGCAGCCGGATTATCGCGCGCTCAAGACGAACATCGAACAGCACTTGGCACAGTGCGAGCAGGAGGGATGAAATGACTATTGCGTTGAACACGGCAGGGCCGCAGGGCGGCGCGCCGATCGCGTCGCGCGACCCGGCGGAACAGGCCGAGAAGGCGCGCGCCGCGGCCCACGCGATGCTGGGCGGCGTCTCGGTGATCGTCGACGACGTGCGCGCCCGGCTGCCCGGCCTGACGGGCATCGCCGGCCGCGCGCTGGTGACGATGAAGGACGCCGCGGAGGCGCTCGGGCGGATCGTCGATAAATTCGACGGTGCGGCCGCGCCGGCAGCGAAGCGCGGCACGCGCGATCCGCGCGATGTCGGCAGCGTGTCGATGGATTCGATGCTGCTCGCGACCACGCTGCTGTCGTCCCAGGTGCTCGGCAACACGGCCGAGCTGAAGACCAAGGCGCTCAGCATCATGTCGGCGAAGCAGGAGGAGGTGCGCCGGCAGGAAGTCAGCGAATATCGCGAGCAGATCGACAAGGCCATCGAGCAGCAGCAGAAGGCGAAGAAGGCCGGCATCTTCGGCGTGATCTTCGACTGGATCATCGCCGCCGTCGAGGTGGTGTCGGGCGTGGCGAAGATCATCGGCGGCGCGCTGACCGGCAACGTGATGACGGTGGCGGGCGGCGCGATGGACCTGATGGCCGGATTCGCGGGCGTGATCAAGGCGACGATGAACACGCTGGCGCTCGTCGACGAGAAGAACGCGGAGAAGTACCGCGCGGTGGCCGACGTCGCCGCCAAGGTTCAGCTCACGTTCGAGATCGCGGGCGCGGTGGTCGACGTCACCAGCGCGGCGCGCAACATGCTGCTGACCAAGGCGATCCCGAAGGCGACCACCGCCGTCCTGAAGGAAGGCGCGGAGCAGGCGCTGGTGACGGCGATCAAGGAGGGCAGCAAGGACGCCGTCAAGAGCACCGCCCAGGCGGTTGGCAAGGAAGTGGCCGCGCAGGTGTCGGACCAGATCCTGCAGGGCATCGGCAAGGCCGCGCTCGAAGCGTCCAAGAAGGTCGGCAAGGATGCCGCGCAGAAGGCCGTGCAGCAGCTCGGCGTGAACCGGATGCTCGAGAGCTTCTCCCGCGAGGCGATCGAGAAGATGGTGACGAAGAGCGTCGAGAAGGTGGCCGGCAAGGCGATCGAGGAAGGCATCGAGATGTCGGCGAAGGAGCTGACCAAGGCGATCACCCGGCAGGTCAACCAGGAAGTGATGGCGGCCGTGCTGAAGGCGTCGACGTCGATCGTGCTGAACGCGACGCGCGCGTCGGTCGGCGCGGCGGGCAAGGTGACGACGGGCGCGCTCGAGATCGAGCGCGCGAAGCTCCAGAAGGAGATCGACCAGCTGATGCTCGATCAGCAGTGGTTGCAGATGTGCTTCCAGTTCTATGCGCAGCAAAAGGAGGCGCAGACCAAGGAGGCCAAGGATCTGCTCGAGAAGTCGGGCGAGATCCTCGCGGACGGCAGCAAGACTTCGAAACAAACGGCCACCTTGCAGGCGCAGATCGCCTCGTCGATGGTTTGATGGAGAAAACAGCATGAGTGAAATCACCCCCACCGGCCGCGCGCCGGTCAGCATGGACACCCTGGGCATCGATTCGCTCGACGGGTTTGGCGCGGGCAGCGGCGCGCTCGCGACGATCAACCAGATCATCGCGCGGCTGCAGAAGATCGGCGGCGAGATGCGCGATCTCGAACGCCAGTTCAGCGAAACGATGCAGCGCATCGCGTTCGACCGTCAGGTGCTGGCGCTCGACACCAAGCGGCAGGCGATCGAGCAGAACTTCGATGCGGCGATGGCGACCGCGGTGACGCAGATCGTCGGCGGCGCGGTGAGTGCGCTGGGCGCGCTGTCCGGCAGCCAGATCGCGACGTCCACGACGGACGGGCTGTCAAAGAGCGGCCAGGGGATCGCCGGCGTCGCGTCCGCGAACATGACCCGCGAGGCGCAACAGATCCAGCTGCAGGGCGATTTCGAGAGCCAGGCGGCGGAGCGCTTCGACAAGACGCTGGCCACGGCCGTCGAGCGCGCGACCGACGCGTCGCGGCAGATGCGCGACGTGACGCGCGATCTGGTGTCGCTGAGCGGCCAGGTCG
Organism: Burkholderia sp. FERM BP-3421; assembly: GCF_028657905.1. Classification (NCBI taxonomy): domain Bacteria; kingdom Pseudomonadati; phylum Pseudomonadota; class Betaproteobacteria; order Burkholderiales; family Burkholderiaceae; genus Burkholderia; species Burkholderia sp. FERM BP-3421. The sequence goes on along the minus strand of NZ_CP117780.1, from coordinate 258,476 downwards.
CGTCCGCGGTGCGGCTCTGAACGGATGGAATCGTGACGATGCAGATGACGGACGGCGTGACGAACTATCTGGTGGCGCAGGGGATGCGCCCGGAGCCGGCCTATTTCGGGCAGAGCAGCTTCCGGGTGGGATGGCGGGTGCGGGTGAACGAACTGGAGCTGGTCTACCGGCTCGACGGCGACAGCCTCGTGATCTGCGATTTCTCGGCGGCGGACGGCACCGACGGCGCGAGCGACGCCGTGACCACCTTCATTCGCCTGGTCCATCGGATCGAGCGGGGCGGCGTGCCGCTGCGGGATGTGCGCGGCATGCTGTTCGAGACCGCGTCGAATCCGTCGCTCAACGCGCTGCGCCGACGGCTCGCCACGGTGCTCGAGGCGCAGGGCGCGTACTGGCGGGAGATCGACGGCGACTGGTGGCTGCACTATCCGGTCGCGGGCGCGCGGCAGTAGACGCGCCCCTGCGTCAGACGGCGGCCGCGGCCGCCTGGCCCGCGCGTTCGCGCGCGGGCCGGCCTCGCGCGGCACACCCGATGGCCGATGGCGAGGCGCAACCTTCAACCCGCGAGAATTCTGTCGTGAAAGATCAGCATCACTATGAAGCCCTGGTGACCGAATGGCTCGAACACCTCGGATTGTCCGGCGCAGCCGATCCGGACGAGACCTCACTGGTCATCAACGTGGACCAGCGGTTCGACGTCCACTGCTGCCTGTCCGACGCCGGGAAGCTGTTGTTGCTGGCCGAGTGGCCCGCGCGCCATGCGACGGCGCGCGATCTGTCGCGCGCGCTGGCGTTGAACCGGCCGGCGGGCGTGGATATCCAGCCCGTCTTCGCCCTGCGCGGCGAACGCTGGCAATGCTGGATCGCCAAGTCGATCGCCGGATGCGATCTGCCGACCCTGCTGGCGGATTTCGGCCGGATCGTGCGGTGCGTCGAAGGCTTCATCGACGGCCGGGAGTGCGACGATGCGCAGGCGACGGCGCATGAATACGTTTGAATCAGGCGCGTCTCGATCGAGCCTGCTCGCGCCGCCGGGGGGGCGATGTTCTCGCATGCGCGTTCGGACAAACTCACGGTGGATTCTCCGCCCCCGGAAAATCAGCGCCGGGTCGCGGAGAACCGCGCGACCGGCAACGTCGACGTCGAGACCGCGCATATCTTCCGGGCGATGCGCGAGTCCGGCGGCGACCTCAAGGTCCATTGCCGGCCTGTTCGTGTCGGACGGGATGGGCGAGCACCCGCTGGAAGGCAGGATCAGCACCGACGATGCCTATCGGCAACTGCCGGGATTCGTCGCGGCCGCGTGGCGATCGACGTGGGGCCGCGCGGGTGCGGCATCCTGAGTATGGCCGCGTCAATTTCAATACCTTCGGCGCGATTGCGGAAGACGGGGTCCGAATGCGCCGATACGATGAACTGCCGTCGAGCGAGGAGTTCAATTCCATGGATGCCCTGGAACAGCTGAAAAGCGCGATGGCCACGCTGCGTTGCAGCCGGACCGCGCTCCAGTGCCAGATTGAAGCGTTCGATATGCTGCGCGGTGAAATCGGCGGGCTGCTGCACGGCGCGTCGACTGATCTCGAGGCGCGGAGGCGGCTCGAATGCGTCGGCGCGCGGATGCGGGACGAAGGCCGGTGCTGGATCGAGCGCCTGGAAGGTCAGGCGGATCAGGTGGAGCGCGGTATGCGGGACGTCGACGCGGCTGTGCGGCGCGTCGATGCGGGCGTCGGTATCGGTCCGTAGGCGAGGACCGCCGGCGGCGCGTGCGCCCGCCTGGCGGACCCAAGTCGCGCGCGCAGACGCGCGGCGCGATGCGAGCCGGATGAGCGCGTTCGCATCACGCCTGGATGGCGCAATCGACGGCGAGCCGGTGCGGTTCGCGTCGAGGAGGAGACATCGTCGCGACGACGCGACTCGCCGGGCGTTGCCACGCGGCGGGATCAGCGGATGCCGATGAAGGACGGGGCCGGCGCGCCGCCATGCGGCGGCGCCGGTTCCGATCGCGCCGGCGGCGTTCATCAGGCCGGATGAACCGGCTCGTCGCCATCAATCGTTAATCCACGGCATCGCCGTTCGGTGCGGCGGCAACGCGCCGGGCCGAAGCGCGGTGTCGAACCAGGAATTGAATCCGGCCGTTCGCCCTGCGCGGCGCGGGGCGGATCGCAGTGTCGGTCCGCCCGCCGGGAAACCGTTGCATGACATTTTCAACGCAAGACATCGAGCAGGCGCACGGCGATCTGCTGCGCGCTTTTTTCGCCGGAGAGGATTCGATCCGGATTTCGCCGGACCTCGATCCGCATGACCTGCACGCGCTCGGCGTGCTGGCGCGCCGGCGTTTCGAGGCCGGGGACTGGGCTGTCGCGCGCGACTGCTATTTCATGCTGGCGCGCATCGAGCGCCGGAACTTCGACTACTGGTTCAACCTGGGGCTTTGCTACCAGAACCTCGATCGGCACGAACACGCGATCTTTTGCCTGAGCTGGTCCGACATCATTCGCGTGGGCGATCCGCGGCCGTCCTATCATGCCGGTTGCAGTTACCGGCGAATCGGCGAGCGCGAGTATGCCGTCAAGGCGTTCCAGACCGCGCGCAACTGGTGCGGCGAACACAGGGTCCACAGCGCGTTGAAGGCGCGTATCGAGCACTGCCTCGCTTGCCACGACGAGGAGGAATGACATGAGCATCTTGTCGAAGCCGGGGCCGGGGCCACACATCGCACCGGGAGAACGCGACGGGGCGGGCGGCCATGCGACGTCGACCGCCTCGCCGGCGGGATTCGGCGGCCCGTCGCCCGCCGGCGATGCGGGGCGGGGCGGATGCCACGTGGAGCAGCACGTATTCATCCCGATCAATCGGATCGTCGCGCGGCTCCAGTGGATCAGCAACGAGATGCGCGAGGTCGAGCAGCGCTTCAGGGAGACCATGCAGCGGGTCGCGTTCGATCGAGTCGCGCTGGACCGGGTCGCGCTGGACCGGCCGTTCGCGGAGCATCGTGCGATGCGCGACGCCGGGCGCGGTGCGGACGCCTCCTGGCCGCACGACGCGGCCGGGCGGTATGGGGCGGAGCGCTTCGACCGGTCGCTGGCCGCTGTGACCGACCGCGTGACTGTCACGTCGTGGCACATGTGCGAAGTCACGCGGGAACTGGTGATGCTGCACGAACGAGTCGCCGCCGCGTTGCGCGGCGGCAAGCCGACGGAATGACGTCGCGATGGGAGAACGCCGTTGAACAACACGATCATCGAGGCATGCGATCCCGCGCGGTCAGGGGCGAAGCGCGCGGGCTGGCCGATGTGGTCGATCCGATGGCTGGTCAAGGTGCTCATGCGTACTTGAAGCGCACGGCATGCCCGATCGGGGAATCTGAATCCGCGTGGCGCCATGCCGTTCAGGCGATGCCTCGGCATGCCTAGGCGCGGGGAACCATGAATGTCGCGCGTCAACTTGCAGGAGTGTGAATGAACAGGCCTTACATCGTGTGTCACATGATGGTGTCGCTGGACGGCAAGATCGATATCCGCGGCTGGGACTTCCCGCCGTTCGCGGGGCGCGAGCTTGCCGAGTATTGCCGGGTGGCGAAGTTGCACCGGCCGGACGCGATGGTATTCGGCCGCGCGACCGTCAGCGAGAACGGCGACGCCGAAATCGGCGTCGCCCCGCGCGGGCTGGCCACCGCGCCGATTCCCCGGACGACGTACCGGGCCGCGCCGGCCAGCGTCGCGCCGCTCGCCTTCATCATCGATGGAGGCGGCAAGCTTCTGTGGGAGCGGGGCGTGTTCGAGTTGCAGGAGGGGGACGCTTTGCACGTGGTCGCGGTGCTGACGGAGCAGGTCGACGACGATTACCTCGCGTATCTGCGCGAGCGCGACGTGTCCTATATGTTCGCGGGTCGGCATGCGATCGACATCGACGCGATGCTGGCCGGCATGCGCGCGGAGTTCGGGGTCGCCCGGCTCGTCGTCGGCGGCGGCGGGCGCATCAACGGCAGCTTCCTCGATGCCGGCCGCATCGACGAGCTGAGCATCCTGACCTATCCGGTGGTGGATGGGCGACCCGCGTCGCCCGGCCTGTTCGAGGGCGTCGAGACCGGACCGGCCGCGTTCGCATGGTTCGAACACACGCTGCTCGACGACGGCGTGACGTGGAACCGGTATCGGACCGGACGTTAGATCGCGTCCCGCGCCGTGGCCGACCGGCGGCGACGGCCACGGACGTCAGGCCGGGGCGCACGCGCCTTGGGCGGGGTTCCCGCCGGAACGGCGCGGCATGCCGGCTTTGCCCGGCGAGGCGGATCGGATTATTGTGTCTCCGACGGGGCGCACGCCCGGATGCGCGGCGCCAACCGCGCCCGCGCGTGCGCCGACGTCACCCGCCATTTCACAGGTCGCCGTCGAGCCGCCGGCTGACCGGCAAGTTCAAGGACGCCTCCATGTCATTCTTCGACAACGATCACGGTCACGCACTGCTCAAGCGCTACGCGGCGCTGGCCGTGCCCACCATCCTGTCCGGCTGGGTCTACACGATCTACACGCTGATCGACGGCGTGTTCATCGGGCGCTATGTCGGCCCGCAGGCGCTCGCGGCGCTGAACCTGATCCTGCCGCTGCTTTACGTGCCCTATGCCTTCAGCGTCATGATGGGCGTCGGCGGCGCCACGCTGATCGCCCGGCTGCTCGGCGAAGGCCGCGAGCAGGCCGCGCGGCAGGCGTTCTCGCAAGTGCTGTGGAGCATGCTGGCGTTCAGCGTCGTGATGAGCGTGCTGGTGCTGACGTTCGGCCGCGAGATCGCGGCGGCGCTCGGCGCGCACGGCGAACTTGCCGGGCAGGTCAACGCCTATCTGTCGCGCTACGCGTGGTTCATCCTGTTCGCCAATTGCCTGTATGCGATGGAGATGTTCCTGCGCGTCGAGGGCGCGGCCGCCGCGCGCTTCGGCCTGTACGCGATGATCGCCGGCGCGTTCGTCAATACCGCGCTCGACTACTGGTTCATCGTCATGCGCGGCGACGGGATGGCCGGCGCCGCGCTGGCCACGGGGCTCAGCATGATGGTGTCGAGCCTCGTCATGCTCGGCTATCACCTGTTCCTGGCCACGCGCGTCGTGCCGGCGTGGCGTCCGTTCGCCGACGGCGTGTCGTATATCGGCAGGATGCTGTACAACGGCTCGTCCGAGTTTCTCGGCGCGGTCGCCCCGGCGGTCACGGTGTTCGCGTTCAACCGCGTGATCCTCGCCAACTTCGGCGAGAACGGTCTGGCCGCCTACGCGATCCTCGAATACCTGACGCTCGGCGCGATGGTCACGATGGGGGCGCTCGTGCAGGCGATGCAGCCGATGATCAGCTTCTATCGCGGCGCGGCGGACGCGCGCGCGGTGCGCGGCGCGTTCCGGATCGGCGCGATCGCCTCGCTGGCGTTCGCGGCCGTGGTGGCGGTCGTCATGGCGACCCTGTCGAAGCCGCTGACCTTCCTGTTCCTGCCGGCCGGCGGCGATGCCTGGTCGATCCTCGAACACGCGGTCATCTGGTATGCGATGGCCTTCCTGCCGGCGGCGGGCAATCTGATCGTATCCGGCTATCTGACGGCCATCGAGGCGCCGGGGCCTTCGGCCGTGATCGCGACGCTGCGCAGCTGGGTGCTGCTGCTCGGCGTGCTGCTGCTGCTCAACACCTGGCTCGGCGGCACGGCGATCTGGTACACGCTGCTCATCACGGAAGCCGTCACGCTCGTCGCAAGCATCGGGCTGTACGCGCGCAGGCGCGCGTAGCGCCGCGACGCGCGATGCCTCGCGGGCTCGATGCGACCGCCGCGCATCGATGCGCGGCCGGTTTCGCGCGTCGCGTTGCATGGGCAACGGCGTGTGAGCGCGGCCCGGCACGGTGTGCTCGAACCGCGTTTGCCGCTGCGCATGAGGCGTCGTCACATTGCGTCATCGCATTGCACAAATCACTACAAACGCCGCGTTTACATCGAAGGTTGATGTAATTACATTTGTCTTACAGACACTATCGCGGAAAGAACCCATGTCGATTCAGGATTCCGAAATTGCGCGCGAGCAGCGTGGCGGCCGGCAGTGGAGGGCGAATGGCTTCGGCATGCGAGTCGCGGTTGCGGCAGGGCGCGAATCCGCCGTCGGACAGGCGATCGACGCCCGGCGGCGCGATGCGACGCGGCAACGGACGCGCGCCGCGCGCCGTTCGGGAATGGGCCGCGCCGATCGGCGCGCATGGTTCGTCCGATCGCGCCGTGCGTTGCGCTGCGCGCGGCCGATCGATGTCCCCGTGAACTCACCAGGCGTCTATTTTTCCCGCCGATAGCGGCAAACGTTTGCACGCGCATGAGACGTCCATGCGCGTGCATCGCCGAGACATTCGATGCGACGGACGCGCACCGCGATCCTGCCGCCCGTCATGCATGACGTGATGGCGGGTTGCGACTGAGTGCAAGCCGCGCGATCGGCCGGGTTCGCCCATTTCCGTCTCTTTAAGTATTCCTAAGCCTGACGGGAAGGACCGGGCTCGCGTTTTTTTCCAACGCCGCATGGCAAACCCCCCCACTCTGGAGGTATTGAAAATGAAAGCAATTCGATGGATCCCGATCGTCGCCGGTCTGTGCGCGGCCGTTCCCGCCGTCGCCTATGACGAGTACACGCCGGTCAGGAAAACCCGCGAGCAGGTCTACCAGGAACTGATCCAGGCGCAACGCGACGGCTTGCTGCCGACGCGCGACGTCGACTACCCGCCGAGCGAGGAAACGATCCTCCGCAACAAGGAGCTTTACGCGATCTCCTATCCCGACGATGTCGGCACGGCGCGCAGCCAGGCCGACAAGGTCGTCAACGACTGAGCGGGGCCGGGGCGCGTCCATGCGGGGCGCGCCTGCCCGCACGATCCCCGGCTTCACGGTATTGAACTGAGTGAGGATCCAATGAACTTCTCGACAAGATTGCGCTTGCAGAACATCGTCTGGGCACACGAGACGGAGCGCGTCGCGCCCCAGCTGCTCGAACGGATGAGGCAGGGCCAGAGCCCGAAGGTATTGTGGATCGGCTGTTCCGACAGCCGCGTGCCGATCGAAACGATCACCCGCTCGAATCCCGGCGAGATCTTCGTCCATCGCAATATCGCCAACCTGGTCTTGCCGAGCGACGACAACACGATGAGCGTGGTCGAATACGCGGTCCATGCGCTCGGCGTGGACGAAATCGTCGTGTGCGGGCATGACGGGTGCGGCGGCGTGCGCGCGTCGCTGTTCCCGATCCGGGACGATCTGCCGCGCGTCGCGCGACGGATTGCGCCGCTGTGCCAGCTGGCTCACGTTCACCATGAGGAACTCGACCGCCTCCCCGACGGCGATGCGCGGATCAACCGGCTCGCCGAACTCAACGTCCTGCAGCAGGTCCGGACGCTGCGGCAATCCGACATCGTGCGCAACGCGGGCCGGCCGCTGGGCATTCACGGCTGGATCTTCGATGTCGGCAGCGGCCATATCCGGGCGCTCGCGGTCGACGGCGAGCCCGCCATGGCCGCATGAACCCGACGCCTCATCCCGTCGACGCAGACAGGCGCGCGGCGCTGACCTGAGCGCGCGCCCGCGCCGCAACCCGCAATACTCATCGAATCGAATATGAATTTCGGCAATACACCGACTCATCTGCCGCGCGACGTCTTCGCGGGAACCGTGGTCTTTCTCGTGGCGCTGCCGCTGTGTCTCGGCATCGCCCATGCGTCGGGCGTGAGCCCGTTCGCGGGCCTGCTCGCCGGCATCATCGGCGGGCTGGCGGTCGCGTCGCTGAGCGGCTCGCCGCTGAGCGTGAGCGGCCCGGCGGCGGGGCTCGTCGTGATCGTCGTCGACGGCATCGCGAAGATCGGCAGCTTCGAGGCCTTCCTGACCGCGGTCATGCTGTCCGGCGCGCTGCAATGCGTGCTGGGGCGGCTGAAGGCGGGCCGCTTCGCCGCCTATGTGCCGTCGCCGGTCATCAAGGGGATGATGGCGGCGATCGGCCTGCTGCTGATCGTCAAGCAGCTGCCGATCGCGCTGGGCCTGGGCGGCTCGGGAGGCGGCCTCGCGGCGGGCGCGTCGCTCGCGACGCCGTGGGGAGCGCTGTCGACCGTCGCGCTGCTGCTCGGCGCGGCGTCGGTCGCCGTGCTGGCCGCCTGGAGCGGCCCGGCGCTGAACCGGTATCGGCTGGTGCGCGCGGTGCCCGGCCCGTTGGTGGTCGTGGTGCTGGGCATCGTCGTCGTGGCGCTGCTGGGCGAGCGCGCATCGCCGTACGCGTTGGCGGCCGACTATCGCGTCGCGCTGCCCCTGCTGGATTCGTTCGACAGCTTTCGCGCCGCATTGACCTGGCCGCGCCTCGACCAGCTGGCGAATCCCGACGTGTGGCGGCTCGCGGCGACGCTCGCGATCGTGGCGAGCCTCGAAACCCTGTTGAGCATCGAAGCGCTGGACCAGATCGATCCGCGCAGGCGCGTCACGCCGACCGACCGGGAACTGCGGGCGCAGGGCGTCGGCAACCTGCTCGCGGGCGCGCTCGGTGCGCTGCCGATCACCTCGGTCATCGTGCGCAGCTCGGTGAATGTCCATGCGGGCGGGCAGACGCGTCTGTCGGCGATACTGCACGGCGTGCTGCTGCTGCTGAGCGTGCTGCTGTTGACCGGCGTGCTCAACATGATTCCGCTCGCCTGTCTGGCGGCCGTCCTGATCGTCACCGGCGCGAAGCTCGCCAGGCCCGCGCTGTTCGTCGAGATGGCGCGCAAGGGGCCCCATCGGTTCCTGCCGTTCGTCGCGACGGTCGTGGGGGTGCTGTCGACCGACCTGCTGATCGGCATCGTGCTCGGCGTGCTGTGCAGCCTGGCGCTGTCGATGCGGCCGTACCTGCACCGCACGTTCACGCTGGTCCGGCACGAGAACTACGTGCTGCTGTCGTTCAGGAAGGACATCTCCTTTCTTGCGGTGGTCGAGCTGAAGGCGCAACTGCAGGGCATTCCGGACCACACGACGATCATCGTCGACGCCACGCGCGCGGATTTCATCGATCCGGCGGTGCGCGAGCTGATCGACGCCTTTGCCGTCGAGGGCCAGGCGCGCGGGATCACGCTCCAGTTCGACGCCGAGTATCACGCGATGCGGCGAACCCGGTTCGATGCCGGTGGTTCGGCGCGGGCATCGTCGGGCTGAGCGGGCGAGCGCCGCGCGCCCTTGGACATCGATTTGGCGCCCAGGTCAGATGTCGGATCGACCGCAGCGCGCGGCTGTCCTTGCCCTCGGCGCGAAGCCGATGCCCGATACGGCGGATCTCGGCCTCGCCGCGTTGCGGCGCTTTGGCGGGCGTGGGGGTCGCCTGCCTGCCCGAGCTTTGCTGCGCCGATGACATCCGCGGAAAGCGTCTACTGCACCTGCTCGGCGACTGGCCCTGCGCGGAAGTCCCCGTGTATGCGCGCTATCCGACGAGACGCCATCTTTCGCCCAAGGTGGCCGCCTTCGTCGATCTGCTCGCCGGGCGGTTCTGGCCGCCCGGCGGCTGAGGCGCAGTGTTCACGGCCCGGCCCGGGGGCGTGCCGCCGGGGGCGTGATTCGAGCGGGCCTTGCGCATCGAAGGACTTGCCGGGACCGGCTCGCCCCGAGCGAGCCTACTTTTCCTGCAACCAGGGAGCCGCCGTACTCCAGAAGATGATGTCGGCGCCCAGATAGTCCTGTGCGTAGTCCACGAACTCACCGCGCGTGAAGGGCTTGCGGGTCTTGGGATTGGTATAGGTCAAGGTCGGTTCCTGGACCGCCATCGCGACGAGGGCGAGCTTGCCCTTGTACTGATGGAAGAACGGGTAGGAATTTTTCATCTGGCCTTTCTTCCAGGGCACGATGTCCGGCCCGCCGAGCCCGATATCGTTCTTGCTCGCGAATGAAAACAGGCGGGACATGTATCGATGGTCGTTGTTCCACTCGCATGGCCAGAAGTTGACGTACTGGACGACGTAGGACTTGTGGAATGCCTTCCTCGCAAAGTCGAGATTTCCCAGCGTGGCGTCGAAATACTTGTCGCAGTTGAAGCCGGTCTTGTCGCGCTTCATGTCGAGATCGACGGACGTCTCCGGCAGGTTGATGCCCATCACGCGACCGTCGAACTGCTTGGCCAATGCAGCCAGCAGTTGCTGGTAGCGTTCCTGCACCGCCCCGTTCCATTGCAGCGCGACCCAGCCGTTGCCGACGGGGCGGTTTTCCCCGGGGTTGTCGTACTGCGGCGCGAGACCGCCTCGATACACCGGATCCTGCAGCAGGTAGGCCGGCACGTTCCGGGCCTGCGGTTCAAAGAAGCGATCCTGGATCTGGATGAACAGCTTCCTGTTCAAGCCGCCGAGGTAATGGAGATCCTGTTCGATCTGCGAGAAATCGTATTGCCCCTTGCTCGTCTCGATGGCCTTCCAGTTGTATACGACCTGGACGCCTTCGATCTCCGGCCGCTTGATCATCGCGTCGATCTGCCTCAGGTCGCCGGCGCTGGCATAGAGAAAATTTCGCACGGGCGCCGCGCTCGCTTGCCCGGACAGGGCGGATAGCGTGAAGCAGGCAGCGGCGATGCACCGCTTCAGCGATGCGGGTCTGGATGGCGGCATGGACATTCCTCGAGTTTTGCGGTCAGGTCTTCTGATTGCGATGGCGTCGGTTTGGTTCAGTATTGGCGGTCGGGATCGGCGACGGCGTTGCGTTTGCATCGGACGCCATGCGGAGTATGCCGCCCCGAATGTCGATGCGTCGGCTTGCCGCCGCGCGAAGATCTGCTCCGCGCCGTGGCGCATGCGTTGCTCGGATCGAGGCCCATCACGCGGGCCGTGATCGCCCACGAAGCGCGATCACCCAGCCAGGATTGAAGTGCTCACGGCGGAATTCCGGTTGATGAGCCTCTGCGCGCCCGACGTGGTGTCTTGACGGATCGTGACGGTCTTGCCGGCGGTCTGCCCCGGCAGCCTCGATCCCGGGTGGATGGCCTGCTGTATCTGTTTCCACTGGGCAAGGGTGGCGTCGTCCGGCACGCCTTCGAGCATGAGCGACCGACAGCCGGCCCGATCGACGGCAATCGCCTTCCGCACGAATGCCTGCTTCGACGAACTGATCGATTCGTAGCGGTATCGGCATGACCCGTCGGGCATCCAGGTGCCGAGCTGGATGTATTTCCGGTAGCTTTTCCAGTGGGTTGGGTCGGGGTAGTTGAAGTTCTGCACGCCCGGGCTGCCCAGGAACGATCGAATCTGACTGTCGCTGCTGATTTCCGGATCTTTCCCGGCCCAGGCATGAGTGACAAAAAACAACGCCAGCGCCGAGACGAGGTATTGCATTATTCGGTCCCCATGATCGTCAATCATTCTTCTCAGGTGTGCCGACGGCGCGGTGCGTTTGGAAGGCTGTTTCAGCCCGATGTGTGATGCGTGCGCTATTCCAGACGGTCAGACCCCGCGGCGGCGACACGCTGCCAGTCGCAGTCTTCTGCCCCTTCAATCACCCACGGCGCCGCGGATCGGCTCACTTGCTCTGCTCAGTGACAATAGTTCATTTTGTGGGGGGGTGGTCTCGCTACGATTCGTTTGTCCAAGCGCTGCCGTCTTGAAAGCAATGCATTGATCGCAATGCAAGGTTTGATTCGGGGTTGCCGCCGGATGGCGCACGACGTTATTAAATGAATACCGCGGCGTCGTATATCAATTCATATCGCATCTGAAATAAAAGACCATGCAAACCAAAATCATTCCCGCCCTGCTGCTCGTGGGCGCCGCCACCGCTTCGCAAATCGCCTCCGCCAGTGACGGCACGATCACGTTCAACGGCAGCATCACCGCGCAAACCTGCACGATCAACGGCAACGGCAGCGGCTCGAACAACTTCACGGTCACGCTGCCGCAAGTGTCGACCAGCGCGCTGCCTGCCGCTGGCAAGGTCGCCGGCGCCACGCCGTTCACTGTCGCGCTGACGGCCTGCACGCCGGCATCGGGCAATGTCCACACCTACTTCGAACCGGGCCCGACGGTCGACACCGCCACCGGCAACCTGGTCCTGACCACGGGCGGCGCGACCAACGTCGAGATCGGCCTGCTGAACAGCGATTTCTCGACGATCAAGGTCGGCGCGGCGGACGCTTCGCAAAACTCGAAGTCGGTCGCGATCAGCTCCGCCGGCGCGGCCACGCTCGCGTACTACGCGCAGTATGTCGCCACCGGCGCCGCAACGGCTGGCGCGGCAACGTCGAGCGTGACGTACTCGCTCATTTATCAGTAAATAATTAATTAGCTTTACATAATAATAAGGGATGGGGTGATTCGTATTCACTCCTCCCATTTCACACGCACTGGTTAAGACCATGAAGTTCCGTCAAGCACTACGATTTGCGATCGCCTCCGCGTGTATCGCGTGGTTCAGCCAATTGGCAACGCCCGCCGACGCTTCCGTGGTGATCGGCGGCACGCGCGTGATCTACGGCGCGAGCGAGTCCGAGGTCACGCTCAAACTGTCGAACGCAGGCCAGGCGCCGGCGCTCGTGCAGTCATGGGTCGATACAGGCGACGTGCACAGCGCGCCGTCCACGATCAAGGTTCCATTCACCGTCACACCGCCGATCGCGCGAATCGATCCGTCGAAGTCGCAGACGCTGCGAATCGTCTATACCGGCGAGCCGATGCCGCAGGATCGCGAGTCGGTGTTCTGGCTCAACGTGCTCGAAGTGCCCCCCAAGCCGAGCGCAGCCGACGCGGACATGAACCGGGTGCAGCTCGCATTCCGTTCGCGCATCAAGGTGTTCTATCGACCGGATACGCTCAGGGCTCGCCCGCGGATGCCGGCGCAGCTCACCTGGCGCCTCACGCAGGTCGACGGCAAGCCGGCCATCGAAGCGCATAACCCGACCCCGTTCCACGTGTCGCTGACCGCGATCAGCGTGCAGTTGGGCGACCGCAGCGCGGCTTTCGACGACGGCGGCATGGTCGGGCCGGGCGAGACGCGCGCCTTCCCGCTGAAGGGCGACGTTCCCGACGCGGCGGGCGCTCGCGTGCACTACACGTCACTCAATGACTATGGCGGCGCGGTCAGCGGCGAGACGCCGTTGCGATCCGGCGCTGCGGCGACGTCGCCGTGATGCACTGCTGACCATCTTCCATTGCGCGAGGCGCGGATAGCGCGCGCTCTCCTTTTCATTGCAAGACCACGCATGCCCGGACGGGCAGGGCGCGGGCTCGCTTATGCTCGGCTGTCTATCGTGATTCAACGTATATCTCGCTTGCCGCGGACCATGTACTGGCGTCCGCGCCAGAGCATGCTGCTCGTGCTGTCCGTGTTCGCGTCGATGGGCGCGATGGCAGCCATCCCGGACGCCACGCAAGTGGCGGAAGTCCAGTTCGACGACATGTTCCTGCAGCATCCTGGCGGTGCGCGGGTGGATGTGAGCCGCTTCGAAAAGAGGGGAATGCCGCGATGCCGGGTGCGTACCGCGTCGACCTCTTCGTCAACACGAACTGGATCGGTCGCGCCGGCATCACGCTGCGTCCGGTGGGCAACAATCCGAACAACGTCCAGCCCTGCTTCGATCGCGAGCTGTTGCAGCAGGTCGGGGTGGATCTCGCGAAGCTGTCGCCCGAGGCGACGCACATGCTGACGGACAGCAGCCAGGCCTGCCTGATGATCGGCATGCTGGTGCCGGACGCCGTCGCCACCTTCGACAACGGCGAGCAGCGGCTCGACGTCAGTGTCCCGCAGGCCGCGCTGAGCCGCGATGCGCGCGGCTACGTGGACCCGCGCTACTGGGACGAGGGCGTGCCGGCCGCGCTGCTGTCGTACAACGGCAATATCTATCGCGCCGAGAACCAGGGCACGTCGTCGACCCAGGCCTACCTGGGCCTGACCGCCGGCTTCAACGTCGGGCCCTGGCGCTTCCGCCACAACGGCAACTACACCTACGATACGCACGGCGGTTCGCACTACCAGAGCGTGCAGACCAGCCTGCAGCGCTCGATCGCGTCTCTGAAGGCGCAACTGGTGATCGGCGACGCGTTCACCGACGGCACGATGTTCGACAGCGTGGGTTTTCGCGGCGTGCAGCTCTCGAGCGACGAGCGCATGTATCCGGAATCGCAGCGCGGATATGCGCCGACCATCCACGGCATCGCCAACAGCAACGCGCTCGTGCAGGTGCGCCAGAACGGCAACATCATCTACAGCACCAACGTCGCGACCGGTCCGTTCGTGATCGACGATCTCTATCCGACCGGTTATGGCGGCGACCTCGATGTCGTCGTGACCGAGGCCGACGGCAGCATCCACACCTTCAAGGTGCCGTATGCGTCGGCCGTCAATTCGCTGCGCCCCGGCGTCACGCACTTCAGCGTGACGGGCGGCCAGTACCGCAACGCGCTGTTCTCGGGCAAGCCGGCGTTGTTCCAGGCGACGGTGCAGCACGGTTTCACCAACCTGCTCACCGGCTACGGCGGCGTGACGGCCGCGCCCGGCTACGTGGCCGGCCTGGTCGGCGCTGCGCTCAATACCGAGCTGGGCGCGTTCGCGGTCGACATCACGCAGGCCAACACCGATGTACCCGGCACGGGCACGCGTCACGGTCAGAGCGTGAAGGTCTCGTACAGCAAGCTGATCAGTCCGACGAGCACGAATATTGCCGTGGCGGCCTATCGCTATTCGAGCAGCGGCTACCTCGGCCTGCAGGATGCGATGCAGCTGCGCGGTCAGCTGACGGGCGGCGTCAACAATTTGCTGTCGGGCGGCGTGCGTCGCGGCCAGTTCCAGGTCACGCTGAACCAGAGCCTGCCGGAAGGATGGGGTTCGTTCTACCTGTCGGGCTCGACCGTCAACTACTGGAATCGCGCCGGCAACGACACCCAATTCCAGGCCGGCTACAACAATAATTTCCGGCGCATCAACTACGGCGTGTCGGCGTCTCGTCAATTCGACGTGACGCAGAATCGCTGGGACAACCGCTTCATGCTGAACCTGTCGATCCCGCTGAACCTCGGCTCGCACACGGTGTATGCGTCGACCAGCCTGCAGCACGACTCCAACGGTTCGACGCTGGTCCAGCAATCGATGACGGGCTCGCTCGGCGTCGACAACGCGCTCAGCTACGGCGTGAACGTCGGCCACACCAGCGGCGGCGCGCAGACGACCACCAACGTGGGCGGCAACCTGTCCTACCTGTCGCCGTATGCGACCTTCATGGGCAATGCCTCGAAGGGCACCGGATTCACGCAGTACGGCGGCGGCATCTCGGGCGGCATGGTGGCGTACGCCGGCGGCGTGGCCTTCACGCCGACGATGGGCGACACGGTGGCGATCATCGAGGCCAAGGACGCGGGCGGGGCGCGCGTGACGTCCGGCAGCGGCCTGCGCATCGATCCGTTCGGCCATGCGCTGGTGTCGTATCTGACGCCGTTCTCGACCAACGAGGTGGAGATCGATCCGAAGGGCGTGCCGATGAGCGTCGAGCTGAAGTCGAGCGCCCAGCACGTGGCGCCGACCGCGGGCGCGGTGGTGCGCCTGAAGTTCGAGACCGAGGGCGGCGGGCGCGCGGTGATCCTGCGCGCGCGCATGGCCGGTGGCGAGCCGGTTCCGTTCGGCGCGGAAGTGAGCGATGCGGCGGGGCAGAACGTCGGCACGGTGGCGCAGGAAGGCCGCGTCGTGCTGCGCGGCGTGAAGACCGATACCGGCACCCTGCAGGTGAAGTGGGGCGATACGGCCGGCGAGGCGTGCTCGCTGACATACACGCTGCCGATGGCCGACAAGTCGAGCAAGCAGCGCTGGACGGATGCGGAGGCGGTATGCACCCAATAAGCGGAGCCGGTGCGTCGGACACGGGGACGAGCGCGCAACGGAATGAGCAGTCGGCCGCGGCGCGCCGGCAGGCGAAAACGGCGCGAGGGTTTGGCCGCCTGGCATTCTGGCTGTTGACGATGGCCGTGCTGATGCTCGGCTTGGGGGCGCGCACGGTATTCGCCCAGACGATCAATTGCTCGGGAACGGCGCAGACGGTGACGATCCCGATGGCGACTTCCGTGACGGTGCCGCGCGACGCCGCGGTCGGCACGGTGCTGACCGCGTGGGCCAGTACCCCGGCCACCAGCAACTATTACTCTTGCTCGGTATCGGGTGTTGTGGTCGCAGGTATGCTCTTCAACCCGATGTCGATGACCAAGTCCGGCATGACCGTGCCCGGGCCGAATGGCGGGACTTATACCGTCTGGAATACGAATGTGCCTGGCGTTGGCATTGCGATCGGCACGCGTACCTACGCGAACGGTTGTGCATGGCAGCCATGGCAGGATCTCGGAACGCCAAGTTCGTCGTATCCCTCTCCTTGGATGGGGATCGTTTGCAACACAACCGGTGCTACTTACACGGTCACCAACGGTGGCCAGGCCCAGGCGGCGCTGGTCAAGACCGGTCCCATCACGCCGGGCACAGTGACGGGCAACGCGCTGTTCGTGGGGGCGTCAGCGACGAAGACCAGCGGGAGTGCGTTTACGATCGCTACCTCGAATCAAGTGTCGTTTTCGCTGTCCTCGACCACCGTCACCGTGGCGGCGTGCATCACGCCGAACGTGACGGTCACCATGGGTTCGTACATGCAGTCGGCCTTCAAGGGCATCGGCTCGATCAGCACGCCGGCCAAGGCATTCAACGTGGCGGTCAATGCCTGTCCGACGGGGCTGAACTCGATCCAGTATCAGTTCATTCCGGTCAATGCCGTGCTCGACGCCACGAATGGGGTGCTGGCGCTGTCGAGCGGTTCGACGGCCACTGGCATCGGTTTGCAACTGAAGGACGGCAGCGGCAATCCGCTGAAATACAACACGCAGTACACACTGACGAGCTACAGCAAGACGACGGGCGGTTCCTACACGATCCCGCTCACGGCCGCGTACTACCAGACGGCTGCCAGCGTGACGCCCGGCAGTGCGAATGCGGTGTTGACCTTCACCATGACGTATCAGTAAGTCATGGTGGCGACCGTCGAGGCGAGGGATGCTGCCGGGCGCATGACGCCCGGTCGTGGTCTGCGCATCGATGCATTCGGTCATGCGGGGGCGTCGGATTCGACATCGTTCGCGCCCTCCGAAAAGCCTGGGAAAGATTATGAAATGGAATGAGAAGCCGGCCGCGATACGCAGGCAGGCGAAATCGGCGCGTGGCCTGGCGTTCTGGCTGCTCGCGCTGGCGGTGTTGATGCTGGGCTTCGGTTCGCGTGCGACCTTCGCCCAGAGCGTCAGTTGCACGGGCACGGCGCAGACGGTGACGCTCTCGATGCCGACTTCGGTGACGGTTCCGCGCGACGCCGCGGTCGGAACGGTGCTGACCTCCTGGATCACCACCGCACAGGTCAACAATTTCTACAAATGCACGGTGTCGGGATCGGCCGCCTCGGGCATGGCTTTCGAACCGCTGTCGCTGACCAAAGCGGGCATGACCGTAGCCGGACCGAGCGGTGGCACCTATACGGTCTGGAATACCAATGTGCCCGGTGTCGGGGTTGCGATTGGCGTGAGTGCTTTCGCGAACGGGTGTGGCTGGTACACGTCATGGCTGGATCTCGGTACACCGGCGTCTTATTTTCCCAGCCCGTGGACGGGCGGTGCCTGTAACCAAAACGGTTCGAGCGGGACGGTCACCAATGGTGGCCAGGCCCGGGCGGCGCTGGTCAAGACTGGGCCCATCACGGCGGGGACGGTGACGGGCGGCGTACTGTTCGAGGGGGCATCCGTGACGGCGTCAAACGTCAACAGTCAGTATACGGTTGGCACCGCGAACCACGTGTCGTATTCGTTGACCCAGACTGCCGTCACCGTGGCGGCGTGCACCACGCCGAACGTGACGGTCACCATGGGTTCGTACATGCAGTCGGCCTTCAAGGGCATCGGCTCGACCAGCACGCCGGCCAAGGCATTCAACGTGGCGGTCAATGCCTGCCCGACGGGGCTGAACTCGATCCAGTATCAGTTCATTCCGGTCAATGCCGTGCTCGACGCCACGAATGGGGTGCTGGCGCTGTCGAGCGGTTCGACGGCCACCGGCATCGGTTTGCAACTGAAGGACGGCAGCGGCAATCCGCTGAAATACAACACGCAATACACACTGACGAGCTACAGCAAGACGACGGGCGGCTCCTACACGATCCCGCTCACGGCCGCGTACTACCAGACGGCCGCCAGCGTGACGGCCGGCAGCGCGAACGCGGTGCTGACCTTCACCATGACGTATCAGTAAGCCATGCATGGCGTTTTTTTGACGATTTTGTAATGCAACGGCGGTGAGACGTTTTACGCGTCGACGGGCCCGCGTCATCATCAATTCGTAGTCGCTCGCTACGCAATTCACCGCGCATTTCCTCGGTACGGCCCCGGTCATTTCTTGAAGCAGGCTCCTGCAGGATGATCGGGGACGGCATGCGGTTTCTTCAGCCGTTCATGCTCATTCCGCCATCGCTTGAGTTCGCGTATCTGATCCCGTCGCATTCAAGCGCATTGCTTCCTCCCCCGACGGAACGCCTGCCTCCGACATGCCGCCTGCGCGCATCGCGCAGGCCCGCGCCATCTCAAAATCCACCTGCGTCGCGCCTTCGTGATCCCCTCGATCGGCGACGTTTCCGTTTCGTAACAAGCAAGCCGATTCAGGATCGGGTTTACAGATAAACAGGCAATCCGAGTTGATCAGGATTGCTAAAGCGAGTCAGTCATGTAGCGAACAGTAGAGGAAACAATCCATGTGATTTACTCACATCCTGTTACGTCTGCTTGAACTCATATTATTTTGGATGACGAATAATGAAAGAAATCGCGGTGGTGGGGATGGCCTGTCGGCTTCCAGGGGGAATTGACGATCTCGACGGCCTGCTGGCCGCGCTGCGCGCGCGCCGGGTGACCGCTGGGCCCGTCCCGTCGGACCGTTGGGACGCCGCGCGCTATTACGCGGCCGACGAGAGCGCGAAGGGCAAGGCCTACGTCGACAAGGGGAACTTCCTGAGCCAGGACGTCCGGTCGATGGATGCGGAGTTCTTCGATCTGCCGCCGCGCGTCGCGGAGAATCTCGATCCTCAGCAGCGGCTCCTGCTCGAACTGATCTGGGAAGCGTTCGAGAACGCCGGGCTCGACCTGCCCGCGCATGCCGGCAAGAAGGTGGGGGTCTATGTCGGCGGCTTCATGCTCGACCACATGATCACGCTGATGCAGGTGACGAACCGCACCCGCCACAACGCCAATACCGCGGCGGGCATGATGATGACGATGCTCGCCAACCGCCTGTCGCATGCGTTCGACCTGCGCGGGCCGAGCCTGTCGATCGACACCGCCTGTTCGTCGTCGCTGGTCGCGTTCAGCTACGCCTGTCGCGACATCTGGTCCGGCGAATGCGACATGGCGGTCGTCGGCGGCGCGAACATCATGACGCGCCCCGAGTATCCGATCGGCATGTGCAAGGGGCAATTCCTGTCGCGCGACGGACAATGCAAATCGTTCGACGCCCGCGGCGACGGCTACGGCCGCGGCGAAGGCGGCGGCATCGTGGTGCTCAAGACGCTCGAGCGCGCATTGGCCGACGGCGACACGATCCTTGCGACCGTCGCGGGCGCGGGCGTGAATTCCGACGGCCGCACGCCCGGCATCTCGATGCCGAGCAGCGAGGCGCAGAGCCTGTTGATCCGGGACGTCTGCGAGCGGTTCGACATCGACCCGGCGCAGGTGCGCTATGTCGAGTGCCATGGGACCGGCACGGCGGTCGGCGATCCGATCGAGGCGACCGCGATCGGATCGGTCTACGGCGCGAACCGGCAGGGCGACGCGCGCGTCGTGCTCGGCTCGATCAAGAGCAACATCGGCCATCTGGAAGCGGGCGCGGGCATCGCCGGCGTGATCAAGGCGGTGCTGACGCTGATGCATCGCGAGGCGTTCCCGCTCGGCAATCTGCAGACGCCGCATCCGGGCATCCCGTTCGAGGAGATCGGTGTGCGGCTCGCCGATGCGCCGATCCCGCTCGCCGTGCCCGACGAACCCTTCCTCGTCGCCGTCAATTCGTTCGGCTACGGCGGCACCAACGCGCACGTGGTGCTGCGCTCGGCGCCGCCCGCCGCGTCCGCGCCGGCCAGGGCGCCGACGCGCCCCGCCGGCTTTCCGCTCTATCTGCCGCTGTCGGCGCGCAGCGGCCCGGCGCTCAAGGCGCTGGCCCGCCGCTACGACGCGCAGCTGGCGACGCCCGATGCGGACCTCACGGATCTGCTGCACTCGGCGGCGTTCAAGCGCGCGCCGCTCACGCACCGCGCCGTCGTGACGGGCGCCGATCGCGCGCAGCTGCGGCGCGGGCTCGACGCGCTCGCGCAGGGCGAGCTCTCCGAGCAGGTTGTGTCCGGCCAGCAGGCCGCGCTCGGCCGCACCGACCCGGTCTGGGTGTTCACCGGAATGGGGCCGCAATGGTGGGCGATGGGCCAGGAGCTGTATCGCGACGAGCCGCTGTATCGGGCGGCGGTGGATGAGGCGGACCTCATCTTCCAGCGCATCGCGGGTTTCTCCATCGTCGCCGAGATGCTGAAGAGCGAGGCCGAATCGCAAATCACGCGCACTGCCTACGCGCAGCCCGCGAACTTCATGATCCAGTGGGGGCTCGCCGCGCTGCTTGGCGCCGCGGGCGTCCGGCCGGGCGCGGTGGTGGGCCACAGCGTGGGCGAGGTCACCGCGGCCTGCGTGAGCGGCGCGCTGAGCCTGGAGGATGCGCTGCGCGTGAGCTACGAGCGCAGCCGCCTGCAGGCGCTGACGGCCGGCAGCGGCAGCATGCTGGCCGTCGGGCTCGGCGCGCGCGAGATGGAGGCATGGCTCGCGCCGTTCGTCGGGCGCGTCGAGATCGCGGCCGTCAACGGCCCGAACACGCTGACGCTGTCGGGCGAGACGGCGGCGATCGAGGCGCTCGCGGATGCGTTGAGCGCGCAGGAGGTGTTCAACCGCGTGCTGGCCGTCGAGGTGCCGTATCACAGCTACCTGATGGATCCGATCCTCGACGAGCTGAGCGCGTCGCTGCGGCCCATCGTGGCCCGCGAGCCCGCGCTGCCGCTGGTCTCGACCGTGACCGGCCGGCGCGCGACCGGGCCGTCGTTCGGCGCCGACTACTGGCCGCTGAACGTGCGCCGGCCGGTCGCCTTTCTCGGCGCGATCCAGTCGCTGCTCGACGACGGCTTCGTCACGTTCGTCGAGGTCGGCCCGCACCCCGTGCTGTCGAGCGCGCTGCGCGACTGCGCGAAACAGCATGCGAAGGACATCCGCGTGGTCGAGACCCTGCGGCGCAACGAGCCCGAGCGCGCACGCGTGCATCGCGCGGTGGCGCAGGTGTTCGCGAGCGGCTGCGCGATCGACTGGACCCCGCTCAACGGCGCGGGCCGCTGCACGGCGCTGCCGACCTACCCGTGGCAGCGCGAGCGCACCTGGCTCGAAACCGAGCGCGCGGTGTACCAGCGCGTGAGCCCGACCGACCTGCCGCTGCTCGGCTGCGAGCAGCATCCGGCCACCGACATCTGGGTCAACGATCTCGAACACCAGGCGCTGGCCTTCCTCAAGGAGCATGTGATTTCCGGCGTGCCGATCATGCCGGCGGCCGGGTACGTGGAGACCTTGCTCGAAGTCGCGGCGGTCGTGCATCCCGACGCGCCGGGCTGGCGCATCAGCGACGTGGAGATCCGCGCGCCGCTCGTGATCTCGAACGACCGCGCGGTCGACTATGTGTCCCGCTATGCGCGCGACACGGGGCACGTGTCGATCCGCAGCGTCGAGAGCGGCAAGATCGGGGAGGGCCAGTTGCATCTGACGGGCCAGGTGGGCGCATTGCAGACGGCCGAGACCCGGCGCATCGATCTGGCCTCGCTGAAGGCGTCGCTCGGCGCGGAGCAGCCACCCGAGGCGTTCTATCTCGGGCTGTCGCGTCTGGGCCTGCAGTACGGGCCGAGTTTCCGGGCCGTGCGCGCGCTGTACGCGGGCGGCGCCGGCGGACGCGTGCTGGCGCGGATCGAATGCCCCGATGAACTGTCGGGCGCGGGTTACCGCGCGCAGCCGGCGATGCTCGACGCGTGCTTCCAGGTGCTGGTCGGCCTGCTCGACGGCAATGACGTCACGTATCTGCCGACGGGCTTCAAGGAATTGCGGCTGCTCGTGCCGGCGCTGCCCGCCCGCTACTGGTGCGAGGCGGTGCAGGTGCGCTCCGGGCCGACCCACGTCGACGCCGACCTGACGCTCTGCGACGACGCCGGCGCGGTGCTCGCCGTGATTCGCGGGATGCGCGTGACCGCTTCGTCGACGAAGCTCGCGCGCACCGACGCGTTCGGCGATCCGGTGAAGCTGCAGATGGCGCGCTACGAATGGGCGGACGCCGGCAACCTGTCCGAGCCCAAGCGGCTCGGACACTGGCTGGTCGTCGAGGACGAGGCGAGCCGGGTGCTGGCCGACCAGCTCGCGTCGGGCCTGGAGGGCTTCGGCGCGCGGGTCTGCGCGCGGCTGTGCGCCGGGACCGCGCCCGGCATCCAGGACGAGCGCACCGTCGTGCGCGTCGACGCGGCGGGCGACATCGAGCACGCGCTCGCCACCGTCGGTTCGATGGACGGCGTGGTGTTCGTGCACGGCGGACACGCGACGCTCGAAGGCGACGATCCGACGGGCACCCGGGCGCTGCTGTTCATGCTCGCCGTGACGCGTCAGCTGGCGGGCCTGCCGGCGGCGCAGCGGCCGCGCGCCTACGTGGTGACCCGCGACGCGTTCCGGGTGACCGAAAGCGATCCGCCGGTGCAGCCCGCGCAGACCGCGTTGAATGGCTTCGCCCGCGTCGCCTTCAACGAGATCGACGGGATGCGTTTCGGCACGCTCGACCTGCCCGCGCTCGCCACCGACGGCGACGTCCGCGCGGCCGTGCTGGAACTGGTGTGCGATGCGGCCGAGGACGAGGTGGCGATCCGTCGTGGCCGCCGCTTCGCGAGCCGTCTCGAAGTGAATCCGTGGCTCGCCGAGCCGCTGGTCGAAGCGTTGCCGCTGGGCGGCGAGCGCGCGGTGTGCGTGCGCAGTGCCGAGGAGCAGGACGGCAGCCCCGGCAGCGTCAAGCTGATCGAGGTGCCGCGCGAGCCGTTGCGCGCCGGCGAGATCGAATTGAAGGTCGCGCGCGTCGCGTTGACGATGGCCGGGCTGCGCACTTCGAACGGTCAGACGCTGGACCAGGATCACGTGGAAGTGATCGGCACGGTGTCGGGCGTGGGCGCCTCGGTGACCGACCTGCGGGTCGGACAGCGCGTCTACGGCCTCGCGCCCGCCGAGTTCGCCAGCCATCTGCGCGGGCCGCGCTCGGCGTTCCATGTGATCGAACTGCCGGCCGGCGTCGACGAGGCGAGACTGCTGTTCGTCGCGGTACGCGAAGCGATCGCGGCGCGTCTCGTCGAACAGGCCGATCTCGATGCCGATGCGCACGTGCTGGTCGAAGCCGACGCGCTGGGCCTGGCGGTCGACGCGGCGCTGCGCCGGCGCAGCATCCGCACGACGCTGCTGGCCGCGCCGGGCGCGGCCGCGCAGGCGCCTGGTCAGACGCGGGTGCCGGCCTCGCACGCGGCGCTGGAAGCGGCCGTGCTCGACGGCACCGGCGGACGCGGCTTCGACGCCGTCGTCGGGCCGATGGCCGCGTGGGGCGACCGGTTCGGCTGGCGCGCGCTCGCGACGGGCGGCGTGCTGATCGACACCGAGCCGTCCACGCGTCCGTTCACGGTGCCGCACGCGGCGGCGTCGATCGTGCGGGCGGATCTGTCGGTGCTGACGCAGCGCGCCGAGCGCTTCGCGGCGGCGCTGCGTTGGGCGGTGTCGCATGTCGCCGCCGGCGGCTGCCCGCCGAGCGACAGTCTGTCGGTGTCGATCACCGACCTGGCGACCCGCAAGCTCGCACTGCCCGATGCGGACATTCCGCTGATCGTGGAATTCGACGACGCCGCCGAGGCGCTCCAGGTCCAGGTGCTGCAAACGGCGAGCTTCAAGCCCGATGCGAGCTATCTGGTTACCGGCGGCTTCGGCGGGTTCGGCCAGAAGACGGCGCGCTGGCTGGTCGAGCGGGGCGCGCGGCATGTCGTGCTGGTCGGGCGCACCGGTGCGGATACGCCCGAGCGCGGCGCGTTCGTCGCGGATCTGCGTTCGCGCGGCGCCACAGTGCTGTGCATGAGCGCCGATCTCGCCGACGAGGCCGAGGTGCGCGCCCTGTTCGCGACGCTCGCCGAGGCGGCGCCGCCGTTGCGCGGCGTGTTCCATTCGGCGGCGGTGATCATCGACGAGCCGATCGTCGATCTCGCGCCCGAACACCTGCTGCAGGTGATGCGCAGCAAGGCGGAAAGCGCACGTCTGCTGCACGTGGCGACGCGCGCGATGCCGCTCGATCACTTCGTGATGTATTCGTCGATCGCGAACCTGGTCGGCAACAGCCGCCAGGCGAGCTACGTCAGCGCGAACGGCTTCCTCGACGGGCTCGCGTGGCACCGTCGGGCGCTCGGGCTGCCGGCGACCAGCATCAACTGGGGGGCGATCGCCGACGTCGGCGTGGTCACGCGCGACGAAAAGCTCGAACAGTTCATGCGCTACATGGGGCTGCGCGGCATGGAGTCGGCGGAGGCGCTCGACTGGCTCGAACGCGCGATGCGGCGCGGCGTCACGCAGCTCGGCATCACGTTGATCACGAGTTGGGCGGACTGGGGGCGCTACGAGACCCGGGCGGGCGAATCGTCGCGCTACGCCGACCTGATCGCGGCCGACGCACAGGCGAACGCCGACGCCGGCGATCGCCTGCGCGTCGAGCTGGCGGCGCTGCCGGCGGGCGATCGCTTCACGGTGCTGGCGAGCCTGATCGCGTCGCTGATCGCCGACGAACTGGAGACGGCGGCGGATGCGATTCCGGTCGACCGGCCGATCCTCGATCTCGGCGTCGATTCGTTGATGGCGACCGAGATCCAGTCGCTGCTGCGTCGCGACCTCGGCATCGGCGTGTCGGTGCTCGAGATTCTCGATGACCTGACCATCCGCGCGATCGCGGACAAGACCCTCGGCCACCTCGGGCTCGGCGAAGCAGCCGCGCAGAGCGAAGCCGCCTGAACCCGACCCGCACGCGTCCAACGAAAGGAACCCAGAGCATGAAACCAGAACTGCACGTCGAGCGTCTGCGCGCCAGCCTGCTCGGCAAGGCGAGCGCGGCCGGCGAGGATGCGATCTTGCCGCGCGCCGCGTCGAGCAAGGTGAAGATCGGGCCGGAGCATTACGACTTCGCGCATTTTCCCGAGCTGCGCGAATACACGAACACCCGCTGGTATTACGACAAGCAGGGCTATGAGTGGAACATGTACCGCGAGCATGCCGGCTTCGCCGGCGCGGAGATCGAGATCGCGGGGCGCCAGGTCGTCAATTTTTCCTCGTACAACTATCTCGACCTGTCCGGCGATCCGCGGGTGCAGGCTGCTTCGAAGCAGGCGATCGACGTGTACGGCACCTCGACCGGCTCCGGCCGGATCATCACGGGCGAGATCCCGCTGTACGGCGAGTTCGAACGGATGCTGAGCGAGGTGCTGGGCGTCGAGGATGCGATGCTCGGCGTCAGCGGCTACGGCACCAATGTCGCGGCGATCGGCTACCTCGCGCGCAAGCAGGATCTCGTGCTGTACGACGAGCTGGTGCACAACAGCATGCTGACCGGGGCGAAGCTGAGCGGCGCGCGCCGCTTCGCGTTCGCGCACAACGACTACGACGCGCTGGAGCGGCTGCTCGTCGAACACCGCGCTCATTTCGAGCGCGTGCTGATCCTGACGGAAGGCGTGTTCAGCATGGACGGCGACATTCCCGACATCCCGCGCCTGATCGACATCAAGCGGCGGCACCAGGCGCTCCTGATGGTCGACGAGGCGCATTCGATGGGCGTGATCGGCCCGCGCGGGCTGGGCGTGGTCGACCATTTCGGGCTCGACGGCGCGGACATCGACATCCACTACGCGTCGATGAGCAAGGCGTTCGCGACGGTGGGCGGCTATGTCGCGGGCCGCAAGGATCTGATCACGATGCTCAAGCACTACGCGCCGGGGCTCGGCCTCTACGCCGCGTCGCTCACGCCGTCGAACGCGGCCGCGGGCCTGGAGGCGCTGCGCATCATGCGCGAGGAGCCGCAGCGCGCGCGCCGCGTCGTGGAGAACGCCGACTACTTCCGCACGCGCGCGCAGCAGGCGGGCCTCGACATCGGGATGAGCCACGGCTCGGCGGTCGTGCCGATCATGCTGCCCGACGCCGAGCTGGCGCTTTGGCTGACGGCGCAGTTGTTCGAGCGGCAGATCTTCACGTTCCCGATGATCTTTCCGGTGGTGCCGCGCGACGCCGCGCGGCTGCGCTTCTTCCTCAACACCGCGCACACGCGGGAACAGATCGACACGACGATCGACCTGCTCGCGGCGCTGAAGCAGCGCGCGCCGGCCAGCAAGGGGTTGATTTGAAACAGATCCGCTTCGATGCCTTCGGCCGCCCCGCGCAGGCGGCCCGCTGCTGCGAGGTCGACGATCCCGGCCCGCCGTCCGCCTGGGACGTGCTGGTCGACGTCGAGGCCTGCGCGGTGAACCCGGCCGACCTGGCCCGGCTGGCCGGCCGCTACGGCGAATTGCCGAAGCTGCCCGCGACGCTCGGCCTCGAGGCCGTCGGACGCGTGGCGGCATGCGGCGCGTCGGTGCGCGAGGTCGCGGTGGGCGACCGGGTGATCCTGGTCGGCAACGATAACTGGTGCCAACGCCGCCGCATCCCCGCGTCGCTCGTGCACAAGGTCGCGCCCGGACTGGACGTGCTGCAGCTGGCGTCGCTCAAGGTGAGCGCGTGCACCGCGCTCGAACTGGTGCGGCGCCATCTGCCGCTCGCGCGCGGCGCATGGCTGGTCCAGAACGCGCCGCTGTCGAGCGTCGGACGGGCCGTGATGCAGGTGGCCCGGCAGGACGGCCTGCGCACGCTCAACATCGTGCGGCGGCCGGAGGCCGTCGCCCAGGTGCTCGCCGCCGGCGGCGACGCCGCCGTCGAAGACGGCCCGGAGCTGGCGCGGCGCGCGCGGGCCGCGATGGGCGGCGACGCCGCGCCGCTCGCGCTCGACGCGGTCGGCGGCGACGGCGTGATGCGGCTCGCCGAGCTGCTCGAACCCGGCGCGACGATCGTCAACTACGGGATGCTGTCGGGCCAGCCGGTGCGGCTCGCGAGCGAGGCGCTGATCTTTCACGGCATGACGCTCAAGGGCTTCTGGCTCACGCAGCGGCTGTCGCGCATGACGCATGCGCAGCGCGACGCACTGCTTGGCGAAGCGGTCGCGCTCCTGAGCGCCGGCGTGCTGCGCACGGAAATCGCGGCCGCCTATCCGTTGGACGCCATCGCGCAGGCGCTGCGTCATGCCGACGAACCCGGACGGCAGGGCAGGGTGTTCCTGCTGCCGAACGGCCCTGTTCCCGCCGCTTCCTTGGTGACCTCATGAAAACCGCATGGCATGACCTGTCCTCGCCCGGCGCGCGTGCGCCGGACGACGCGCCGATCGCGCGCCTGATCGGCGTGAGCAAGCAGTATCGCGACGTCGCGGCGCTCAGCCACATCGACCTGACGGTCAGGAAGGGCGAGATGCTGGCGATCGTCGGGCCGTCGGGCAGCGGCAAGACCACGCTGCTGAACCTGATTGGCCTGCTCGACCGGCCGTCGCAAGGCGAGCTCGAACTGCTCGGCGAATCGACCACCCCGTTGACCCCGGCCGAGTACGCGGCGCGTCGCCGCCGCGCGATCGGCTTCGTGTTCCAGAGCTACAACCTGATCCCGGTGCTCGACGCGCTCGACAACGTGCTGCTGCCGCTGCGCCTCAACGGCCAGCCGACGCCGGCCGAGCGCGAGCGGGCGGAGGCGCTGCTCGGCGAGGTCGGGCTGGCCCAGCAGATCCGCAAGCGCCCCGACCAGATGAGCGGCGGCCAGCGGCAACGGGTGGCGATCGCGCGCGCGCTGATCGCCGAGCCGCAGCTGGTGATCGCCGACGAGCCGACGGCGAGTCTCGACAGCCAGAACACCCGCGCCGCGATGCAGTTGTTCCAGCGGCTCAATCGCGGTCACGGCGTGACCTTCGTGTTCTCGACGCACGACGAACGTGCGCTGGGCTATATGGACCGTTGCCTGACCCTGTGCGACGGCCAGCTTCTCGATCGAGGTGAGCTGTGATGCATTCCTTTGTACTGGCGCTCAAGAACGCGTTCAGAAACCGTCGCCGCAGCGTCGTCACGCTGATCGCGATCGCGTTCGGGCTCGCGGCGATCAACCTGTTCAGCGGCTATATCGCGAACGTCTACGCGGGGCTGGAGCAGCAGGCGGTGATGGGCGAGCGGCTCGGGCACCTGACCATCTTCAAGCGCGGCTTCATGCTGGAGGGCAAGCTCAAGCCGAAGCGCTACCTGTTCTCGCCGCAGGAGACCCGCAAGGTCGAGTCGATCATCTACCGCGAGCCGGGCGTGAAGCTCGTGTCGCCGCGCCTGAGCCTCGACGGGCTGGCGTCGAACGGCCAGGCGTCGACCATCTTCATCGGCGAGGGCATCGTGCCCGCGCACAACGACGCGCTGGGCGCCGCGAGCCCGGGCGACGCCAGCGGGCGGCTCAACGCGCACCGCGAAAACGGCGTCGCGGTGTCGGAGGATCTGGCGAAGCTGCTGAACCTGAAGAAGGACGAGGTGTTCAGCCTGCTCGCGTCGACCTTCGACGGCCAGGCGAATGCGGTGGACGCGGAAGTGTCCGACGTCTTCAATACCGGCAGCGCGGGCACCAACGACAAGTACGTGCTGGTGCCGCTCGCGCTCGCCCAGTCGCTGATGAACACCGACGCGGTCGAGCGCTTCGTCGTGTTGCTCGATCGCGCCGAACTGACCGCGCAGGCGCGCACGGACCTGGAAGCCAGCCTGCGGGCCGCCGGCTTCGACGTCGAGATCCGGACCTGGCAGGAGCTGTCGAGCTTCTATACCCAGGTGAAGGGGCTGTTCGACATGATTTTCTCGTTCATCGCCAGCATCGTGCTGGTGATCTCCGCGATGAGCGTGGCGAACACCATGTCGATGGCGGTGGTCGAGCGCACGCGCGAGATCGGCACGCTGCGCGCGCTGGGCCTGAGCCACGGCGGCGTGGTCAGGCTGTTCGCGCTCGAGGGCTTCTGGATCGCGCTGCTCGGCGCACTGCTGGGGCTCGTCGTCACGCTCGTCGTCGCGGCCGCGCTCAATGCCGCGCAGATCGGCTATGTGCCGCCCAATTCGTCGCAGCAGGTGCTGCTGCAGATCGACCTGGACTGGCTGCGCATGGCGCTGATCGCGCTCGTCGTGATGGGCTTCGCCGTGCTGTGCGCCGCGTACCCGGCGTATCGCGCGACGCGGGTCGAGATCGTCGACGCGCTCAGTTTCGTCTGACCGGTCATTCACGCTCATCGCTTACTTTCGAGGATTCATCATGCAAGGTCTGAAACACTGGGTCGCCCTCGCGGCCTCGCTGATCGTCGTCCACGCAGCGCTCGCGGCCACGCCGCCGGCGGCGCAGGACGCCACCCGCATCGTCGCGGCGAGCGATCGCGCGCGCGGCGGCGGCCTGAGCGGCGTCGAGTGGCAGCTCGACATCACCGGCCAGGACGGCGGCAGCCCGATCGACAAGCGCAGCTACGCGGTGCGCGCGAGCGACGACGACAGCCTCGCGGAATCGACCTACCCGCCGCGCGATGCGGGCAGCCGGCTGCTGCAGAACGGCCGCAGCATGTGGTTCGGCAAGCCCAGCCTGACCAAGCCGGTGTCGATCTCCGCGCGGCAGAAGATGGTCGGCCCCGCATCGAACGGCGACATCGCGTCGACCAATTACGCGAAGGACTACGACGCGACGATCCTGCGCACCGAGCAGGTGAACGGCGAGGACGCCTATGTGATCAACCTGGTCGCGAAAAGCAAGTTCGTCACCTACGACCGGATCGTCTACTACGTGTCCGTCGCGCGGCTCGTGCCGCTGAAGGCGGAGTTCTACACCGTGTCCGGCAAGCTCTTCAAGACCGCCGCGTTCGAAATGGACAATCGGCTCGACATCGACGGCAAGCCCCAGACCTTCGTCAGCAAGATGACCATCCAGGACACGATCGAGAAGTCGAATTACTCGGTGCTGCAGTATCGCGAGGTCAGGACGAAGCGGTTCGACGCGGATACCTTCAGCATCGATGCGCTCAATCGGCCCTGACGGCGGAGGTCGGGTTTGACCATGCATCCGTCCGGGTTGAGGCGGCTCCGGCGCGGGCCGGGGCGCGCGGCGCGCGGCCTGCTGGCCGCCGCGTGGCTGCTCGCATTGGGCGCGGCGGCCCCCGCCCGGGCCGACGGCGACAGCGGCGGCGGCGCGGCGGACTGGCTGTCGTTCCAGTCCAATCTGCAGGTGCTCGGCTACGGCACGCAAACCGTGCTGAACCACGCGTCGCTCGTCAATCCGGGCAACCGCGTCGCGGCCATCTCGGAGAGCCGGGCCGAGATCGATCCGCGCCTGGACCTGACCTTCAAGGCCAAGCCGTGCTTCCTGCAGCTGAAGCCGCGCGGGTTCTTCGTATGGCAGAGCGGGACGCCCGCGTCGGCCGGCTATGGGTCCGCCGAGGCCTATCTGAACGAGGGGCGCCTGTCGTGCCGCGTGTCGGGTTCGGTCAACGCGGAGGCCGGGCGCGGCGTGCTGCTGTGGGGCAGCGCGATCCTGCTGTCGCCGAGCAATCCGTTCTTCGCCGAAACCGGCAAGACCGATCCCGTGCGGGAATTGCTGGGCCGGGATTTCGTGAGGGTGACGGCACAGCTCGCGCCGGCCTGGAGCATCGAAGGCATCCGCAATTTCCACGTCGACACGCGCGATGCGGCGAAGCCGTATTTCTCGCCGGTCGGCGCGCTGAAACTGAACTGGACGGGCGAGGCGGCGCAGGCGAGCGTGCTGGTCTCGCATCGCGACAACGGCGTGAACCGGCTCGGCGCGTATGGCACGTGGACGGCATCGAATGCGCTGCTGCTTTACGCGGACGGTTCGCTCGGACAGGGCAACAATGCGCTGTTCGCCGTCCCGCAACCGGGCGCGCCGGGCGGCTGGGGATTCGTGCAGAACCAGACCGGGGCGGGTGGGGTGCGGGCGAGCGCGCTGCTCGGCGCGAGCTATACGCTCGCCTCCGGGTGGACGCAGACGCTGGAGCTGCTCTACAACGGCGACGGCTATACGAGCGGCGAGCGGCAGGCGTACCAGCAGGCGATCCGCGCGGGCAACGCCGCGCTCGCGACGGGTAATCCCGCCGCGGCGGGCCTGCTCGGGCAGGCGCTCAATCTGCAGCAGAACCTGTTCGGCCGGCGCTATGCGTTGTACCAGCTCAACCGCACCGACCTGTTCAACAAGCTCGACGTGACGCTGCGCTACACGCAGGCGTTCGATGCGCCGCGCGGCGGGAATGTCGCGCTGTCGCTCAACTACAAGCTGGGGTTGAGCACCGAATGGTTCGCGTTCGCGCAATGGAACGTCGGCAATCCGCAATCGGAATTCGTGCAGCTGTCGCGGTTCTCGATCATGAGCGGCCTGCGTTACTACTGGTATTGAAAATACGCTTTACAAGCCTGTTGGATATTCGAATTTAATATTTTGTGGCGCTTGCGGGAAAATTACAATGGATGCGATGAGAGGTGGGGCGTTGGCGATCGAGGTCGGGCCGCGCAGGGGGTATTTTGTATTAATCCATTGGATAAATGCGATATTGCTATTGATGGTCGCGCTTTCCGGGGAATATTTCAGATGGAGTCAAGGCGCGCCATCAATGGTGGCGTATCCCATCATGGTGTTGCACGTAGCGGCGGGCATGGCAGGATTCGCCTTGATCGTGCCTCGCATCCTTGCAAGACGCCGTGTCGCAAAGCCTGTTGCATCGGGAAAATTTGATATCGGTCGATATTTTGCATGCGCGGTCTATATTGTGATTTACATCTTCATGATCGCTCAGCCGTTGATCGGATGGGCGATAGTCAACGCGAAGGGCATGGCGATTCCGGTGCCGCTGCTGGGTTATGAATTGCCAATTCTGGTCAAGCAGGATGCCGACCTCGTCCGCCAGTTGATTCGCGTTCATGTGGCGCTGGCGTGTATTTTCTATGGACTTCTGACAATACACGTGAGTGCTGCCTTGTGGCACCATTTCGTCAAACGCGACAATACGCTGAGAAATATGATGTCGGTGATTGGGTCGCGGGGTTGAGCCGGGACGAATCCCGGTTGTCGTTGGGCGAATCTCGGTTGAGCCGCTTGCGGCGCGCTCTGAAAGTGAGCATGCCGAAACGGTGTCCACGCGGCGATATGCGCGTGCCTGGCGCGACGCACGCCCATTCGTCCGGATCCGCAACAGAACCGGCTCGGCCGGCGCGATGCGTTGTACCCGCTCAATCGTGCCGGCCGGTTCAACGAGCGCGACGTGACGCTGCACGACACGCAGGCGTGCGATGCGCCGCGCGGCGGGTAGGTCGCACTGTCGCTCGACGACACGCCGGGATTGAGCGCCGAATGATTCGCGTTCGCGTCATGGCGCGTCGGCAACCCGCAATCGGAATGCGTGCCGCTGTCGCGGTTGTCGACCATGAGCGGCCAGCGTCACCGCTGGAACCGAGCGCCGGATTCGACCCGGGTCCGGCGGCGATTCGGCCGCAGCGCGGGCGAGCTATTTCCCGGGCTAGGCGCCGGTCTTGCTGACGTTCAGCTCGCAATCTTCCCAGTAGCGCAGCGGATCCTGATGCTGCGGGTAGTGCAAGTTGATCCACCCCGACAGCCGGGCCCAGTCCGGATGATTGGTGCCGGTCAATGACGACCAGTTCGAGGCGCGCTCGAGGATCTGTCCGTTGGCGCGATCGCGAACCAGCAGGCTGCCCATCCCGGTCGAACTGTTCGACTGCGTCTCGACCAGGTAGCGCGGCAACAGCCGGAGTTCAGCGTCCTCGGCCCAGCCGTATACCGCGCGCACCACGTTCGACGGGTCGCGTAGTTCAATGGGGCCCGTGGCGGGACGAATGGCCTTCCATCCTTCGGGAAACTCCGCGACGACCTCGCGGCTCGTTTCCCTCACCCACCTGACGCCCCACGCGCGCGCCATCGCCTCGCGCAGCTGGGGCAGGGATGCGTAGCCGGCGGGCAACACGATCGCGATCGGCAGCGTGACGAGGTTGTCCTTCCAGAGCTTGATTTCCTTTTCCGCGGGCCGGGCCGCGTCGAACGGGTTGCCGTCGAACGGATTGGCCGGCCGGCTGCTCGGCCTGCTCGTGTTCTCTCCCGGCAGACCGGCAAAAAGACGCTCGGCGTCCTGGCGGGTAAGTTTGGGTTTCCCTTGTTTCATGAGGCCTTTGTACAAAAATTTTTCCTTACCGCGACATCAAATCCAGGCCGTGCAGGGCAGGGCATGTCGGAATGTAGAGGTTCTCTCAGTGGTGATCGATACGCTGTGACGCGTCGAGCAGGGAGCATCGTGCCCGGCAGGCGCCGCTTGCGGCGCAATGGGCGCGGCCCGCTCGGGGATACATGCAGCGCGGGCTCCCCCGTCGGAATTGCGCCGGCATGCGTCATGGTCAACGACAGCCCATGCGTCGGGAAGCCGACCCGGCCTTGGCGCCGTGGCCTCGGCGGTCAAGCGGCGCTGATTCGCTCCGGGGGCTTTGCCGTCCCTCGGGGGCGTGCAACGCATGATATCGCCGATTGTGCCATAGGAGTAGCGACCATCCGGGCCGGGCCTTCCCCAATGCGTCTGGCCGACGCGCGTGCGCGGTGGAGCGCGGTTGTCTCGCCCTGACCCCATGCCCGACATTTTGCGCTCGCCATTCGCCCCGGACGCGGGCAGACGCGATCGCACACGCCGTCTCGGGTTCGCGCAGGCGCTGGCGTCGCGACGGGCTTTCTCCTTCGCAAGGCAAGCGTTGCTTCTTGGGCGGAGCGCGCGGCGGTTTCCGACCTGGGCGGACACATCGCGGCACCTGGACGGAAATCGGTCGGTGATCGAGGTCGACGCGGCGCGCGTGAATTGACGGGGAACAAGGTCGCCGACGTTGCGCTCAACGAAATTGCATCGGCGCGCCGCTCAAGTTAATGACCCGCCAGGACGCGTCATTCAATCGGATAACGGGTCAATAGCGGGAATTGGTGTTAATCACAAAAATGCCGATTTGTTGTTCTATTGGTGAAAATAAAAGTGCATTGATAGAGTGTAATTTTAATGATTCGATAGAAAATTTCATTTTCATCTTATGATGCATGAAATTGTTTAAGAAAATAGAATCATAATGTGCTTTGTGCAGAATACTTTGGGCGCAATTATTGAAAAGGATGGCATCTGGAGGTGATTTATTTTTATGGGATTTGCATTTGGTATGGCGCGTACTGAGCTGGTGAAATGTGATTGTAAGGATTTTGATTTTAATTCCAAATAATGAATTGATGATGTCGGAGTTTCAATTCGAGGATTTTCGATGGATCGTCCGACGCGGCGGTCATCGCGGAATTCGAATGCCGTGAGTGGCCATGCCGCGAATATCGCCGCCTGCGCCGCCGAATCACCCCCGTTTCCCAGTCAACTTCTCGTGAGCACTTCGTGTTGAACGCGGCGTGGGCGCTGATGGGCAGCACGGGCGTCGCGGACGTGGATCAGGCGGCCGCGCGCGCGGCTCAACGAAGCCGGTCGCATCCATCGGCCGATCGCCGCGCCGTACGCGGGGCTCGCCGCATCGTACCTGCGCACCTACGCGCTGCTCGACGAATTGCTGTTCGGAACCCCGATCCGCTCGACGTCGAGCGCGTGATGAACGTCTACGCATCGAGCGGCGCGGGGTCGGGCCCGGCGTCCAGGGAAATCTCGACGAAGATCATGTGCCGCCTGTTCGACGAGACGCCGCTCGATCAACAGCCGGCGGGCCTCTCCGACATGGGCTGCGGCGACGGCAGCGCGCTGCTGTGCCTCGCGCAGTACGTCATACATTCGACGCGGCGCGGCCGGCATCTCGCCGATTATCCGCTCATCGTGGTCGGCGCGGACTACAACGAATCGGCGCGCAGCCGCGCCGCGGATACGCTGTCGGCGCTGGGCAGCGTGCCGGGCGTGCAGGTGCGCGTGATCGACGCCGACATTTCGCAGCCCGATCGCTACGACGAAGCGGTGGCCGCGAGCGGTCTGACCGTGAAGGGGCCGGACGGCGTCTGCCGCGCGGCGCGGTTGAGCGATCTGCTGCATACGTTCATGTTCCTGGTCCACAACCGGCGGCTCGACGTGCGTCGCGGCGATGCTGCCGACGCGATCCTTGAACGCTCCTGCGGCAGGTCGACCGGAAGAATCTGCGCAGCGTCATCGAGCACTACTATCCGGGACAACTGACGGTGTCGGACGAATTCCGCTCGACGAGATCAAGCGCGCGTTCCGCGTCGCGTTCAGCGATGCCGAAGGGCTCGTGCCGGGCTATGTCGCGGCCGCCGATCTGATCGACTTCATCGCGCGCTGGAAGCCGCACGCGAAGCACGGCTTCCTCGTCGTGGACGGGCACAGTCCGTGGGCCGTGGGCCTGCTGGACGACGCGATTGCCGACCCGGGCCGCTGGACCCGTTCCGAGCAAGTGCCGGCGGTGTTCATTTGGGGCATGCACTGCGTGTCGCGGCAGTTCATGGCGCCGTTCGACGAGTTCGTGCTCGGGATGTGCCTCGCGGGATTGAGCCCGCGCGACGCGATTTACGGCCGCATCCATCCCGAGGGCTTTCCCGGGACGGACCTGTTGAACGAAGCTCGGTTCTTCAACATCGCGGACTATGTCGCGGTCGAGGCGGCGACGGCCTGAATTCGCCTGCCGGGGGCGGGGCCGGACTTCAGCGCGGGCGCCTTTCGTTTGACGGCCGGGGAGCAAGGGCGTCGGCGGCCGGCGTCCGCGTGACGCGATGCGGGCCGTGCCGGCACAAGCGGTCACGAGCCGGTCGCGCGTCGCGGCCGAATCCGAGGCGCGGGTCGGTCGGCTCGGCGAAGTCGTGTCGTTTCAGATTGCCTCCGGGTGAGGCAGGCGATGCGCAACTGCGCGATCCGGACAAGCGCCGCGCCCGTTCCGAACGCGATGGGATTCTGCAACCGGATCTCAAGCAGGATTTCGCTGAACACGCGTTGAACGAGACGCGGCACTGGACGAACCGCGGCGGCGTCGTTCCCGAGGTCAGGCCGATTGATCACATCACGTCGAGCGATCCGGACGAGGCGCTGAAAATTGCCTTCAAGGCTGCGTTGCGCACAGGCGCGACGCTTGATCGCTGCCAGGCATCCGTGGCGGAAGACGTTGGGAGTGCTTTGGATCGCCACTCCTGAAATTTGGCTGCCCTTAATGTCAGACAAGAACTTTCTCGTTTTTCCCCGGTTGCGTAAACCAATTTACAACATATAATTCCCTGTAAATTGGTTTACATACCTGATGCGAGCGTGCCCCAGTGGATATGGCCCCTGTTCCAGTCGATTCGAACGAGCCGTCTTGTGACGAGTCGGTCGACGCGCGGATTGCCCGCATGATGCCGATGCTCACGCCAGCACATCGGCGCGTCGCGGAATTCGTGAGGACGAATCTTCTCCATGCCGCCACCATGCGGATTGACGAATTTGCAGAGGCTGTTGATGTGTCTGTCGCCACCGCCAACCGTTTTGCGCGCGCACTAGGCTTCGACGGCTATCCGCATTTCAGGGCAAGTCTGGTGCCTGACCTTGAAGCAGTCTTCGCACCCGTCGAGCGCTTGCGCAGTGCTCTTGAATCGCAAACGCCCGTCCGGCAGGCGCTTGGCGAGGCTCTTGCCCGTGAGGCTCAGAATATCGACATGTGCTTGCGCGGACTGGATCATCAGGCGTCCGAGGAAGCCGTGAAGGAAATCGTGGAAGCTGACCGGGTATTTATTCTCGGTTACGGGTCCAGCGGCTATCTCGCGAACCTGATGGAACACGGGCTGAATCCTTATCGGAATAACGTGCAGGCCCTGTCGATGGCGGGCGGGCCGGAACATGCCGCGCGTCACCTCTTCAATGTCACATCGCGGGATCTGGTTATTGCGATCGCTTTTCCCCGATATGTGCGCGACACGATCGCACTGGCTAAACGGGCGCATGAGCAAGGGGCGCGGCTTCTTGCCCTGACCGACAGCCCTGCATCGCCTTTGGCCGGAATTGCTGACGTTTCCTTGTGCATCAACGCCAACCGACAGCTGACCGCGTGCTCGAACGCAACGATCCTGGCCTATATCGAAGCACTTTGCGATGCGGTGGCTCGCAGCTTGCCGAAGGCGGCGGCGTCATCGAAAAAAATGACTGAATTTGCGCTGCCTTGGATATATCTATCTGACCGCAATGAATAGGGGTGGTGGGTTGAAGAGAATGTGGCTTCAATGCCGATAAATGGTTGATTTATTTTCAAGGAGGTGGTTGGCATATAAAATCCGCCGAGGTTGCGGGCATATTGAATCGGATTTTCAGATTTTAATAACAATTAAAAAATTGAAGGTGGCATTAAATATGCCGAATCTGAATTCGTTGATCGCTTCCTGGATTGTCGGGGCCAGGATCATGCGATCTCGGTGCGCACGCTTGAGTCGATGGCGGGATTAATCGAGTTTCAATTGGTGAGGAATTTTTGCCGAAATATCTGCGAACTCGAAATGGCGGAATATAAACGTGTGGTGACGCGATGAGTATATTATTAGTGGAAGATGATCCGGCTCAAGCTTCAATTGTTGAGAAAGCGTTACGAGAGGCGGGTCGTGAGGTTTGCTGGGTATGCGATGGTGAACGCGCCGTGCAAGCGCTCAAAAGCAAGGCGATTGAGCTCGTGGTGCTTGACTGGCGATTGCCAGTAGTAGACGGTTTGGGCGTGTTGTATTGGATTCGTAGCAATCTCGGCGATGAACCAATCGTATTGTTCCTGACGGCCCGGATATTGGAGATTGACGTCGTCGCAGCGCTGGAGGCGGGGGCGGATGACTATATTGTCAAGCCGATTCGTGGCGCTGAACTTGCAGCGCGGATTAATGCGCTGATACGCCGAAATAAGCGCACCCAGAATCGATCCGGTTTGATTCGGGTCGGTGATTACGTTTTAAATTCGATGGCGCGAACTGTGACGTTTCGCGGCGAGATCATCGATTTGACAGCGAAAGAATTCGCTTTGGCAAATTGCTTGTTCGACAACCTTGGGAATATCGTTTCTCGAGATCTGCTGGCAACGCTCGCTTGGGGCAGAGCCCTGGACGGAACATCAAGGAGTCTGGATACCCACATCTATCGACTTCGACTGAAATTAGCACTTCGTCCGGAAAATGGATTCCGGTTGAGTGCCGTGTATACGCACGGTTATCGGCTCGACGAGGTTGGTGAAATCTCAACGGTGGGCAATTCCATGCCCTCGAACGAAAGCCGACTCGACATGATGTCGGGTGAGGCAAGCCCAATACTGGAGCAAAGCATCCGGCCTGCGGCATGAGAGTTCACGAGAAATTGATTCGAATCTTCATGGTAGCCGTAACGAGACGGGCTGCCACCGCGGTCAATGGCGAGCTGACCTGGCGGTACTGGCAGATCGGCCGGCGCCTGCAGAACGCGTGCTGCGAGGGGATCGGGCGAGCAGATCGTTGCCGCGCCGGCGCAGCGGCTCACGGCCGAATATGGGCGCGGCTGGAGCAAGCAGCATGCGACACTGTCTGCGCGTGGCTGAGGTTGTTCCCGATGAGCCGATTTTCTCCGCACTGCGGAGAGAATTAAGCCGGACTCATCTCAAGACGCTCATTTATCTCGATGCCCCGCTGAAGCGGGACTTCCATATCGCGCTCTGTCGCGTCGAACGCTGGCGTCGCGATAACTCCACGCGCGAATGCAGCCCATGCTGTTTGAGCGCAGCGCGTTGTCGCGCCAGCCCAACGCGGTCATTGGAGGCGAACTCATCGCATTCTCAAAGGCCAGTTTTACGCCTCCGCTCTCGGGCTCAGGGGTACCACCGCACCCGTCGTCTGGAATGCTATCCTTGCCAACCGCTGGGATATCCGTATTTATAAGAAACGTCTCGATCAGGACAGCTATTTGCGCCAAAGCCCCAACGGCCAGGTTGTCGTCCCGTGAGCGCGCCGGGAAGCAAACTACAGCACAAGAACATGCATACCATTCTCGTTATCGGCGGTTATGGCTTTTTTGGCGAACGCATCTGTGAGGCCCTCGCGCAGACCGAGGGTATCCGCCTGCTGATCGGCGGACGCAATGCTGCCCGAGCCAGGGCGGTCGCTGAACAGCTCGGTTTGAAGTCCTCTCAGGGCTTGGCCATCGACGCACGCAAGGCGGATCTCGCGGAGCAATTTCTCGCACTC
The DNA here is from genome assembly GCF_028657905.1 of Burkholderia sp. FERM BP-3421. Lineage (NCBI taxonomy): Bacteria > Pseudomonadati > Pseudomonadota > Betaproteobacteria > Burkholderiales > Burkholderiaceae > Burkholderia > Burkholderia sp. FERM BP-3421. The sequence continues at coordinate 219,063 of NZ_CP117780.1, read as the reverse complement.
GGCGTCAACTCCGTGATTCACACGGCCGGTCCTTTTCAGAACCAAGACTACACGGTGGCGCGTTCGGCGATTGCTGCCGGTGCAAACTACATCGATTTGGCGGACGGCCGCGATTTTGTCGTCGGCATCGAACAACTGGACACGGCGGCTCGCGAACGCGGCGTATTCGTGACAAGCGGTGCGAGCTCGCTGCCAGCACTTTCGTCAGCCGTGGTCGATCGCTATCTGAGCCGGTTCTCCCGTCTTGATTCCATTCGTCACGGCATCGGTTCCGGTGCAAGATCTCCAGGGCTTGCCACGATGAAAGGCGTCTTTGGGTATTGCGGAAAGCCGATTCACCGGTTGGTGGAGGGGCGCTGGCAAACCACTCGCGGCTGGCTCGATTTGCAGCGCTATCCTTTTCCCGCTCCTGTTGGCAAGCGCTTTCTCGGCAGTTGCGATGTCCCCGATCTGGTCGTGTTCCCGCGTCGTTATCCGGATGTGCGCACTGTTACGTTTCATGCCGGCTTCGCCAGTGCACCGGGGCACCTTGTGGTGTGGATGGCTTCGCAGCTGGTGCGCCTGGGCCTGATTTCCAGCATCCTGCCGCTCGCGGCGCCTTTACATGCGATAAGCCGCTGGCTGGAGCCGTTCGTCAGCGACAAAGGCGCAATGTTCGTCTCGCTGGAAGGAGCGGGTCATGACGGTAGGCCGCAAAAACTCGACTGGCATCTCGTCGCTGCGAACAACCACGGCCCGTATATTCCGTGCGGGGCCGCCATCGCTCTCGCGCAGAAGCTGGCGCGAGGAGACATCTTGCCCAGCGGCGCGATGCAGTGCGTTGGCCTGCTGACTGTTGAAGACTATCTCGCCGCGCTGAGGGAATTCGACATTCACGAAGTGCCCGCATGAACACCTATCTCATCCTCAAATGCGTCCATATCCTCAGTTCGACTGTGCTGTTCGGCACGGGAATCGGCATCGCATTCTTCAAGTGGATAACGGACCGCAGCGGAGACGTCAGGGCGATCCGCATTGTGACCGAACGCACGGTGCTAGCCGACTGGATCTTCACGACCCCTGCCGTCATCCTTCAGCCGCTCACCGGCTTGGGGCTCGCTTGGCCTGCCGGCTATGCGATCGGTAGCGGCTGGATCTTCTATGCAATCTGCCTGTACCTGCTCGCAGGGTGCTGCTGGCTTCCGGTGGTGTGGCTGCAGATGAGAATGCGCGATATCGCGCGGATCGCCGATGCCGAATGCACCACGCTCCCTCGACAGTACTGGCAATACGCGCGCGCCTGGTTCTGGCTTGGCGTTCCGGCATTCAGTGCGCTCGTCATCGTGTATTGGTTGATGGTGTTCAAGCCCGCGCTATGAATTCGCCTCGTCATACATCGAGCAGGTCGACACGGGGAGAAACGGTTGACGAACCGATCAAGAATCCTGAGCATCATCGAAACCCGAGCGATCCCGGGAAAAATCTTGTTCGGCTGTATTGGGCCATGCGGATGACAATGGCCTTCATATGGATATGGACCGCATTCACTTCATGGTTCATCTTTCCGCACGCGCAATCGCTGGAATGGCTGCGACAGGTTGGGCTTACGCACAACGCCGTTCCCGCATTTGTAGCCGCGTGTTTTCTCGATCTGGCCATGGGTGTGGTGTCGTGCTTCTTTCCATCTCGAAGAATCTGGCAATTGCAGTTCGTGGTTGTTGTCTTCTATTCGATCGCTATTGCTGTGTGTATTCCGACGTTCATTTTTCATCCGTTCGGCCCAGTGACGAAGAATATGACGGTGCTGTGCTGTCTCGCCTATCTCGTCATGATGGAGGGTTCCTTGAACTTGACGTCGGTAAAGCGAGGTCGGGCCGCGCAGGCCGAGCGTCATGGCGACTTTCATTGAGATAATTTTTTGTTAGCCATGGTAGCCGTTGAAAAGCCTGGGAAGTGATTGCACAACGTTTCTTTCCTGTCTACGAGACGGAGGGAAGTTGCTGATCAACTGTATCCAGCAGGAATATGTTGTCGTGCAAATCACACGCTTCTGCACTTCGCGCAAGGCTGCGGTGTACTTCGCCGCCTCCACGACAGTCATTGCGCTGAATTGAAGACCACGCTCGGGTCGGCGAACGCAGCTTCCTCTGGACCAGTGTTGCCGCAGGCTGGCAAGCGCTCGTGGAGAAACTCTATCGGCTCCTTGACCGGTGCGAGTAACGCGTTCCGTATTCGAGCCGTCAGATCAGGCAGGCACGTCACAAACGCATGAACGTGGTCATGTATCTATTGGCTAATCGCGATTTTCCGATTGATGACCGCACACGACCGCATACTGGCCGGGGAATCTCGACCGGATTCGTCGAATCCTCTATCAACCGGATCATTGCTGGGCAGTCTAGATCGCATACTCGATGGTCCAGGCGTGCGGCATACCTTTTTCTCCAGTACGCAGCCCATCGAGCCACTCGTCGACACATCTGTCAAGCGCTTCAAACTGACCCTCGAGTTTTTTGTCATAGCCGCCCGCACAAGCCTTTTCTAGTGCCCGAGCGCGTGCGCCGAGACCCTCTTCGCCAACCATGAGTAGCGCGCCGGCAATCTTGTGTGTGACTCGGGCGAGCAACTCCGCGTCATGATTGGCAGTCGCGGCGCGCCCGAGTGCAAGATCCGCGCTGACCAATTCGATTACGATCTCTTCCAGTTTCGGGTCGCGGGAATAGTCGAGCCGTGGATGAGGGTCGCTCAGCAAGCGGACAATACCGGACATGTTTTCTTCCAGCACGCGCCCGATGTCCGCAAGTGTCACTGGCTTGACTAGTATCGCCGCAAATCCGGTGTGATCGTCGTCTGCGACGTTGCGCCATTCGATGTTTGCAGTGACCAGTACGACCGGCGTTGCTATGTTGGCCTCGCGAAGTATCCGCACAAACGTGTCGCCGTTCACGCGGCTCATCCTGAGATCGGTGAAAATCAGGTCGTATTTGTGTGACAACGTCCGATCGAATGCATCGTCACCATCTGCTGATTCGTCGACGCATGCAACGCCGAGTTGCCTGAGTTGCTGCGCAATCAACTGGCGGCTGATTTCGTCGTCGTCGACGACTAGTATCCGGCGGCTCATTCTGAGCGCATTCGGCGGAGGGCTCGTGGTCCAGAAATGAGCGGCGGTGGCGGCACCCTCATCTTCGACATTCCCCCCCGCTGCAAGGAGTACCGCATCGATACATGCGACTTTCGAATATGAAGACACGAACCACGCGCAACCACGACGCACGGGGCGTAGAGGTCCATCGTCCGCAACCACGACGATGCCGCGCGCGGAACGAGCTATCTTCGCAAGTCGCTGTCGTGCAGGTGCTTGCATGCCTACTACCAATATAACCACATGGTCAGTGGACGCTTCGGAAACTTCCTGCGAAGAGCAGCGCGACAGCTGAGCACCTTCTCCAAGAAGCCAGCGCGGCAGATCATTCGGCCAGTCGGCACGCTCGACGCAAACCAAGCATGTCGTTCCACGCAGTCGCGCGTTGTCGTGACGTGAGGACTCGTTGCCTCCCGCATACGGCACTCGAAACGAAAAGCGACTGCCTTCGCCGAGCGTACTGTGGACATGAATGCTTCCACCCATTAAGTCGCAGAAGCTTTTACAGAGCGCAAGCCCCAGCCCCGAACCGTAGACGCCGATTGTGTGCAAATCCGCCCCGGCATGTGTCAACTGCGTGAAAGGCTCAAAAAGCCGTTGCATTTGCTCCGGGGGGATGCCGGTGCCCGAGTCGGCAACAATGATCTCGACGTCATGTTTGGAGGTTGCGCCCTCGCATAGACGCGCGGTCACAACGATTGCACCCCGATGAGTGAACTTTCCTGCGTTGTGGAGCAGATTCATGAGCACCTGCCGCAGTATTGTGGCGTCTCCGCATATCGAATCCAGCCCGGCGCCAATTCGGTAGTCGATGCGTACGCCTGGGCGCCTGATAAGAGGTAACAATGCCTGGATGCATTGTTCGACGAGTTCTCCGAGATTGAGCATTGACGTTGTGACCCGCCATTGATTCGCTTCAAGCTTTGACTGATCGAGCACGTTGTCGACGCGTGCAAGGAGCGAACCGAACGAACGCTGGATCACATCCACAAGTTCACGCTGGTCGGCGCTGAGCCTTCGATTGCCTAGCAATTCGAGATTCCCGAGCGCGCCGTGGAGAGGCGTGCGAATTTGATGGCTCATTGCTGCAAGGAAAGCACTCTTCGCACGGCTTGCTTCATCCGCCGCTTGCTTCGCCGCGAGCAGATACTGTTCGGAGCGAACACGTGCAGTTTGATCGTGCGTCGTGCAGAGCACGACGTCACGTCCCATGTATCTTGTGCCAAGACCCATGACTTCGAGGTGGATCGATTCGCCCCCCGCCGTGATCTCGTGTTCTATCCGTAACGGGGTCACCTCGACCGAATCGTTGTTGGGTAGGCGTGAATGGAGAAGCAGGAATAGCTTTGCGTGCTCGCAGGCGTAGGCACGGGCAGCACCATTCATCATTACAACGGCGCCGAACTTCCGGTCGTGAACAGATACGCCGAACGGCAGCAGATCGACCATCGCGCGGGTGAATTGTTCGTTCTCGCGACCCTCGCGGATTTGTATTGCAATCGGCATCAGAACCCGGCTGTCGAACCAGAAGGTCATCATCCACAGTAAGGTGAGAATTGCGACAAGTCCGCTGATTACGACAAGCGCGTCCAGCAATTGCCCCTTGACGGAAAGCGCTGGGTCGATTGTGTACACCCAAATCCACTTCCGGTCGATAGCCTCTTTCAACAGATAAAATGTCGAACCGATTCGTATCCAGCCTCCGTTGGACGTATGGGCATGGTCCCCACGGTTGCGTGCGATAGCCAGTGCATGCGCCTCGCATTGGCGAGTTTCCTCGGGTGGGTAGGCGAGCACGTCGGTACCGTTGACAAGGCAATAATGATGTAGCCGCTTATGTTTAAGCACACGACTGTATATCGTCGATCGAGGAATGCTCAATGCGTAGATGGCGATCACCTTGCCCTGGTGTACAACCGGCAAAACGTAGCTCAGTGCTTGCTGCTGTAGTGCGCGATCGTAGTGCAGCGGCAGCCACCATCCTTTCTGATGATTATGGCGTTTCGGCGGGTTGGCGCGCAGCGATTCGAATATGGGATGGATCCGATCAGCAATGTACGCATCGATGTCCTTCGGATTGCTTCGGATCACTTTGCCTAGTTCTGCAAGGTAATTTCCGTTGGCACCGAAGATATAGCTGACGTAGTTTGGATGACTCAGCGGGTCTGGGGCGTCCATGACCCAGAACCAGAAGTTACGCAGGAGACGCGACGAGCAGGGTAGGTGGTCGTGCTTGCCCCTACCTCGACGCGAGGGCGAATGATAGACGACTAGAGGACAGTCGCGCTCGGCGATGTCAAACTGCCGTAGATAGTCGGAATGCCTTTTGCGGTCGCTAGGTCCAAACCTGCGTAGATTGCTTCCCAATTCCACGTTCAAAAGTGTTTCATACAAGCCGATCGAGTAGTCGGCCTGTGATGCGATGTGTGCGAGCGACACATTGACCGCGTTGATCTGATCATCGAGCAGTTCGGCCTGGCTCGATAGGTAGCTGTCGAAATTGCGCAGGACAAGTAACGCCGTGGTAGAAAAAAGCGCGACTGTCAGGAGAGAAGAGCCAGCGAATAGGATAGCTCGTGCATAACCGTCCGCAGCAAACTGGAAGCCGCTGCGCGTGGTGCGAAGCCATCTTTTTTTCAGGATCTTCGACAGTAAATTAAGTACTTTTGCGACTTTCGTGATCATGCAGCGTCGTCCTCGGACAGGCTGCGGAAGGTGATCACAAGATCAATGTCGTTGCGTACCCCGAGCTTCTTCATGGCCGATGCTTTTTGTGTGCTTATGGTCTTCACACTGCGACATGTCTGACGGGCGATCTCGCTGATTGTCAGGCCCTGTGAGATCAGCCGAACAGCTTCGTACTCTCGATTGGTGAGGGTCTTTTCTCCCTGCGTATCCCGATTCGAGATTGATTTGATGTGCTCGGACATCAGCATCTGCGCGACTTTCGGGTCGATGTACAGATCACCCTGATGAACCGTGCGAATTGCGGAGACGAGTGACATGAGGGCGGAGCTGGCCTTCGAGATGAAGCCGCCGACGCCGATTGCAAGAAGTCGACGCACCAGCAGTGGATCGTCGTGAACGGTCAGCATCATGATGCGCAGGCCGGGATAGGTGCGCTTTAGACGAGCGATCAGTCGCATGCCGTCTTGTGCAATGTCGTCGTTGAAAGAGTAGTCGCATACGAGGACGTCACACACATGGGCCTCAAGTACTGCATGCAACTCGCCAAGATTGCCTACGGCCGCGATGAGGGCGATGTTCGCATCTGCCTCCAGTGCCTTGCGGATTCCCATAAGGACAACGGGATGATCGTCCGCGACGATTACCCGAATGCGTTGAGACGAATGCGGTGTCGTTGTATCCATGGATATTGCCTAGCTCAGGTATCAGCGTCACTGATGAGGGATCGTGGCGCTCTTGCGTGTAGTTTGTTTATATTGGTTTCCTGAAAACAATCAGATGCTGCACATGTTTTGTGATCAGGCATTGATAGCTTTTTGGAAGGAGCGCGATGGAGGTCTAGGTCGAATTTTCTCTGGCGGTGGCTTAGAGGCTATCAGTCTTATTTGGTAATGCGTACTGTATTTGAACTTTCTGTTGTAAAAATTTCGGCATGCAAATCGATACAATATCAATACATAACTTAACAATAAGAATTTTCCGACATAGATTTTAGGAATATTCCTATTAATAAATTCAGGATTCTAACCATTACCACAATCCTGCTTCGTCGCGACAATTCTTCTTCCGCCCCGGCGTCTATTGCCGGTCGAAATACTTGTGATTGGCACCAACCAATTTCGCGCAGCACTCAAGCTCATGCCTCGGCCTTCCCCGAGATGATGGCCATGTTTGACCGCGCGGGTCTGAGAAGGGGTGGAAGTTAACTTGCGAGGAGATATCGCCGTGTCTGCAGCCAGCACTAGATCCCATGGGAGAGGCTGACCGCACTGTCGGGGAGTCGTTTCAATTCGATATCGCGTCGATCTGGTCGACCCGAAACTCATTCGATCGACGGGTTCTTAAGCGATCAATAGTCCTAAAGAGGAAGCAAGAATGAAGTTGCATCGTATCGCGCTGGCCGTGGCGCTGGTATCGGCGAGTGGTATTGCTTTTGCGAATGATCACCCGGGCCTGATGTCAGACGCATCTCAAGCTAGCGATCCACAAGGAACGGAAAACGCGCTGACCTTATCTGTCGAAGAGCAGAAGAAGGAGATCGTCGGGCTCAAGGGCTCATTCGAAAATGTGAAAAATATGGTCACGAGTGGGCTAGGAGCGATTACCTGCTTGGTCGGTGTTGGGTGCCCAACCGAATCGTCAGGTGTCGTCCGATTTTCTCTGGGTAAAAATTCGACAGCACCAGGTGAAGGTTCTTCGGCCATCGGCCAGAATGCGCAGGCCACCGAGAAGAACACGACTGCTGTGGGTAACAACGCGATAGCGTCCGGTGTGAATTCGACGGCGAACGGTCAGAATGCACTGGCCAAGGGCGAGGGTTCTTCTGCGATCGGTCAGAATGCGCAGGCCACGGAGAAGAACACGACTGCTGTGGGTAACAACGCGATAGCGTCCGGCGTGAATTCGACGGCGAACGGTCAGAATGCACTGGCCAAGGGCGAGGGTTCTTCTGCGATCGGTCAGAATGCGCAGGCCACCGAGAAGAACGCAACGGCTACGGGTAACAATTCGATAGCGTCCGGCGTGAATTCGACGGCGAATGGTCAGAATGCAAAGGCCACGGGCGAAGGTGCTTCGGCCCTCGGTCAGAATGCGCAGGCCAGCAAGAAGAACGCGACTGCAACGGGTAACAACGCGATGGCGTCCGGTGTGAATTCGACTGCGAACGGTCAGAACGCACAGGCCCTCGCCGACAACGCGACGGCGGTGGGTAATGATTCGGTGGCGTCCGGTTTGAACTCGATCGCGACCGGGCAGAGTGCAAAAGCCACGGGCGAAGGTGCTTCGGCCCTCGGTCAGAATGCGCAGGCCAGCAAGAAGAACGCGACCGCAACGGGTAACAACGCGATGGCGTCCGGTGTGAATTCGACGGCGAACGGCCAGAACGCACAGGCCCTCGCCGACAACGCGACGGCGGTGGGTAATGATTCGGTGGCGTCCGGTTTGAATTCGATCGCGACCGGGCAGAGTGCAAAGGCCACGGGCGAAGGTGCTTCGGCCCTCGGTCAGAATGCGCAAGCCAGCAAGAAGAACGCGACGGCGACGGGTAACAACGCGATGGCGTCCGGTGTGAATTCGACTGCAAATGGTCAGAACGCACAGGCCATCGCCGACAACGCGACGGCGGTGGGTAATGATTCGGTGGCGTCCGGTTTGAACTCGATCGCGACCGGGCAGAGTGCAAAGGCCACGGGCGAAGGTGCTTCGGCCCTCGGTCAGAATGCGCAGGCCAGCAAGAAGAACGCGACCGCAACGGGTAACAACGCGATGGCGTCCGGTGTGAATTCGACGGCGAACGGCCAGAACGCACAGGCCATCGCCGACAACGCGACGGCGCTGGGTAATGATTCGGTGGCGTCCGGTTTGAACTCGATCGCGACCGGGCAGAGTGCAAAGGCCACGGGCGAAGGTGCTTCGGCCCTCGGTCAGAATGCGCAGGCCAGCAAGAAGAACGCGACCGCAACGGGTAACAACGCGATGGCGTCCGGTGTGAATTCGACGGCGAACGGCCAGAACGCACAGGCCATCGCCGACAACGCGACGGCGCTGGGTAATGATTCGGTGGCGTCCGGTTTGAACTCGATCGCGACCGGGCAGAGTGCAAAAGCCACGGGCGAAGGTGCTTCGGCCATCGGTCAGAATGCGCAAGCCAGCAAGAAGAACGCGACCGCAACGGGTAACAACGCGATGGCGTCCGGTGTGAATTCGACGGCGAACGGCCAGAACGCACAGGCCATCGCCGACAACGCGACGGCGGTGGGTAATGATTCGGTGGCGTCCGGTTTGAATTCGATCGCGACCGGGCAGAGTGCAAAGGCCACGGGCGAAGGTGCTTCGGCCCTCGGTCAGAATGCGCAAGCCAGCAAGAAGAACGCGACCGCGACGGGTAACAACGCGATGGCGTCCGGTGTGAATTCGACGGCGAACGGCCAGAACGCACAGGCCATCGCCGACAACGCGACGGCGCTGGGTAATGATTCGGTGGCGTCCGGTTTGAATTCGATCGCGACCGGGCAGAGTGCAAAGGCCACGGGCGAAGGTGCTTCGGCCCTCGGTCAGAATGCGCAAGCCAGCAAGAAGAACGCGACCGCGACGGGTAACAACACGATGGCGTCCGGTGTGAATTCGACGGCGAACGGCCAGAACGCACAGGCCATCGCCGACAACGCGACGGCGGTGGGTAGTAATTCGATGGCGTCCGGTTTGAATTCGATCGCGACCGGGCAGAGTGCAAAAGCCACGGGCGAAGGTGCTTCGGCCATCGGTCAGAATGCGCAAGCCAGCAAGAAGAACGCGACCGCAACGGGTAACAACGCGATGGCGTCCGGTGTGAATTCGACGGCGAACGGCCAGAACGCACAGGCCATCGCCGACAACGCGACGGCGGTGGGTAATGATTCGGTGGCGTCCGGTTTGAATTCGATCGCGACCGGGCAGAGTGCAAAGGCCACGGGCGAAGGTGCTTCGGCCCTCGGTCAGAATGCGCAAGCCAGCAAGAAGAACGCGACCGCGACGGGTAACAACACGATGGCGTCCGGTGTGAATTCGACGGCGAACGGCCAGAACGCACAGGCCATCGCCGACAACGCGACGGCGGTGGGTAGTAATTCGATGGCGTCCGGTTTGAATTCGATCGCGACCGGGCAGGGTGCAAAGGCCACGGGCGAAGGTGCTTCGGCCCTCGGTCAGAATGCGCAGGCCAGCAAGAAGAACGCGACCGCGACGGGTAACAACGCGATGGCGTCCGGTGTGAATTCGACTGCGAACGGCCAGAACGCACAGGCCATCGCCGACAACGCGACGGCGGTGGGTAATGATTCGATGGCGTCCGGTTTGAACTCGATCGCGACCGGGCAGAGTGCAAAGGCCACCGGCGAAGGTGCTTCGGCCCTCGGTCAGAATGCGCAGGCCAGCAAGAAGAACACAACGGCGACGGGTAACAACGCGATGGCGTCCGGTGTGAATTCGACGGCGAACGGCCAGAACGCACAGGCCATCGCCGACAACGCGACCGCTGCGGGTAATGATTCGGTGGCGTCCGGCAAGAACTCGACCGCCAATGGGCAGGGTGCAAAGGCGACGGGTGCAATGTCCGCTGCCTTCGGTCAAAGCTCGCTCGCGTCTGGCATGAACGCCACGGCTAACGGTCAGTCGTCGCTCGCATCGGGCATCGACTCCAGCGCATTTGGTGCTCAGGCTAGGGCTGCCGATGTTGGTTCGTTCGCTGGCGGCACGCGTGCATATGCAAACGGCCCCGGTGCGATGTCGGTCGGTACAGACTCATCCGTAGCCGGAACCCAGTCGGTCGCACTGGGTACGAACGGCACAGTGATTGGGAGCCGCTCCATGGCCGCCGGTGCGCTGACCAATATAACCGGCAATGACTCGGTCGCGAATGGCTTCATGGCAAACGTGCAAGGTAGCGGATCGATTGCACAAGGCTCGGGTTCGTCGGTGCGCGGCCAGGGCTCGATTGCGTCGGGTTTCGGCGCCTCGGCATTGGGCAATGACACAACCGTGGAGGGTGTACTCGCGAGGAGCAGCGGCAACTCGAATGCTGTATACGGGGCCCGTGCAGCGGCGGTTGGCGAACGTGCAATGGCGATAGGTGCAGGCGCTACCGCGAGTGGCCAGGACGCCACTGCGCTTGGCGCAGGCGCAGTCGCACAGGGAACGTCGGTGGCGCTTGGTTCACGGTCGATCGCGAGCGAACCGAACACGGTATCTGTCGGACGGCCGGGTGAGGAGCGTCGCATTACGAACCTCGCGGAAGGCATTGGCCCAACGGATGCCGTAAGTGTCCAGCAGTTCAATCGTGGCCTAGGCGAGACGCGTGCATACGTGGATCGAGGGATCGCATCGGCACTCGCAATGCCGAGCATTCCGATGCTCGCCGCCGGCGAGAAATGGGTGGGTGCGGCAGTCGGTACTTACGGAACGGCGAGTGCACTAGGTATCGGCGCTGCATACCAGGTGAACATGCATCTGAACGTTGCCACGGCATTGGCGGCTTCGAATCAAGGCGGCTCTACCGCGTTCAAGGCGCAAGTCGGTTATCGCTGGTGATGCCACGAGGTTCTGCCGGGCCATCTGCCCCTCCGAATCTTTACATTTCGTGAAACCATGATTGATAGAGTTTCTTTATGGATAACTGTCACTTCACCAATTTTGTGGGTCATCGTTCATAGATTTTATGTTGCTTGATCTATTATTTAATTGAAATTGTTTGTGATTTTGAATCGATAAACGAAATGATAAAAAATGATGGCGAGGGGTCAGCGCAGGAATTGGATGAACTGGAATTTGATCAAGATTTCATCCGAATCGACGCGGCAATTTCGGAATACGACTCTGTGGGAAGCGCACCGCAGCGAAAAGGCGAGAGCGCGTTTCAGTGGACGTCGATCGAAAAAGCCTGTCTGGGGCTGCTGGCGCGGGCGAAGGATATCCGCGTGGCGATCTGGTACATCCGCGCGTGCATGGCGAGAAGAGGCATCGCCGGGCTGGCCGAGAGCGTCAGGGTGCTGGCCGACATCATGAGCCTGCCGGTCGATGCGATTCATCCGCGCGCGTTGGCGGGTGAGGTGCCCGGAGAAATTCACGCATTGCACCTGGGTTGGATTTCGGGTCATCAGTTCCTGCATCAGTTCGGCGGTGCCTGTTTCGGCGAGACGGATATCTCTTTGAATGCACTGGCGAACGGAGAGGCCGGTGCGATCCTCGAGGATTCCGCGCATAAGGCGTCGGCATCAAGCTTTCTTCATCAAATTCAGGATTCCTTTGTAAGGATAAATGAATCGATGGGTGCCACAGAGCAGCCGGTCGACGTCACGGGCGTGTTGACGCTGCTGGGTCAGGCTTTGTCGCGAATCAACACGAATGAGCCGCCTGACACGAGCGATGAGCCATCAGTCTCAGTCGTTGAGCCGGTCCGCCATGGCGAAACGTATGGAATCCGATCCAGTCTGGCAACGAGAAAGGACGTGGAGGCGGCACTCGATCGCATCGTCGAATACTTCCTGCTTCACGAACCGAGCCATCCGGCGCCGATCTTCCTGTCGCGGGTCCGGCGCATGCTGGGCGCGGGCTTCGAGGAGGTCATGGCGGAGCTTTATCCGGAAGGGGCGGCACTGGCAGCCCAGCTCGGGCGCCCGGCAGGGGCCAGGTAATTGGATTTCTTAATTTAGGAGGGCGAATAGCATGGTGCGTCACAAGGATGGTCAGAAATTCATCGGGGAGAGCCGCGCCCCGCGGGTGCAGATCGAGTACGACGTCGAGATCTACGGGTCGCAGAAGAAGGTCGAGCTGCCCTTCGTGGCAGGGGTGATGGCGGACCTGTCGGGCGACAACGTGGAGCCGCTCGGCCCGGTCGAAGATCGTCGGTTCTCGGAAATCGACGTGGAGAATTTCGACGAGCGCATGGCGAAGATCGCGCCGTCGCTGAGCTATCACGTGAAGAACGTCCTGACGAACGACGGCACGCTGATTCCGATCGACCTGACCTTCACGTCGATGGATTCGTTCGAGCCGGCCGACGTGGTGCGGCGCATTCCGGAACTGTCCACGCTGCTCGAAGCGCGCAATCGTCTGAAGGAATTGCTGACCTACATGGACGGCAAGGCCGCGGCCGAGGATCTGATCCACGAGCTGCTCAAGAATCCGCAATGGTCGGACGAGGAGGCCGCCGTTGCCGAACCGGCGCCCACTGCCGGGCCGTCCGGCGATCCGGAATCGAACCAGGAGGTGAAATGAGCACGCTCAGCCAGCTTGAACCGTCCGCCGAACACGTCGTCGTCGAGGAACGCGTCGACGACGACCTGAAGGACATCCTGCGCCGTTCGTTCCGGCCCAGGACCAACGAGGCCGCCGAGGCGGTCCAGAGCGCCGTCGAGACGCTGCTCACGTATGCGCGCCGCAACCGGGTCGTGGTCCGGGAGGATGTCGCGCAGACGATCGAGCAGCTGGTCGCGGAACTGGACAAGAAGATCTCCGGGCAGTTGACTGAGGTGCTGCACAACAAGCGCTTCCAGGCGCTCGAGGGCGCGTGGCGCGGCCTGCACTATCTGGTATCGAACACCGACACCAGCGAGAACCTCAAGATCCGCTACCTGAACATCTCGAAGTCGGACCTCGGCAAGACGCTGCGCCGCTTCAAGGGTGTGGTGTGGGATCAGAGTCCGATCTTCAAGATGATCTACGAGCAGGAATACGGTCAGTTCGGCGGCGAGCCGTTCGGCTGTCTGATCGGCGATTACCAGTTCGACCACAGCATGCAGGACGTGTCGATCCTGACCGAGATGTCGAAGATCGCGGCGGCTGCCCACGCGCCGTTCGTGTCGGCGGCCGCGCCGGGGCTGCTGCAGATGGACAACTGGAACGAACTGTCGAATCCGCGCGACGTCTCGAAGATTTTCACGTCGACCGAGTACGCGTTCTGGCGCCGTCTGCGGGAGAGCAACGATTCGCGCTATCTCGCGCTGACCATGCCGCGCTTCCTGGCGCGCGTGCCTTATGGGCCGAAGACGCAGCCGATCGAGGAGTTCGGTTTCGAGGAAAAGGTCGATCCGGACCGCTCGGAGGATTTCTGCTGGGCGAATTCCGCCTATGCGATGGGCGCGAACATCACCCGTGCCTTCAAGACCTACGGCTGGTGCACCAAGATCCGCGGCATCGAGTCGGGCGGCGCGGTGGAAGTGCTGCCGAAGTTCGTGCTGCCGTCGCAGGACCAGGAGGTCGAGCTGCATTGCCCGACGGAAATCGCGATCTCGGACCGTCGCGAACATGAACTGTCGGAATCCGGCCTGATGCCGCTCGTGTACCGCAAGAATTCCGATACCGCGGCCTTCATCGGCGCGAAGACCGTGCACCGGCCGTCGATCTACGAGGACGACGACGCCACGGCGAACGCCAACCTCTCGTCCCGGCTGCCGTATATCTTCGCGACCTGCCGCTTCGCGCATTACCTGAAGTGCATCGTTCGCGACAAGATCGGCTCGTTCAAGTCGCGCGAGGATACACAGCGCTGGCTCAACGATTGGCTGATGAATTACGTCGACGGCGATCCGTCGATCTCGAGCGAGACCACCAAGGCGAAGCGGCCGCTGTCGGCCGCCGAGGTGGTGGTCGACGAGATCCCGGAGAACCCCGGCTACTATCGCGCGCAGTTTTCCTGCGCCCCATTTCCAGCTGGAGGGTTGACCGTGTCTCTCCGGCTGGTTTCGAAACTGCCGTCGACCAAGCAGGAGTCGGCGCCTGACCGGCGGCAGCCGGTGGAGCCCCTCCCGCGCGGCGGAAGGCGGATTCGAAAGATCGCGGGACGGCCTCGTGGCGGAGGTCGTGGCGCGGTGTCGTTGCACGCATGGTGAGCTTGTTTCATTTCTTGAAATATATTAGGAGTTCTCAGGATGTCCAAAGCATTGGTCGACTATTTTCTGAAGATCGACGGCGTTGATGGCGAGTCGATCGATAAGCAATATCCCAACCTTATCCAGATCCAGAGCTGGCAGTGGGCGGAAGAAAACTCGGGTCGCTGGGGCTTCGGCAGCGGCGGCGGTGCGGGGAAGGTCGAGATGAAGGATTTCGAGTTCCGGATGGTGTCGAACAAGGCCTCGCCGAAACTGTTCCTGATGTGCGCGACCGGCGACCACATCCCCAGCGCCAAGCTGATCTGCCGCAAGTCGGGCAAGGGCCAGCAGGAGTTTCTGACGATTTCGTTCGAAAGCGGGCTGGTGTCGTCGTTCCGCACGCTCGGCAACATGCCGTTCTCGCAACTGGGCCATGGCAGCGGCGAGGTCGACAACGTGCTGCCGACGGACGAGATCAAGATCAACTTCGCGAAGATCGAGTTCGAGTACCGCGAGCAGGGCAACGACGGCACGATGGGCGCGGTGATCAAGGCCGGCTACGACCTCAAGCTGAACTCGGCGATCTGATCGGCCGCGCGTTTTCTTTTCGAGCAAACCATGGACGTGTGGCGACCTAGGGCGCGACACGCAGGAATACGCATGTGAGCGCGCATCCGCTCTACAACAAGCTGTCGAGACGGTTTCGTCGCGACTCGCTCCAGGACATCGTCGGGCATCACCTGGTCGAGTTGATGAACTGTGCATCGCGCGGCGCGCGGATCGGCGTGTCGGACAGCAGTCCGGCTGCCTATTCGGTGCTGAACTACGGTTGCCCGCCGCTGCAGTTGGGCGGCGCCACCCGGATCGATCCGGTGCGTACGGCTTCGCACATCTGCGAGGTGATACGCCGCTTCGAGCCGCGCGTGGACAGCGGGCGGACCGTGGTGCAGCCGAGAGCCGGCGGCGCCCGGCACGCGCCGCAGACGATGTATTTCGACATCTTGACGCTGTCCCGTGACGACGGGGCGGAAATCAGGGTGAGCCTCGCGCTCGACTATCTCAGTGGTTATTTCAGTCTGGTCGACGAATGACGAACGGCGAACGATCATGAATTTCCTGGACCATTACAACGACGAATTGCGTCAGCTGCGCGACGCGGGGGCCCGCTTTTCGAAGGAGCACCCGCAGGTCGCATCGGCGCTCGGCCTGCATCCGGATGCAGTGACCGATCCGTTCGTCGAGCGGTTGCTTGAAGGCGTGGCCTATCTGTCGGCAAGGGTGCAGACGCGCCTCGATCGCGAATGCGCGGAGTTCGCGCAGCAAGCGCTCGGGCGGGTCTGCCCGTTGTTCATGGCGGCCACGCCTGCCATTTCGAGTTTTGCGTTTCACCCGGACCTGGAGTCACCGGAAGCGTTCCGGGGCAGCACGCTGCCGCGCGGTTCGCTGATCTCGGCCCGTCTGCCCGGGCGCAAGCTGCCCGTCACGTTTTCCACCGCGCGCGACGTGACCTTGCTGCCGTTGCGCATCGCGCAAGTCGAGTGCAGCCGGAGCCTGAACGGATTGCCGTCCCAACTCGCCCAGCAACTGGCGTCTTCGCAGGCGGTGCTGCGTTTTCGCTTCGAGCTGGAAGGGCTGACGACGGTTGGCGAACTGGGGCGCGGCGACGGCGGCTTCGCGCCGCTGCACCTGAGCCTTGCCGGCGACTTGCCGCGCGCCTATGCGCTGCATCAGGCGCTGCTGGCGTCGAGTAGCGCCTGGTACGCGGTGGTGCCGACCCGGCGCGGCGACGAGGTGCTGACGCTGCCCGCGGCGGGCATCCGCCTGTCCGGCGTTGACGATGCCGAGGCGCTGCTGCCGCCTGATTTCGGCGGGCTGCCCGGCCTGCGGCTGATGCGCGAGTATTTCGCGCAGCCGACCCGCCTCCTGGGCGTCTATCTCGACGTGCTCGCACGCGTCGCGGCGGTCGATCCGTCCGCGCGCGCCTTCGAGCTGTTCTTCGCGCTGCGGCACGTGCCGACGGGCCTCGTCGGCGAAGTCGAGGCGAGCCAGTTCCGCCTGTTCGCGACCCCGGCGATCAACCTGTACACGAAGCGCTTCGACCCGGTGCCGTACGACCCCAACCTGACCGAGCAATGGATTCCGGTCGACCGCATGTCGCCCGCCGCCCACCATCTATGGGGACTGACGGAGGTGCGCGTGTGCGAAAGCGACGGCCGGGCGCACGCCGCGCGTTCCGTGCTGGAGACGGGCGGCTACGGGGCGCGCGACGAGGCGGTGCGCTACAGCCTGCGGCGCGAGAACGCGCTGCTCGCCGACGGCGTGCGGCGCGATCGCTTCGATCCGCTCGCGAGCCACGACCTGATCGCGGTCTCGACGTTCGACGACAGCATCGAGCTGGACGGCATCGCGTCGATCACCGGCAGGGCGCTGGTGGCCGATCGCGACTGGCGGCCGTCGGCGCTGCTCGACGCCGAGCTGAGCCTGCTCGATCCCGTCGGGGTGCGGCGCATCGAGTGCCTGTGGCCCGCCAGTGCGCGGCGCGCCGCCCGTCGAGGCATGCTGGGATGCGACCGCGCAGCTCGGCCAGAGTCCGCTCGCGCTGCGGGCCGGGCAGTCGCAGGACGTCACCGCCCGCATCGTCGAGCAATTGCTGCTGGCGGCCAACCGCGACGACGCGCTCGACCGCCAGCGCATCGACAGCCTGCGTTCGGTGCACCTCGGGGCGCGTTTCATCGCGGCGGGCCGGGCGACGCCGCTCGCGCTGGTGCGGGCGACGCGGGTGGAGATCGACGTCGCGGAAAGCGCCCACTCAGACCGCGGCGGCTGGCTGTTCGGCCGGGTGCTGGCGCAGGCGCTCGGCGAGGCGGCGACGCTCAACGACGGCATCGAGACGATCGTGCGGCTCGACGGCGAAACCGTCAGCACCCACGTCAACACGGCCGTCGGCGACGGGAGGCTGCTGTGAGGCTCGCACGCGTTGAGCGGGCGCTGACGCCACGCCGCACCTTCTTCGAGCTGATGCGCCGCGTCGAGGTGCTGGAGCGGGAACTGGGCGGGCCGCCGCGGCGCGCGCCCCGCGTGGCTGCGCATCGAGCAGTCGGCCGACATGCGCTTCGCGAGCACCGAGGTGGCGAACGTGACGGTCGAGCAGACCCGCTTCGTCGACGCGGACGATCACCCGCGGGTCAAGATCACCCAGCGGCACTTCGGCCTGTTCGCGCCATTCGGTCCGCTGCCGTTGCACGTGACCGAACACGCCATGCAGGAGAAGCGTTTCGAGCGCAATGCGGCGTTCGAGCGCTTCGTCAACGTGGCCTGCGGCGATCTGGCGTGGCTGCATTACAGCGCCTGGTCGGCGATGCACCCGGTGCTGGGCTACGAGCGTGCGCGCAATCCGTTCGTCGAACGGGTCACCACGCTCGCGAACGCGGCTCGTCGATCCGGCGAGGCCTCGCCGGATCGGGACGCCCAAGCGTGCCGGCGCGCGTTTCCCGGCGTGTATTGCGCGCCGCGGCGCTCGCTCGGCGACCTGCGGCGGATGCTGGCCGGCTACTTTCGCGTGCCGCTGCGGATCCTGCCGCGCCACGGACGCTGGATTCCGGTGCCGCCGCGCGGCGGCCGGCGGCTGGGCGGCTGGCGGCTCGGCGCGCGGATCTGGGATGTCCAGCATTCGATGGAGATCGTGATCGGCCCGATCGAGGCCGAGGAGTTTCACCGTTGGCAACGCCGGTCGGCGGCCGTGATGGCGGTATGCGCGGTCGCGACGGACTTTGTGGACGGAAGGATCGACCCTGTCATCAAGGTCGAAGTACGAACGCGCCCTGCGGCGGGGAAAGTCGGGCGCATGCGCATCGGCGTCGATGCGTGGTCGCGGCCGGATCATGCGCTGCGCACGCTGACTATCTACGAATCTTTTCGGAACTAAACGTGAATCGGGAACGTATCTTCAACTGTCTCGGCCGCACGACTTATGCGGCTTTGGTCGACGCCACGGTGCTGGGCCGTTCGCGCCGTCATACTTTCATCGACCTCGATCACTGGGCGTTGTGCCTGTTGCAGCGCGAGCAGAGCGATCTGGCGAAACTGTTCGCCGAATGGGGCCACGACGTCGGCGATCTCAAGCGCCGGCTGGAGAAGGCGCTCGATACGTTCGACGTGGGCGGCGATTCGCTGCGCGACATTTCCGCGTCGCTGGAGCGCAGCGTGGGTCCGGCCGTGATCTGGAGCCAGGTCGCCGCGCCGTCGGGCAAGGTGCGCTCGGGCCACCTGCTGCTGGCGTGGCTCGACGACGATGTCACGCGCCGCTGGCTCCAGCAGCGCTGTCCGCAGGGCCTCACGTCGGTCGCGATCGACGAGGTCGTGAAACGCTACGAGGCGTTGGCCGCCGGGTGGCCTGAGGCGATCGAGAGCCCGTCGTCGGGTGACGTCGATGCGTCCGTCGACGCGGCGGCGCCGGACGACGCGCTCGCGAAATGGGCGACCTGCCTGACCGATCAGGCGGCGCGTGGCGAGCTGGATCCGGTCGTCGGTCGCGACGACGAACTGCGCACCGTGATCGACGTGCTGTCGCGGCGTCGCCAGAACAACCCGATCCTGGTCGGGGAGGCGGGCGTGGGCAAGACGGCCGTGGTCGAGGCGCTCGCGCAGAAGATCCACGCGGGCGCGGTGCCGCCGGGGCTGCTGGGCGCGCAGGTGTGGGCGCTCGATCTGGCCCGTCTGCAGGCGGGCGCGGGCGTGCGCGGCGAGTTCGAGCAGCGCCTGAAGACGCTGGTCGACGCGGTGATCGCCGCGCCCGCGCCGATCATCCTGTTCTGCGACGAAACCCACACGCTGATCGGCGCGGGCGGCTCGGCGGGCACGGGCGACGCCGCGAACCTGATCGCCGATGCTCGCGCGCGGCTTGCGGATGGTCGCGGCGACGACGTGGTCCGAGTACAAGCAGTACATCGAGCCTGACGCGGCGCTCGTGCGGCGGTTCCAGGCGGTGCCGGTCGAGGAGCCGGACGACGCGGCGGCGGTGGGCATGCTGCGGACCATCGCGTCGCGCTTCGCCGAGCATCACGGAGTGCATATCGTCGATGCGGCGCTGCGCAGCGCGGTGGCGCTGTCGCGCCGCTACCTGCCGGCGCGGCAGCTGCCGGACAAGGCGATCGGCCTGCTCGACACGGCCTGCGCGCGGGTGGCGATGAGCCAGCGCTGCGCGCCGGCCGAACTGGAACGGCTCGGGCAACAGGCGCAGGCGATCGGGCAGACGCTCGACTGGCGCGCGAGCGACCGGCGCATGGGGGTTTCGACACCCGGCGACGAGGCCGAGCTGGAGACGCAGCGCGACCATCTCGTGCAAGAGGCGCGCACGCTCGAAGGCGTGGTCGCGACCCAGCGCGAGGAAGTCGGCGCGTGGCTCGCGCGGATGCGCGCGTCGGCCGAGGAAACGGGAGACAGCGCGGCGCTGGCGGAAGCCGATCGCTGGGTGCGGCCGTGGGTCGACGAGCATGTGATCGCGGAGGTGCTGGCGGAGTGGACCGGTGTTCCCGTCGCGCAGCTGGCGCAGGACGAGGCGCAGCGGATCGTCGATCTGGAGCGCGCGCTCGGTGCGTCGATCCATGGGCAGGCGGACGGCATGCGGGCGATCGCGCAGGCGCTGCACCTGTCGCATTCGGGTCTTGGCGATCCGCATCGGCCGCTCGGCGTGATGCTGTTCGCGGGGCCGACGGGCACGGGCAAGAGCCAGGCCGCGGCGAAGCTCGCCGAACTGCTGTTCGGTGGCGAGCGCAATCTCGTGCAGTTCAACATGAACGAATTCCAGGAGGCGCACACGGCGTCGACGCTGAAGGCGCGCCGCCGGGCTATGTCGGCTACGGCAAGGGCGGCCGGCTGACCGAGGCGATCCGCAAGAAGCCGTACAGCGTGCTGTTGCTCGACGAGTTCGATCGCGCGCATCCGGACATCCACGAAGTGTTCTATCAGGTGTTCGACCAGGGCTGGATGGAGGACGGCGAAGGACGTCGCATCAGCTTCCGCAACAGCCTGATCCTGCTGACCACGAATCTGGGCGATGCGGAGATCGAGGCGTCGTGCAAGGCGGACCCGCAGGTGTCGCAGGCGAAGCTCGCGGCGCGGGTGTACGAGCGGCTGCGCGAGCGGTTCTCGCCGGCGCTGCTCGCGCGGATCCAGGTGGTCGCGTTCCGGCCGCTCGATGCCGAAGCGCTGACGGGCATCGCGGGCCAGGCGCTCGACGAGATCGGCGAGCGGCTCGCGCAGAACGGGCTGGACTGGCGCGTGGACGAGGCGGTCGCGGGCTGGGTGGCCCGGGCGGTCGCGCAGCACCCGGCCAACGGTCGCGCGGTGCGCGACCTGCTGCGCCAGCATGTGCTGCCGGCGGTGGCGCGCGGCGTGCTCGCCGCGCGGGCGGAGGGCCGGACGCTGCGCAGCGTGCGGCTGTCGGCCGGCGACACGTTGTCGCTTACGTTCGACGATGACGATGCGCTGCTGGCGGTCCCACCGGATGAAACCAACGCACCGATCCACGCAGGATCGGAAGGAGAAGCAGCATGCGCCTGATCGAATTGCGCAGTGACGTACTGGCCCCGAGCAACATCGCGCTGTCCCTGACGGCCGACGAACGCTTGTCGCGGGAACCGTCCTACCGTCTCGAGCTGCTGAGCCGAGACCCGGAATTGGACCTCGACGAATTGCTCGGCACGCCGTTGTTCGCCGACATCGACCTCGGCAACGGCGCGGTGCGCACGTTCAGCACCTACGTGTTCGGTGGCTACGACACGGGGCAGTTGAGCGGGCAGTACACCTATACGCTTGAACTGAAAAGCTGGCTGTCGTTCCTGGAGGAGAACCGCAACAGCCGGATCTTCCAGAACCTGACGGTGCCGGAGATCGTCGAGCAGGTGTTCCAGGGGCATCAGCGTACCGACTACCGGTTCGATCTCGAAAGCACGTATGAGCCGCGCGAGTACTGCGTGCAGTTCCAGGAAACCGACCTGAACTTCGTCAAGCGTCTCCTGGAGGACGAAGGCATCTATTTCTGGGTCGAGCACGAGAACGAGCGTCACGTGGTGGTGCTGTCTGACACGCAGCGCTTCGAGGACCAGCCGTCCCAGTCCGGCCAGCTTCAATATCTGCCGGACGGCGAGGAAGGGCGCGCGATCCAGGGACGCGAAGGCGTGCAGCGCCTGCAGCGGACCCGGCGGGTGCGCTCGAACAACGTCGCGCTGCGCGACTTCAACTACTGGTCGCCGTCGAATCGTCTGGACAGCGATGCGCAGACGGAGCCGGGGCCGGGGCTGTCGGGTGTGCAGCTCGAATACTACGACTATGCGACGGGGTATCAGGACGCCGAGAAGGGCGAGCGTCTCGCGCGGCTGCGGCTGGAGGCGTTCCAGGCGGATGCGCACGTGCTGGTCGGCGAGGCGAACGCGCGGGGCCTGACGACCGGCCAGGCGTTCACGCTGGTCGGCTATCCGGCGCTGAACCGGAATCGCCGCTACTACGTGATCGGCAGTGAGTTGTCGTTCATCCAGGATGGCCCGGACAGCACGTCGAAAGGCCGCAACGTGACGGTGAAGTTCCGCGCGCTCGCCGACGACCAGCCGTTCCGGCCGCTGCTCGTGACGAAGCGTCCGGAGGTGCCGGGCATCCAGAGCGCGACGGTGGTGGGGCCGCAGGTGTCCGAGGTGTACACGGACAAGCTGGGCCGGATCAAGGTGCATTTCCACTGGGATCGCTACAAGACGACGGAAGCCGACGCGTCGTGCTGGATCCGGGTGTCGCAGGCGTGGGCGGGCAAGGGCTGGGGCGTGATCGCGATGCCGCGGGTCGGGCAGGAAGTGGTGGTGACCTACGTGGACGGCGATCTGGATCGGCCACTCGCGACGGGGATCGTCTACAACGGCGAGAACCCGACGCCCTACGACCTGCCGAAGGACACGCGCTACACGGGGCTGGTGTCGCGTTCGACCAAGCTGGCGGGGCAGGCGCAAAACGCGAGCCAGCTGACGTTCGACGACCAGCGCGGCGCGGAGCGCGTGATGATCCACGCCGAACGCGACATGCAGCACACCGTGGAGCGCAACGATTCGAAGGCCGTCGGCCAGGATAAAAACCTCACGGTGAAGCGCACGTCGACGTCGGTGATCGGGATCACGGTCAGCTTTACGGGCATCGCGGTGTCGTACACGGGCCTATCGGTGGGGTTCACCGGCGTGTCGGCGTCGTTCACCGGGCTTGGCACCTCGTTTACGGGCGTCAGCACGAGCTTCACGGGTGTCGGCACATCATTTACTGGCGTGTCGACGGGAATTACTGGCACCAGCACGTCATTCACCGGCGTCGGTACGAGTTTCACGGGGACATCCACGTCGTTCACGGGGACGTCGACTAGCATGACCGGCACGACCACGTCGGTGGTAGGTGTGTCGAACAGCATGACAGGCATTTCGTCATCGATGACGGATGTCAGCATGTCATGCGTCGGGCAGTCGCGGAGCACGACAGGCGTCTCGGAGTCGTATGTCGGTACCTCGAACGGCATGACGGGCACGAGTACGTCGGTGACCGGCACGTCGACCAGTATCGTCGGTACGTCAATGTCAAATACAGGGGTGTCGACCAGCATAGTGGGTGTGTCGACCTCGACCACGGGCAGCTCGACGAGCGTGACGGGATCGAGCATGTCGACGGTCGGCAGCTCGGTCGGTGCGACGGGGTCGAGCGTGTCGACCACGGGCAGCAGCGTGTCGACCACGGGCTTCAGCTATTCCTATACGGGCGCCAGCTACTCGGACGTGGGCGTGGATCTGAAGAAACTCGGCATGCAGGTGAAAAGCTGATGCCGGTCCGACACATCAAACCTCAAGCCGCGCTCGTCGCGACGACGCGCACCCAGATCGGCTCGACGCCGATGTTCGCGATCAGTGTCGGGGTGGGATTCCGGCTCAGCGACCCGGCCATCCTCGTGCACGAGGCGGCGGTCTGGGAGGCGCTGAAGGCGGCGGCGCCGTCGGTGCCGCTGACCGAGGCGGCCATGCCGAAGCGCTGCGCGGAGTGGCTGCTCGCCGGGCATTCAGTGCAGCGCGCGCCGGCCGGCGCGTGCGGACGCGCGATCGACTGGGCCGCCTGGGTCGAACTCGACGGCGTGCGCAAGACCGTGTCGTGTCGCGCGACGGTCGACGAACAGGCGCAATCCGATGGGTTCGCACGACTCGCGATCGATCCGGCCCAGGCGGTCGCGGGCGGCGCGCGCGAGAACCCGCTCGGCCGGGCGTCGGGTTCCGCGCCGCTGCAGCGCGTGGGCGCGCTCGGCGTCGGGCCGGACCCGCTGGCCGCGATGGGCGCGCTCGGCAGCGACTGGCCCGAGCGTCACCAATGGATGCCGAGCCGGCCGGGCACGGCCGAGGCGATGGCGCGCGACGGCACGCACATGGGCTGGCCGGAACACGTCGACCTGCGCTACTTCCAGTTGGCCGCGCCGGACCAATGGTCGCGTCACGACAGCTGGACGCCGGGCGCCCGCTTCGAGCTCGGCGGCTTCGGCCCGCGCGGCGAAGGGTGCGTGGGTGCGCTGCCGCGCCTGACGGCGGTGGCGATGATCCTGCGCGGGAACCGGGCGGGCGTCGAGCCGGTGCCGCTGCGGCAGCAGACCATCTGGCTGCTGCCGGACCACGACCTCGGCGTGCTGTGGTGGAACGGCGCGATCCGCACCGACTACGTGCTCGACGACAGCCCGGCGACGCTGATCGCTGCGTTCAAGGACGCGGACGAGCCCATCGACGTCGGCATGCTGACGGCCTTCGCGGCGCAGCGCGCCGACCTGACCGACACCGATCCGCTCCAGCAGGCCGACCATGCGTTGATGCCGGCCGTCGAGCGGAACTGGGTCTGGGAACTGATCCTCGACACCGACGACCATCCGCGTTTCGCGCCGCCGCCACGTACGCGGGAGGAAGTCGGCGAGCGTCTCGCGCGCCATCGCCGGAGTCTCGTGGAGGCGCAGCAGGGGCGAACCCGATTGCAGGCCTTCAAAGAGGAGGCGCAACAGATGGCGCTGCCCGCCGCGCCGGCCGACGGCATCGACTGGCGGCAGCGCTTCGATCAGGCCGGCAGCATGGCGCTGTCGGATGCAACGATCCGCGGAGCCGACCTGACCTCGCTGCATCTCGATGGCTGGCGTTTCGAAAACGTGCGGTTCGAGCGCTGCCGGTTCGCCCACAGCACCTGGCGCCATTGCCAGCTGACGAACGTGCATGCGGTCGATTGCGGGTTCGCCGATACGACGTTCGACGATCTCGTCTGGACGGGCGGCGCGATTGCGCGCGGCGATCTGGCGCGCAGCGCATGGCGCGGCGTCGCGCTGGAGCGGGTCAACCTCGACGACTGTGGGCTCGACGATCTGTCGGTGTCGGGCGGATCGTGGTCGATGGTGACGGTGAAGGGGCGCGGCGGCATCCGCGGCGTCGTGCAGGACACCGAATGGGACAGCGTGTCGTGGAACGGCGTCGAGGCGCGTCACTGGACCTGGAGCCGCGTGAGCGCCGGCAATCTCGGGCTGGTCGAATGCGGGATGCCGGGCCTCACGCTGTCGCATTGCCGTCTGATGAAGCCGAGCGTGCTGCTGAGCGACCTGTCGGCGAGCACCTGGCGCAAGAACGTGCTGACGTTCGCGGTGCTGTCGCATGGCACCTCGATCGACCGCTCCATCCTCTGCGACTGCCTGTTCAACGCGTCGAGCTTCCAGGACCTGCGGGCGTCGTCGGTGCAGGTCGACCACTGCTCGTTCATGCAGCTCAACGCGCAGCACCTGAAGGCGGAGCGCTCGACGGACCTGCAGCTCGACGGCGCGAACGTCACGCATGCCCACCTGAGCGGCGCGTCGTTCGACCGCTGCTCGCTCAAGGAGACGATGCTGTACGGCGCGGACATGCGCGAGACCCGGATGCGCGACTGCAACCTGATCCGCGCCCGCACGTCGTGGGCCCACCTGCCCGAATCCGGCGCATGGCGAGGCAACCTGTACACCGGCATGCTCGCGGTGCCGAGGAGGGACGAATGAACGCACCCCGCGAGCCGGTGTCCGCGCCGGCCTTGCCCCAGGTGATCGAGGGACGGCGCTACACCACGTCGCATCACGGGCTCGAACTGAGCGACACGATCTACCGCGACTGCCATTTCGAGCGGGTGAGCTGGTCGGAATGCCGGCTCTCCAACCTGCGCTTCGTCAATTGTCGTTTCGAGGCGAACCGCTTCGTGCGCAGCGCGCTGACGCGTCTCGTCTTCGAGGATTGCAGCATCGCCGAAACCGCATGGAGCGATTGCGTGCTGCGCGGCATGTCGCTCGCCGGCAGCGGGATACGCGATGCGGCCTGGTCGAAGAGCCTGTTGAAGGACGTGATCTTCGCGAGGGCGAACGGTGCGTCGCTGCGTTTCGACGCGGTGCGCGCGGCGCATACGTCGTTCATCGCGGGCGAGCTGACGGGCGTCGAGCTGGACGGCGGCCACTGGTCCGATGCGTCCTGGATCAGCCTGCAACTGAGCGGGCTGCAAGTGCGGGCGAGCCGGCTCGACAACTTCATCGTCGGGCAGTCCAGCTGCGCCGAGTGTTCGATCGACGCTTGCACGGGCATCAACGTGCGCTGGATCGATTCGCAGATCGATCGGATGAACGTGCGCGGATCGGAACTGAATCAGGCCGCGTGGTCGCACAGCGTCTGGTCGGGCGGCGGGATCGCGTCGAGCCGGCTGCCGCTCGCGTGCTTCGATCACGCGAAGCTGAGCGGCCTGTCCATGCGCGACACGGAATTGCCGCAGGCGATCTTCGATCACGCGCAGGTGCGGGACAGCGACCTGCGCGGCCTGCGCGCGCCGCGCATCGCGCTGCGTCACGCGCAGCTCGCGCGCGTGCAGTTGGCCGCCGCGCAACTGGCGGGACTCGATGCGCGCGGCGCGACGCTGGAGGAGGTCGGCCTGAACGGCGCGGATTGCCGGGCGGGGATGCTGGTCGGCCAATCCAGGCAGGCCTGGCGCGCGGCGGATACGCAGCAGGCGACGTTCGACGATGCAGTGTTGGAAGAAGACCGCCAATGGCGGCAACGCGCCCAGCCGGGCGCCAGAGGAGTGTGACGATGATCGAGACTCGAATGGTTCGTGAGCGGCAGGTCGAATCCAGCGAAGACGAGATGCCGGAACCGATGCGCACCTTGCTGAAGCGAAGCGCCGCGCCGTTCTCGCCGGGCGCGGCGGGACGCATGTCGATCGGCCGTGTGACGGGCGCGGAGTCCGACGGACTGTGGCGCATCGTCGTGGAGCCGGGTTGCGCGCTGTATGCCCGCGCCGCGGTCAGTTGTATCGTTCGGCCGCAGGCGGACGATCTGGTCCAGCTCTATCAGGCGGCGGACGGATGCTGGGTGCTCGCCATTCTCGAACGGCGTGGTGACGCGGCCGACGTCGTGCTCGATTTCGGCGCGGCCGAGGTCCTGCTGCAAGCGCAGGACGTGCGCGTGCAGGCGCGCGACCGGCTCGGGCTCGAAGCCGCGCAGCTGTCGAGCCGCGCGGAAGTGATCACCGAGGCCGCGGCGGAGCGCCACGCGCACGTCAGCGGCACCGACGCCACGCATGCCGGCAACACGTTCGTCCATACCGAGGGCCACCTGGGCATGCACGCGCAAAGCGCGGTCGTGACGGCGGAAGCCCTGCTCAAGATGGACGCCGGCCAGATTCACGTGGGTTGATGCGATTTACGCTTGGAGATTCTCATGTTTGCCAATTGCTCTGCCGGCGGAATGGCGCTGTCCGGCTCGGACGTCTGCAAGACGCCGCCGCTCGCGATTCCCGTGTCGTATTCGAACATCGCGAACAAGCCGGAGGCGGTCCCGAACGTCACCAACATCATTTACGCGGGCGGTCCCGTCCACAACATGAACACGATCATTCCCGTCACGCACAGCGACGAGCCGGGATCGATGGGCGGGGTGGCGTCCGGCACCGTGTCGGCGCAGTCGCGCCACGTGACGGGGTCCGGCAAGGTACTGATCCAGGGCTCGCCCCAGACCCGGCTGACCGATACCAACCTGCCCAACAACCAGAACACGTCTGGGCAGACCAGCGCGCCGTCCCAGACGATCACGATGACGCTCAGCTGATGCAACCTGTTCGTGCACACAACGGCGAGCCGGGCTCGATGGGCGGGGTTATGTCGGGCATCGTGTCGACGCAGCCGCGCCACGTGATAGGGGCCGACAAGGTGATGATTCATGATGGCGCGCCTCAGACGCGCATGACCGACACGAATCTACCCGCGGCCATGAAGACCATCGCGCCGTCCCAGATCATCACGATATCGCTTAGCTGATGAAGTCCATTCGTATCCTGATTGCAGGATTGGCGCTGGGTTTGCTGTCGGGCTGCTCGCTGTTCGGTTCGAAACTGGCCGACCCGCGCCAGCTGCACGTGACGCTGGTCGGCGGCAGCCGGCTGAACGTCGGCGCGAGCGGCGAGCCGCGGCCGATCCAGTCGTGCGTGTACATCGTGCGCGCGGCCGACTGGCTGCCGATGGCGAACGGCGACGCGCCGTGCGCCGCCAAGGACCAGGAGGGCGCGGTGCTGACCGTGTCGCGCCATGTGATCGCGCCGAACCAGGTGCTGCAGTTCTGGATCGACGTGCCGCGCAGCGGCGAGATCTGGCTCGTCGCGGACGCCGACTACGCGCAGCGCCCGGCCCAGTACGCGCCCTTGCGCGTGCGCATCGACGGAAGCGGGGTGCTTCATCTCGCGGTATGGCTCGATCGCAGCGGAATCTACAACGCGTCGTTGCCGGGCGCGGTGCCGCTGCCGCCCGACGCGCCCATCGCCGCGAGCGCGCCGAACCCCGACGCCGCAACCGACAAACCCGCCCGACGCCACGGCTCGGGCACGAGGAGATACAGGCAATGAGCAGTCTGCCGGTTGGACCGGTCGCGTGGAGCGACGGCATGCTGATCGAGACGCAGCATTTTCAGCAACTGGAGCGCCACTTGTCCCATCAGGTCGCGTCGCGGCTCGGGCAAACCGTGAATCACGGCTGGGGCTTCACGCTGCTCGACGTCGACCAGGACGGGCTCGGCCTCGGCCGGCTCGCGCTGCGCGGCGCGCGCGGCGTGTTCCAGGACGGCACTGCATTCTCGCTGCCGTCGCACGACCCCGCTGCCCGCGCCGCTCGAGACCGAACGGGCGCAGGCGGGCGACATCGCGTGCCTCGCGATCCAGGCCGCGCGCAGCGGCGGCCCGGAAATGGCCTTCGGCGAGGTAGCGTCGTCGTCGCGCTACCGGGCGATGACCACCGACGTGCCCGATCTCGCGGTCGGCCTCGACGCGCCGGGCACGCCGCGCAGCCTGACGATCGAGACCGGGCAGCTGGCGACGCGGCTGTGCTGGAAGTCGCAACTGCGCTCGGACGAAGCGGCGCTGCCGATCGCCCGCGTGGCCGGGCGCAGCGCGAGCCGCACGGTGCTGCTCGATCCGCGCTTCATCCCGCCGCTGCTCGACACGCGCGCGCACGTCGTGCTCAATTCGCTGATCGACGAGCTGCAAAGCACGCTGCGCGTGCGCCTCGCGCATACGTCCGGGCAGCGGGTGCTGTCCGCGGGCGGGGGCATCGCGGACCTGATCGAGCTGCTGCTGCGGCAGGCGATCGCCGAGTACCGGATGCGGCTCGCGCATCTCGATGCGTTCGATCCGCTGCCGCCCGCGCTGCTGTATCGCGAGCTGATCGGCCTGCTCGGGCGGCTGAGCGTGCTGCCCGGCGTCGACGAGGAGCTGGCCGAGCGCGATTTCGGCTACCGCCACGACGACCTGCAAGGCAGCTTCGAGCCGCTCGCGGCCACCTTGCGGCATGCGCTCGCGCGCGTGATCGAGACGCCGGTGCTGCCGCTGCGCTTCGAGGATCGCGGCGACCAGGTCCATATCTGCGTGGTCGACAAGCAGTGGAACCTGAAGAAGCTCGTGTTCGCGGTGTCGGCCGCGATGCCGGCCGACAAGCTGCGCCAGCTGCTGCCGCAGCAGACCAAGCTCGGCGCGGTCGAACAGATCCAGAAGCTGGTGGACCTGCAACTGCCGGGGGCCCGCCTGATCCCGCTGCCCAACCCGCCGCGCCAGATTCCCTATTACGCCCAAAGCACCTACTTCGAGGTCGAATCGACCGATCCGTTCTGGACGCAGACGCTCGCCGGCTCGGCGATGGCGCTGCGCATCGTCGGCGATTTTCCGGATCTGCGTTTCGAAGCCTGGGGCTTGAGAGACGGGAAGGTGGCATGACACACGATATGAACCGCTATCCACGATGAACCTGCTCAGAAACCTTTCCTCCGCCATCCGGCGCACGTCGTCGGCCTCCAACCTGATCGACCGGGCGATGACGAATCCCGACCTGATCGCCCGGGTGCCCACGTTGTCGTCGCTGGCCCAGGAGGCGTCGGTCGCCGGCGCGGTCACGACCGACGCCGTCGGCCCGACCGGCTCCAGCGGCTCCAGCGGCTTCGCCGCGCCACGCGACGCGGAGCACGCGGTGCTGCGCTTCCCGACTCCGCCCGGCGCGTTCCGCGCGGCGTACGACGACGGCGCGGACGCCTCGCCCGTCGTGTATACCCCCCAGGGCGGCCAGGTGGCGATCCTGAAGGCCGGCCAGCAGTCGGCCAACTGGAGCAATCCGTTCGTGTCGCACGCGCTGCCCGCGATCCTGCAATTGCAGCGTCATCTCGCGGACGGCCCGCCCGACCAGTCGACGGTGCGCACCCAGCTCGGCCTCGAAGTGCGCCTGTACCGCGAGCGGCTGGCCGGCTCGGGCTGCGAGTGGGAACAGATCCGCGACGCTTCGTATCTGCTGTGCACGTATCTGGACGAGAACGTCAGCGACATCGCGCGCGCCGCGTCGCAAGTGCTCTACGACGGGGAGCGCAGCCTGCTGGTCGAGTTCCACGACGATGCGTGGGGCGGCGAGGACGCGTTTTCCGATCTCGGCCGCTGGATGAAGGCGGACGATCCGCCCATTCGTCTCCTCGCGTTCTAGCTGATCCTGTCGCTCGGCTGGCAGGGCCGCTACCGCGTGCTCGATCGCGGCGACGTGCTGCTGCAGGACCTGCGTTCGCAGCTGCATGCGCTGATCTGGCATCACGTGCCGCCCGAGCCGCTCGGCACCGGGCTGATCACCCCGGCGCGCGCGCGCAGGCGCTGGTGGACGCCGATGCGCGCAGGCGCGGCGGCGCTGGGCGCGGTGCTGTTGACCTACGGCATCGTCAGCGCCGTGCTCGACGCGCAGGGCGGGCCGATCCGCCATGCACTCGCGGCCTGGATGCCGCCGACCCGCACCATCAATCTCGCGGAAACGCTGCCGCCGCCGCTGCCGCAACTGCTGTCCGAGGGCTGGCTCACGGCATACAAGCATCCGCAGGGTTGGCTGCTGGTGTTCCGCAGCGACGGCGCGTTCGATGTCGGCAAGGCGCAGGTGCGCACCGATTTCGAACGCAACATCGAGCGGCTCGGCGCGGCGTTCGCGCCGTGGCCGGGCGACCTGGAGGTGATCGGTCATACCGATCGGCAGCCGATCCGCACGAGCGAGTTCGGGAACAACCAGGCGCTCTCGGAAGCCCGGGCGCGCACCGTCGCCGACGAGCTGCGCCGGACCGCGCTGCCGGGCGGCGCACAGGCGCCCGGGAACGCCGTGCAGCGGAACATCGGATTTTCGGGGCGCGGCGACACGCAGCCGATCGATTCGGCGCAGACGCCGGCCGCCTACGAACGGAACCGGCGCGTGGACGTGCTGTGGAAGGTGATCCCGGCGGGCGGCCGGCGCACGGCGGACGCCGACGCGCGCCCCGCGCTGCCGGAGGGCGTGGTGATCGCGCCCGACGGCCAGTCGCCGTATGCAACGGAGGATAAACAACCATGATACGAACCAGCCTGAGGGTTCTTGTCGCGATTCTGATCGCCGTCCTGATCTGGTGGGTGGGCCCGCTGTTCGCGCTGGGCATCTACCGGCCGTTCGCGCCGCTCTGGGTGCGCGAGGTGCTGGTGGCGGCGGTGCTCGTCTGGGGCCTGTGGCCGGCGCTTGCGCGACTGTGGGCGAGGCTCGCGATGAGCCCGCGCCGGGTGCGCACGCCGCAGCCGGCGGCGCGCGCCGATTTCATCGACGAGCGCCTGCGCGACCTGGATCGCCAGTTGAAGGCGCGCTGGCAGCGCGAGCCGCACGGCCGCCGGCAACGCTGGGCCGGCGCGCTGCGCCGCCAGCACCGGACCCTGCTGCCCTGGTATCTGGTGATGGGCGCGGAAGGCAGCGGCAAGACGAACCTGGTCGCGAAGGCGGTGAACGCGGCCGGCTCCGAAGGCGAGCGGGCCCTCGCGGTCGAGCCGCTGAACAGCCGCGGCGACGACTTCAACTTCCGCATCGCGAGCGACGCGGTCTGGTTCGACATCGGCGGGCGCTGGAACCTGCGCGACGGCTTCGACGAGACGGCGCTCGATACCTGGAAGCGGTTGTTGCAGGGGATGCGTCGCCTGCGCGGCGGGGCGGCGGTGAACGGCGTGGTGTTGTGCGTCGACAGCGCGTCGATGGTCGATGCGCCGCTGGAGGCGCGCAAGCGCCTCGCCGATGTCGTGCATCGCCGGCTGGCGGAACTGCATGAGGTGTTCGGAGAGCAGGCGCAGGTCTATGTCGCGCTGAACGGCGTGGACCGGCTCGACGGCGCGGTCTCGATGCTGTCGCTGGTGGACGCGGGCCGCTGGGCCAGCGGGATGGGTTTCTGCCTGCCCGAGCAGGCGCTCGGCGAGACGGCCGCCGAAGCGGGCGCGAGCGGCAGGCGTTGCAGCACCTGCAGCAGCGGGTCCAGCAGCAGGTGCTGTTCGCCGCGCCGGCGGCGACCGAGGTCGGCGCGAACTACGCGCTGCGTTTCGTCGAGACGCTGAGCCAGCCTGCACAAGGCGCTGCTGGTGTGGCTGCAGATCGCGATCGCGCCCGGCGAGGCGCATTCGGCCGCGCGTCTGCGCGGCGTCTGGATGGGCTCGATGGCGGAGCTGGCGGTGGCCCAGCCGGGCGGGGCGGCGCCCGGGCTGCCCGCGCAGACCCGGCCGCTCGGCGAGCTGTGGGCGCCGCTGTTCCGGCAGGTCGCGCTCGAACGCGACGCGGTGCGGCCGAGCGGCGTGCGTTCGTGGCGCGGCCGGGTCGGGCACCTGCTGCGCTGGGCCGCGCTGCCCGTCCTCGCGCTTGGCTTGCTGATGTGGTTCGGCTGGGGCTATGTCGCGGAGAGCAACTACCTCGACGACATCGGCGCGCAGTTCAGCGAGGCGAAGCGGCTCGCGCAGACGCAGGCCTCCTACGGCCCGGACGGCGGCGCACCGCTGCTCGACGTGGCGAGCCACATGCGCTATGCGCAGGAACAGGCGGAAGACGCCGGGCGCGGGCTGGCGACGCCGTACTTCGAGCATGGTCTCGTCGCCGCCGCGGCGCGCGACACTTATCACCGGCAGTTGCAGAAGATGCTGATGCCGGAGTTGTACAACGAGGTGCGGCGCGTGCTGGTCGCGCAGTCGGACGGCGCGCCCGGCGACGTCTACCAGACGCTCAAGGTCTACCTGATGCTGTGCCGGCCCGATCGGCGCAACGCGACCGATGTCGAGCGCTGGCTGAGCAGCCGGTGGGACAGCCTGTCCGGCGGGCAGCAATACGGCGACGACGACCGGCGCGCGCTGCTCGCGCACGTGCGCGCGTTGATGGAGCTGCCGAAGCTGCCGGGCACGCCGGAGGATGCGAACCTGGTGCGCGCGGCGCGCGTGCGGGCCGCGCAGATCCCGATCGTGACGCGCGTGCTGCAGCACATCCATGCGCAAGGGCTGCCGGCGTCGGTCAACGACATCTCGCTGTCGCGCGCGGCCGGCTTCGAGTCGGCGATGAGCCTGCGTATGCGCAGCGACGTCCCGGCGACCGACGTCGCGGTATCGGGCTGGTTCACGCGGGCGGGCTACACGGACGTGTTCCTGCCGCGTCTCGACAAGGCCGCGCGCGCGATGCTCGAAGAGGAAAGCTGGGTGCTGCGCGACGAAACCCTGCGCGGCAACAGCTTCCAGATCGACGGCGTGGTGCAGAAGCTCGCGGATTCCACCCGCGCGCAGTTCCTGCAGGACTACATCGCCGGCTGGCAGAACTTCCTCAACGACGTGACGGTGCGCAGCGTCACGGGCCTCGACGATGCGTCGCAGCTGGCGGCGGCGATGATGGATTCGCAATCGCCGCTCGCGAGCCTGCTGCGCTTCGCGGCGCGCGAGACGACCCTGACCGGCGCGAGCGACGAAGGCAACATCGACAGCTGGATCGATCGCCAGAAATACCGCTTCGAGAAGGGGCGTCGCCAGATCGTCGGCGAACTGAGCGGCCAGCACTACCGCACCGTGCTGCTGCCGGAACATGTGGTCGAGGAACACTTCCTGGCAGTCCGGCAACTGGCCGCGCAGCTGAACAACCGCAGCGTGGCGTCGAGCAACCCGCTCTCCCGGTTGTTCGAGCCGCTGTATCGGCAGCTGGGGCTCGTCAATGGCGCGCTGCAGGCGGGCCAGGTGCTGCCCGCGCAGTACGACGCGTTCTCGCGGCTCAAGGAAACCGCCGCGCGGCAGCCCGAGCCGGTGCGGGGCATCATGCTCGACCTGATCGGCAGCGGCAGCACGATGACGACCCGCGAATCGGGCGCGCTGCTCAATCGCGGCGCGGCGGGCGCGACCTCGACGGTGTGCAGCGCCGGCTTCACGAGCCGCTATCCGTTCCGGCGCAACGCGCAGGTCGACGCGGGCGTCGCGGATTTCGAACGCCTGTTCAGCGCCCAGGGCCTGATGGCGTCTTACTTCCGCGACCATCTGGCGGCCTATGTCGATACGTCGAGCACGCCGTGGAAGGCGCTGCGCTCGAACGGCGGCAATCTTGGTCTGGTGAGCCCGGGCGTGCTGTCGTCCTACGAGACGGCCGATCGCATTCGCGGCGTGACGCTCGATGAATCCGGCCATCTGCGCGTGTCGACCGTGCTGCGCTTCCTCGACATGGATTCGCAGATCTCGGAAGCACAGCTGATCGTGGGCGGGCAGACGCTGCGCTACGCGCACGGCATGACGTCGCCGCAGCGCATCGACTGGAGCGGGCAAGGCACCAAGCTGGCGATCCAGCTTCAACTCAAATCGGTCGACGGTCGGTTGAGCACGCTTCAGTTCGACGGACCCTGGGCGCTGTTCCGCTTCTTCGACGCGGGACAGGCGGCGGGCGGGACGGCCGACCGTCGCGAACGGCTGTATCAGACGGACATCGGGACCGTCCGGCTGGAGTGGCAGGCGCTGACGACGCCGTCGCCGATCTGGTCGGGGATCCTGCAGGGGTTCAGGTGCCCGTCGTGACACGCCTCTTGTATCGGAATGCGCCAGCCGGCGCGAACTTGGAAAGGAGCAGCAGATGATAGACCCGAAGGAAATCCTGTCCGCGTGCAGCAACGCGCATGAGTACGGACAGAACGCCAGCGGTTCGATGGCGAAGCCGTTCATGGACTCGATCCCCGACATGTCGGTGGCGTCGTCCCAGAACGCGAGCAACCTGATCGGCAACGTGCAGCAGGTGGGCGGCAAGATGCTGGAGCACATGTCGAACATCAAGTCGTCGGTCGACAAGCAGGTCGCCGCGCACCAGGATGCGCAGCAGCGTGAGAAGACCTACGACTTCAACGCCAACATGAACGACCTGCGGCCCACCAACTCGGTCGGCTTCCCGCAGGAAATGCCGTCCAACTTCTTCGCGCCGTTCAAGACCGGCAAGTAGGCCGCCCGGACGGGAGCGGTGCACCGTCCTCGGACGTCGCCGTGTTTGCGGCGGGGTTCGGGGCTTTCGGGGCGCGGCCGGCGGCAGCCGGCGCGCCCGACCATTCGATAGGAAAACAGGATCATGAAGAAAGTTTTATTCGGACTCCTTGCAGGTGTATTCTCGGTGAGCGCCTATGCCCAGTTCGACCAGCTGTTGCAGTCGGTCAAGGATCAGGTGACGAGCACGACGCAGCGGCAGGTGAGCCAGGGCGTGCAGTCGGCGACGAACGATGCGATGCAATCGGCGACGACGCGTGCGCACAAGGTGATCCAGTCGGCGCGCACGCCCGACACCGCCGCGAGCAAGGAAGCCTCGGGCGTGCAACCGAGCGGCGTGTTCCAGGAGTCCCGGGGCGCGAAGTCGCAATGAGGCGGGCCGGGGTGGCGCCCGGCGAACTCCCGAGCCCTTCGGACGCGCCGGACAGTTGAAAGGGGGAGCACGCATGATGGCATTTTCGATGATGTCGATCATGAGCACGATCGTCGCGATTGCGCTGACTTCGCTGATCTTCTCGTTGGGCGTCGTATTGCCCCGGATCATCTCGGCCGCGCGGGGCGACGCGATCGTCACGGATGGCGTCAAGGCCGTCGCCGAGGTTGTCGAGATCGGGCAGACGGGGGTGACGCTCAATCAGGTGCCGCAGATGCGGATGGTGCTGCGCATCAGCGATCACGGCGTGTCCCGGGACGTGACGATCCGGCAGTACGTCGATCTCGGCAACATGCCGCGCGCGGGGGAGCGGGTGAGGGTCGTCATCGATGCACGCGATCCGGCGCGGGTAACCTATCTGGGGCTTGCCAGAGCACAATGATTGCGGTGCCTGCGCCGATTGGCTGTGAAGCGTCAATAGATTGATTCTCGAAGCAGGAAGTCTGGCCATCGGCGCAAGGCCGCCGATGGCGGACCGAGAATTTGCGACTCGCCTGCGGGACGTCACTCGCGGTAAGCCGGAATTTTGCCGGGCACTACATTTTGAGTAGCCGGGGTTGTGGCGCTTCGTGCGTCACGACGGTGGCCGTTGACGCGAAGACAGGTCAGACGGCATGGCTACCGTTCATGCTGTGTTGCTGGGTTCCTGAGATTGACGAACCGATTGCGTTTCGCGCGAACAGCCGATTGCTGATCCTTCGCGGCAGTCGCAACGGGGCGGACTGATGGATCGGGCTTCGAGCTTGTATAGGGTGGGAAGAGTCAGTGGTTTAAATTTGGTTCATCGTGGATTACCGGGGAACGCAGCGCGGATTCGGGAAGTTGCTCGAAGAAGGCTCGGGCGGTTTCGCGTGAGCGGCCCTGGCCGATCCATAGCACTTGCCGGCTAAGAATTTTTCGAACACGTTGTTCGATGTTGTAATCAAGCGCCGATGTAGAGGCTCAACATGCACTGAATCACGTCATCGGGCCGTTTGCGTAGTGGGGACGCCGCGCGGGGGCGGCCAGGCTCGGATCTCTGATAGATGTTCAGTAACGAACTGCCTTCCTAAAATAATCAGGAGAGCGACTGCCGCCGCAATGCCTGATACCGGTCACGACGTATTACCTGTTACAAGGAGCGGACCATACCTTCATGCTCCTGGGCGCCAACGTGACAAAGCCGCCTCGATCAGCTGCGCGGCACTGCGGTCAGTCTTGGCTCGCCTCGTTTCTGAATCGATGCAGGATGGGCGAGCCTTTGCGCAGCTCGATCGAGACGCAGTCATCGCGCATGCTGCGCGGCAGGCGCTCGACGTCGAGGATCTCGTGCTTGTGGGGGGCCAAATAGAGCTGCACGATCGTCGCGATCGGCAGGCCTTTCACGCGAGCGCGCCGCGCCGTGAACTCGGTGCGCATGTAGGTGTGGGGCGGAGGCAGCTCTAGCTCTGAGGGCGGTTCGCCATGCGTCAATAGTTCTCACTGAGGTTGCCAGCATACCAGGCGCACTGTGCGTGCTCGGTGCCTGGCTTCTTGTTCATGGCTCCATTTTGGTGAGGGAGCCTTATGACAGAGAAGCTGCTTCGGGGTGCTCGCTGGGTCGCGGGTCCCACTCTCAACTGGGCTCAATGTACTAGACAATGGGCCGACCTTAGCCACCGTTCGGGGTCGGGAAATCCTGACGAATTACTCTCAAGGGCTGGCGCGTCCACAAAACCCGAGGCAGGTCGGCACGCATCGAAACGACAACGATTCGCAGAGGAAAATTTATAAAATAGAAACAATGCATCGATCTGTATCGGTTTTTATCGTGTTTTGTGAATGTATATTTCGAAAATTTTCATGAGAAATCTGAAGATTTGACTAAGTTTCAATGTACATTAGGACACTTACGAATTCCTTGCGCTAACGGTTCGTACGAAAACCATGTCGATCCGCATCGCGTGGTTGCCATCGGCCTTGCATCCAGACACGTCACGGAGGTGTTGCCCGGTAGTCAGCCTCAACTCGAAGTGATGGGCGGCGGACCTCTCGTCCTGCCGTTGCCGATGGCTGACCCGCTATGACGCGTTCGTCCGTCGACCGGAACAGTTGTCGAAATATGGAGATCGTGCAATGCATTTCCCATCAATTGCCGCGTCGCGGCAGACGTCTGTCGGCGGCCCATTCGAGCGTCATCGGACGTCTTTGCGTCGCGAGGCGTTGTCCATTGCGGCGTGCCTGACATCGCGCGCCGAGGTGGTTCTCGATCGACCGGGGCGGGAAGGTTGGCGATGAATCGGGCTACATCCACACGCATGCTGGCGCCAGCATGCGCAGTTATAGATCCATTCGTTCGTGCCGAAATCGAGTGCCCCGGACACACAGCGCCGACAAGACGTTTCCGGTTCGATCTCATGAGGCTGGCCTTGTGGTGACGAGCTTCTCGGAACTGGCAGCGAACCGCAATGGCCGGTTCCGTGCTGAAATGGTGAGCGCCTTGCGACCGTGCTGGAGGCTTTCCGGTGCTTGTCGGACAGGGCCTGCACTATGGTGGATTCATTCGCGCAGTGCATTTTCAAAGAGAGACCCAACTGCGCTTGAGCGTGACGTCCTTGCGCGCGAGCGCGCCGCTCAAGATCGTAATGCAGCATGTCGGTCCACAGCGAGTCGCCTCGACCTGCTGAGCGATGTGTATCAACGTCGACGATTCAGCTCGGGATGCCTGAGCTGCAGTCGAGATCGTCTTCCCGGACGAGACTTGCGGACACCTTCCGCCGTGGCCACGAACCAACCCGGCAACGCCATCGACCCGCTAGGTTCTTCCTCAGATGTAGGGCGATTGCCCGCTCGACCGGCGACGCTCCGCTGCGTTCGCCGCGGACGAGCCGTTACTCATCGGCACAGGCGCCGCGGCGCGTGCGTAGACGTTGCTGTGACGATGGCTGATGCCTGGTTTTTCGGCGGTCAGGTTCTTTCCGGCGGTCATCATTCCTTCACATTTGACCGGTCCTAAATTCTGACAGGAGCATGTTAAAAATTCATCAATTAAATAGGTTGATTGATATATTTAGTCATGCAAAATTCGAGGAAATTTGGATGGTTAGCGTATTTACAAAACTTGGAAGAGTAATATCAAACATCGGCACTGAGCGCTTTGCTGAAGCCCTGCATTCGCTGTTCGTTACCTCCGTAAACGTGGGATCCACCAAGATCGCCGTGTGGTTCATAAACGAAAGAGAGGAAGAGATCGTCGGCATGCATCCGTTGGGGGAATTTTCCGCCGATGGACGAAGTGATATCGACGTGGGTCTGCTGCAGAAGTCCGTATTTGATGCTGTAGACAGCCGGTTGATGGAAAGGGTGTTGATCGCCCGAGAACTACATCTGATCCACTTTGGCACATCGGCAACACCTCAAACGGAGTGGCAGAGGCTGCGTTCCTGCGGCTCTGATGGAGGCTTCCAGGTGCATCTCGTATCGCGCAAATTGAACCGTCGATACTTGATTTCGCTGTATCGAACCTGTGGAACGCCTGATTATACAATTCAGGAAATGTCGCTTCTGAAGAGCTATGCGGAAGCACTGATGCCGATCGTCGAGATACATGCATCGCACAGGCTGTGCGAATTAGCGCGCCGCCCAATGCAGGTGTCGGGCGACGCGGAGAGTTCGATTGGTCATTTGACGGTGCGTCGAAAATTTGAATCCAGGCTCAGGAGCGCGGCGATTACGCTGTCCGATCGTGAGATTGAAGTGTGCGCTGGATTGCTGAGCGGCAGCACATTTCGCGAATTGGCTGATGAACTTGGTGTGAAAAGCAGCACGATCGAAACGTACATCAAGCGTGCGGCAACAAAGCTCGGTTTCAAGGGGCGCCATGGCCTCGTCAAGTGGGCGCTAAGCGAATCCTGACAGGGCCTTGAGTAGCCGTGCCGTTGAGCACCGGCTGGTTTGTGGTGGCGTGCCGGACATGCTTGCGCCGTTGGCTAAGGCATTGATTTTGCGCGGAGAGGGTCGTCGCTTCAGTCGGACTTTCTCGCGGCACGGTCATTTCCGGTGCGATGACTTGATGCGAGGCTGGGCGATGCGCGGAATTGGCGCCATGGGCGAGAGGGCGCACTTGGACCGGTGAGCATTGAGGGTTTGCGTGCCGTTCCGAGTGGCATCACAAGGCGCGTTCCCGAATCCACGCCGTTGGGGATCAAACCTTACGTACCTGAAGGGCGGTGCGAGAGCGGCGACCAACACTTCTATTGATCGTGCTCGTCAGCGGCTGGGCCGGCGGACGGCACCAAGCAAATATCATGACCTTACGTAAGCGAATGGATGATCGCGAGATCGTGTTCATGTATCCCGGGCAGGGGGTGCAGTATTTCCAGATGGGCAAGTCTCTTTTCGAGCACGACCGCGTGTTCCGCGATAGCCTCATGTCACTCGACCGCATGGTCACGGTCGAGATTGGTACGTCGCTGATCGACTACGTATTCGACGCGGGTCGCGACGTCTCATCGCCGTTCGACATGACGCTGTACTCGAATCAGGCCGTGTTTTGCTTCGAGTATGCGATGACGCAAGCGTTGATCTCGCATGGCGTCTATCCCGACCACCTGCTCGGCGCGAGCCTCGGTGAATTGGTGTGCGCGTCCGTGTCTGGTGCGCTGAGTCCACGTGACTGCATTGCTTTGCTGGCGGACAGCGCGCGCGTGATGGCGCGCCATTGTGCCCCGGGCGGTATGCTGGCGGTGCTCGCGACTCCGGACCTGTTTGAGCGCGACGCCCGGCTGCGTGAGGCTGGCGAGATCGCCTCGATTCCGTCCGCACAGCACTTCGTCATGGCAGGGACGCGAGCCGGGATCGACATGGCCGAGGCGCATCTGAGCGTGCTGGGCGAGACGACAATGAGGTTGCCGGTGGAGTACGGTTTCCACTCCTCGGCGATTGATCCGGCACGTGCGCCGCTCCGGTTGTGTTTTCAGTCCGTGGCATCGAGCCGGCCGGTGCTGCCGGCCTGGTCGTGTCGCACGGGCAGGCCGGTCGAGCGGTACGACGCGGAGCATTTCGACACGGTGCTGCGGGACGTGATCGATTTCAAACGAACCATCGAATACATGGAGCGGCGCAGCGCCTGCGTCTATCTTGACATCAGTCCATCGGGCACATTGTCGACTGGTTGCCGAACCTTGCTTGAGGAGGCTAGCCGATCGGAAACGTTCGCCGTATGCACGCCATTTTCTCGACACCCGACGCTTGATCCCGTGCATTGGATGCGCCCGACGCCCGTATCTGTCATGCGCATGCGTACCGCGTAAGCGCAGCGACGGCGCTATCCATTCCCCTGCCCGAATCGCCGGGCTGCGCGGCATAGCGTTCGGCGGAAGGAACGTGCTGACGCGAGCGTGCGACCGCAATATGCGGTCTGCTCGCGCCTGGGGAACGCGACGAAAGCGAGCTTTCCAAGATTAAGGTTGCTTCGGGGTTGAGGGAGTATCAGCCGAGTTCCACTTCCTCATGACAAAGTGAGGAAAATATTTAGTTTTGCTAATCGAAATGCGTCATCGAATCGTGCCATTTCGACCGCTGTGCGGGGTGTTGTCCCTGGAATTCGGTGCAGACATGGTTTGAGAGAGCGTTTAACCTGTCGATGTGGAACCGCATTTTTGAATGAGGTGAAATTGAAGCCAAAGGTGCCTTTGTGATTGCAATTTTAGCCACGAGAGTCGGTGCGGGCCATCAATCAGTCGGTTGGCGGCCTAGGTGAATTGACAGGTCGATCGCACAGGTCTTGTCATCACGCGCGCATAGGAGCGAGGTATACGGGTTGCCTCGTCAATGTCCCGGTCGGGCATATCCGCAGCGAATGGCGCCGATTTGCCTTCCATCACACTCGCTGCGCCCTGCGCCAAAACGATGCTTGCTTTGGTCGTGGTCGTGGTCGTGGTCGCGTGCCGACGTTCCGTTTGTCCATGCATTGAGGCATCGGGCCGGTTTGCTCGCGGGCTGCTCCGCGCCAGATTGTCCTCTCGCATCACCTGGTTCGACCGTGCATCCCCTGCTCGAACAGCGGCCTGACAACGCCGCTGCCGGACCATCGTTCGCCCAGCTTGGGCGAGTATGTTCGCCGGTCCCGCACTTTTCCAGGTGCGCTCGGCAACGAGTATCGAATCACGTGCGAGCCATTGCCATGAGAAATGCCGATCCGATTCATCTTGATGTGCGGTTTACGCAAATGGACGTCGAAGCTTTCGCTCGACTCAGCC
Source organism: Burkholderia sp. FERM BP-3421 (assembly GCF_028657905.1). Taxonomy (NCBI): domain Bacteria; kingdom Pseudomonadati; phylum Pseudomonadota; class Betaproteobacteria; order Burkholderiales; family Burkholderiaceae; genus Burkholderia; species Burkholderia sp. FERM BP-3421. The sequence goes on along the minus strand of NZ_CP117780.1, from coordinate 176,898 downwards.
GGGATTGCAATCCTCTGCACATCGATCCGGATTACGCACGGAGATCGACGTTTGGAGGATGCATCGTCCATGGAGCGATTGGGGTGCTGGCCGCGCTTGATCGGATCGGGCTCGCGGAAAGGGTTCGCGTCACCAGCCTGTCGGCCAGTTTCAAGAATCCGATGTTTGTCGACCGGACCTATACGTGCCAAGTCGAGGTGCAGGGTGACAACTGCCGCACTGTGACCTTGCGCGACGGTACAACGCTGCTGACGCAGATCGGAGTTACATGGGCGCCAATCGATGGTGAGGAGCCAGCGTCTCACACGGAACCCGCGCTTGCCAGCAGCGTTGAAAATATCGTTGACCACGACGACGGCGCACTGGAAGCGGGCATCGAACTGTCCGGCGAATATCCGCCGACCGGCCTCGGAACATGCTATCCCCGTGCGCTTCGCATGTTCGGCGAGACCGTGCTGGACACGATCGCGTTATGCAGTTTCCTGACGGGGATGAAACTGCCCGGCCGTCGAGCGCTGTTCTCGGCGCTGACGCTGACATTCGAACATCGAGAGTCAGATGGGGCGCTGAACTATCTGCATGCGACTCAGTCGTTCCATCGCGACTACGGTTTGCTCGAGACACGGCTTGTGGTCGGCGACGCACACACGACGATCGCACAGGGCGAATTGCGGTCCTTCGTCAGGAAGACGATCGTGGACCTGCCGGTACAGGGCTATCTCACGGCGCGGTCCGATTCGGACGCGATACGGCTGGCGGGCAAGGTCGCATTCGTGACAGGCGGCTCGCGTGGTCTCGGGGCGGCGCTCGTGCGATGTCTCGCGGTGCTCGGATGCCACGTCTATCTGAATTATCTTGGCAGTGCCGCGCATGCGCGTGCCGTCGTCGACGATCTTGAATCGCATGGTCTTTCGGTCACGTTGATCAAGGGTGATGTCGGCGATCGCGCTTGGCTCGACGTCGTGCGAATGGAACTGCTTGCTCGACACGGCCGCCTCGACATACTGATCTGCAATGCCTGCGAGCCGCCGCTGCGGATGGAGGACGATGCGCCGTCGTTCGCGGTGCGCCGCGAACACTATCTTTCGCGCAACCTGCAACTCGTCAACGTTCCGCTCGCGGTTTTCTCCGATCTGTTGGCGGCGAGTCAAGGTGTTTGTGTTGCGATATCGTCGGAGATGGTCGACAGCGTACCGGCCGGCTACGCCCACTACGTCGATCTGAAGCGGCAAACAGAGGCATGCGTACGACACCTCGCCGACACGCAACCGTCGATTCGCACACTGATTGCGCGGCCGCCGAATTTGCTGACGGAGATGAGCAACACGCCGACACGCATCATCAATGCGCACCCGCCTAACGAGATCGCAATGCGGATCGTCAATGCACTGCCGGTGGGAAGCGATCGTCATCACCTGCTGGCGAGTTTCACGGACGATGCGACACCGCGCGCGCCGGAGACGCTCATGGTGACCGCCAGCTTCGCGCTCGATGCGATGCTCGGGGAGTTCGATGGCTGGCTCACGTGTCTGCCAGGTGAGCAGGCGGCGCGGCAGACCGGCTACAACCGGATGATGCAGGACTTGCTCAGCCCGGACAGTGTGCTGAATATCGCTGAAGGCACGGTGAATCTGCTGTATTTGCGCGTCTCGGACTGGCTGCATGATCGAGAGGCCTGCTGGCAAGATCAAGGGCTGCGTTTATCGGAAGAGGGGGATTTCATACGGCGCGTCGTGGACGATTTTGTCGCCGCGCTGCATGGCTTCGCGGAACGTAGCCGCGCCTGGGAATTGCTGATTGTTTGCCCGGATCCGCGCCTCGATCCGGCCGATGTGGCAGGCGCCGAGCTACTCGCTACGGTGCATGCGAGGTTGCGCTCACTGCCCGTCGAGCTGCCGGGACTCACCACCGTGTTCGCATGCGATCATCATGCGCTGCACCGGATCGACGCGACGCGCATCGACGATGCGTCACGCAACCGTATCGCACACATCCCCTACGTGCAGGACTATTTCGGCTTCCTCGCGTTACTGGCGATCCGGATGCTGAACGCCCGGCGCCAGCTGCCCGCGAAGGTAGTGGTGCTCGATTGTGACAACACGCTGTGGCACGGCGTCTGTGGCGAGGAAAGCGATGTCGTCAAGCTCTTGATCGACGACGAGATGCGCGCGTTTCAAAAGTCGATGAAAGCGCTGCTCGCGCGAGGTTTCATCCTGTGTCTTTGCAGCAAGAATCGGGAGGAAGATGTCTGGAAGGTATTCGACCAGCATCCAGACATGATCCTCACCCGCGAGGACATCACTGCCGCGAAGATCAACTGGCTGCCGAAATCGGACAATCTACGCATGCTGTCCGATGAACTCGGACTTGGCATGAACAGCTTCGTGTTCTTCGACGACAATCCACTTGAATGCGCGGAGGTTCGAGCCGGTGCGCCCGAGGTGTTGACCGTCTGCACGACGCAAAGCGGGATTGCTCCATCGGAATGGGCTGAACGGCTCTGGGTTTTCGACCAACTGACGCACACGCGCGAGGATAGCGCACGTGCGCGGATGTATCGTGAGCAGTCCGAGCGGGAACGGTTCCGGCAATCGACAGAGTCGTTTCGCGTCTTCATCGACGGGTTGAATCTCAACGTCGCGATCGAGCCGCTTACGGCTGGCGGCGTCGATCGCGCGTCGCAGATGACCATGCGCACGAATCAGTTCAACAACACGACGATCCGGCGCGACAAGGCGGAAATCATCGCGATGATGAACGATGACACGTGGCGCCTGGTCACGATCGACGTCATCGACCGGTTTGGTGACTACGGGACCGCCGGCTTCGTCGCGTACCGGATCGAATTATCGTGCCTCTACGTCGATGCTTTTCTGCTCAGTTGCCGCGTGCTCGGTCGCACGGTCGAGGATCGCGTGGCGCGATATCTTGCCACGGTCGCGGGGCAGCATGGCGTCGAGCATATCCACGTTGCCTTCGTGTCGACCCGCAAGAATATGCCGTTCCAGCAATTTCTGGACAAACTCGCACCGTCGGAGATCATGGTTGACGACGAGGCGCGCGGCGAGACGGGGCGCTATGTATTCGAACTCGGCGCGCTGCGCGAAACGCTCGATCGGCAGGCTTGGCTCGAGCACGGGCCTCGGGCGGAACCCGATGGTGCTTCCTCGGCGCCGCCGTTCGTCGTCGGCGCGAGTCCGCCCATCCAAGGCACCGACTATGTGGGGATTGCGGAACGGTCGAATCGAGCGTTCGACGCAATCGGCGCATCGGGCGACGAGGAGCCCGCGTCCGGCGCCGCCCTTTTGCCGGATACCTTGGCGTGCGGCGAAACCGAGTTGGTTGCCGCCGCGAGTGGGGCTGAGCACGAGGCGGCGTTGTTGCGTGAGGTCAAGCTGTGCTACGCGCGCGTGCTGTCGATCGATCCTGACACTTTGTCCGAATATGAGGAATTGGAGCGATACGGCCTTGAATCGATCGATGTCGTAAATCTGACCGTCGAACTGACCCGTCTCGTTCCCAGGCTTGGGCCGACGTTTCTGTTTGCGCACCGCACGCTGCGCGATGTGGTGCGCGGCCTGATTGCCGAATACGACGCGAGGGCTCCGGGCGTCATGCCCGAACCGAAGAAGGCAACCGTGGGATCGGCGGAATCGAACATCCGATCGGACGAGGCGGACGAGCATCACGACGACATCGCGATAGTCGGGCTGCACGGTGTTTATCCGGGTGCTGACGACATGGAGGCATTCTGGCAATTGCTGCGGGCGGGCGAGAGCCATATCGTGCCGATGCCCCTTGCAAGGCGGCATTTGATCGATCGTGCGCTGCCTGGCGTCGCGTCGACGTTGCACGGCTACATGGACCGCGCCGGCTACCTCGACAGCATCGAATGCTTCGAGGCTGAACTGTTCGGCATCACGCCGAAGGAAGCCGAGCTGATGGACCCGCAGCAGCGCTTGTTTCTGCAGGTCGTCTGGGGATTGCTCGAGGACGCCGGCTATACCCGCCAGATGCTCGATCGCGCGACCGGCGTCTTCGTCGGCGTGTTGTCGAGTGACTACGCGATGTACGCGAATCTGCATGCGTTGCAGTACCCCGAGCAATATCGCCATACGGATTATTACCAGATCGCGAACCGCGTCTCGTATCACTTCGATCTCAATGGGCCAAGCATGTCGATCGATGCGGCCTGCGCGTCATCGGGCACCGCATTTCATCTCGCCTGCCAGGCGATTCGAGACGGCGACTGTGAATCCGCGATTGTCGGCGGCGTCAACCTGATCCTGCACCCGAGCCGGCTGGTCCAGTACACCCAGACGGGCATGCTGTCCGGCAGCGGCAGTTGCACGCCGTTCGGGCATGACGCGGACGGCACGCTACTCGGGGAGGGGATTGGCGCAGTGCTGCTCAAGCGCTTGTCTCGCGCACGTGTTGACGGCGATAACATCCACGCCGTCGTGAAGGCATCGTCAGTCAACAGCGGCGGCAAGACCAATGGCTTCACGGTGCCGAATCCGAATGCGCAGGCGAGCCTGATCGCGGGCGCGCTGCGCGCGTCGCGCGTGCCGGTCCAGCAGATTGCCTATGTCGAGGCGCATGGTACCGGCACCGCGCTTGGCGATCCGATCGAGGTCGGCGCGCTTGGCCGCGCGTTTCGCGAACTGGGCGCAACGGGCTCCCGGCGCATCGGCTCCGTAAAGGCGAATGTCGGCCATGGCGAGTCGAATGCGTTTCTCGCGAGCCTGAGCAAAGTCCTGCTCCAATTCCGTCATCGTCAGTGGGTGCCGACGCTGACTTCGGCGCAAGACAACACGGCGATCGATTTTTCCGCGGCCGGCTTCGAGGTGCAGCGCACGCTTGCCGACTGGCCCGTATTGTCAGACGGCGAATCGGTGTCGGCTTGCATCAGCAACTTCGGTGCGGGTGGGTCGAATGCGCATGTGGTGTTGCAGGCTTGGCCGGCAAGCGCCGGAGAAGGTCGCGCGGGACGCCATCTCATACCATTGTCCGCCCATCGGCCGGCCCTCTTGCCGCGCCTCGCGCGCCGCTTGCGCGATCGCTTGATGCGCGATGATCCGGCTACGATCGATCTCGATGCGGTCGCATATACCCTGCAAGTCGGCCGCCATCATCTCGACCATCGCGTCGTGTTCGTGGTTGACAGCCGCGACGCGCTGCTCGATGCGCTCGAGCGTTTCCAGGGGGGCGTCACCAGCGACGCGCGTTGGATGTGCGGCAGCACGACCGTGCGTAACCGGCTTGGCGAGCTTCTCAATGAGCAAGTGGACATGCGTGCGCTGTTGTACAAGTGGGGCCGTGAACAAGCGCATCATCAGATCGCTCAGCTATGGCTGAACGGGCTCAGTATTCCCTGGGATGCCCTCCATGAGACGCGCAAGCCGGTGCGCGTCAGTCTGCCGACCTATCCATTCGATGGCAGCCCGCACTGGCTGGAGCACACGCACGCGGCCGTCAAGTTTGGCGCCGAATCGTCCGCATCCTCATCCGCATCCGCATCCGCCGCCGACCCGGCGCTGTTCGCGCCGACGTGGACTCGGGCGGATCTGCCGACTGCGAGCGTTTCGATGTCGGACCTCGTCGCGCATCACATCGTGTTTTGCGGCATTGAAGCCGATGCGCAGGACGCGTTGCGGACCGCGAGCCGAACGCACGACACGAGGGTGCATTTCGTGCCGCAGACGGCGCGACCGTCGGAGACGGACTACGCCGGGCAAGCGACCGCGCTGATGGGTTGGTTGCGCGAGTGGCTGCGGGAGGGGTTGCGCGAGAGACTGCATCTGCAGGTTACGGTTGTCGGGGCGGGAGATGAGGCATGGACGGGGCTCGCAGCGCTTCTGAAGTCGGCCATGCAGGAAAATCCGCTGCTGTCCGCGCAACTTGTCGCATTCGATGAGGCACCTGATGCGACGGCATGGTTCGCTCGACTGCGTGACGAAATGCGGATCGGCCACGATGTATCGATCAGCTATCGCCCCGAGCGTCACGTGCGGACCTGGTATCCGCTGGCCCCGCCGGCTCGGCCGTTCTTCGAGGGCTTGGCGGGGGTGGCCGATGGCGCAGGCGCCTATCTGATCACCGGCGGATCGGGCGCGCTTGCGCTGCAATGCGCCGAATGGCTCTGCGAGCGGGATCGCGACACGACGATCGTCCTGCTGGCGCGTCGCGACGAGGCCGAGCTGATGCGCTCGGCGCAGGGGCCGCGCTTCGACGCATTGCGCGCCGCCGGGCGGCGGATCGCCTACCGCAGCGTCGACGTATGCGACGGACAAGCACTCGATGCGTGCGTTGCAGAGGTCGTTGCGACGCACGGTCCGATCCGGGGCGTGCTGCATTGCGCGGGCGTAATCCGCGACGGCTTCCTCATCCACAAGTCCGAGGATGACTTCCAGGCCGTGCTGGCGCCGAAGGTGGGCGGCGTGTTGAATTTGGATCGGGCGACCCTCGACCAGCCGTTGGCGTTCTTCGCACTGTTCTCGTCGATCTCCGGTGTGCTTGGCAATGCAGGTCAGGCCGACTATGCGGCCGCCAATGCTTTCATGGATGCGTTCGCGCATCGTCGTGCGGCTCGCCAGCGCGCGGGCGAACGGACCGGGCGCAGCGTCTCGATCAACTGGCCGCTTTGGCGCGGCGGCGGAATGATGCTCGATGCCGAACTGGCGACGCTGCTGCGCGAACAGCACAGGCTCGACGCGATCACCGGCGAAGCCGGGATGCGCGCGCTCGACCGCGCGCTGGCCTCCGATATCCAACAGGTATTCGTCGGAACCGGGGCAGCCGATGCGGTTGCACACACGCTGGCCGCCTCCGATCGTCGCCAACCCGACGATGCCGCCGGTACGGCGGCGCCGCTCGAGGCGGAATCAGCGACGAGCGCGCCGAACGCCGCCGACCTGTATCCGTATCTGAAGCGCATGCTCGCTGATGCGACGAAGCTCGATCCCGTGACGATCGATGAACATCGTCCACTCGCGGACCTCGGTCTCGACTCGATCCTGCTCGCGAAGCTGAACAAGGTACTGGCCGTCAACTTCCGTCAACTGCCGAGGACGCTGTTCTACGAGTATCCAACGCTGGCGGCGCTTGCCGCATACCTGGCCGAGCAGATCCGCTATCAGGGGATACCGGCCGAGCGCTTCGCGGCAGCGCGCGCGACGGTGGAGCAGCCCGCGCCGGCTATCGCGACGAGCCCTGCCGGCGGCGAGCCGACCCGTCGCCCCCTGAAATCCGGCGCGAGCGGAGCGAGAGGCGTCGACGATCCCATTGCGATCATTGGCATCGACGGACGTTATCCCAATGCACCATCCTTCGACGCGTTCTGGCAGCGCCTGAAGACCGAGTCGAGCGAGATCGGTGAACTGCCGGTTCACCGCTGGCACGGCCCGGGCGCGGATGCGGAGCGCGATCTCCACCCGACGCTGCGTAACCGGAAAGGGGCGTTCCTCGACGACTTCGCTCAGTTCGATCCGACGTTCTTTCAGATCGCGCCGATCGACGCTTACTCGATCGATCCGCAGGAGCGTTTGGTGCTGATGTCGTGCTGGACCGCGCTTGAAAGCAGCGGCTACACGCGCGAACGTATCGCGTCGCAGCATGGCCGCAATGTCGCAGTCTGCGTCGGCGCGACCAAGAGCGGCTTCAATCAGTCTTCGTCGGGAACGGTTCCGCGTGCGGACGACATGGACGCAGGCGCGCGCGAACCCGTCACATCGACCTCGTTCGCGAACATGGCGAATCGCGTGTCGTATTTCCTCGACTTGCACGGGCCGAGCATCGCCTTCGATACGATGTGCACCTCCTCGCTGACGGCGATCCATCATGCTTGCCAGTATCTACGGCAAGGCGAGGTCGAACTCGCGATCGCGGCCGGCGTGAACCTGTACCTTCATCCGAACGATTATCTCGCACTGGATCGTCTCGGCATGCTCAGCGACGAAGCGCGTGTGAACTGCTTCTCACTCGGCGGGAACGGATTCATTCCGGGCGAGGCGGTCGGCGCCGTCGTGCTCAAGCGTCTGGATAGGGCGCTCGCGGACGGCGACCGGATCGACGGGGTCATCACTGCGACAGGCATCAGTCACAGCGGGCGCACGCATGGCTATACCGCGCCGAGCGTCACGCAGCAGGAAACCCTGATCGGCCGCGTCATCGAACGCGCCGGCAGGCACATCGAGGAGATTGCCTACATCGAGTCGGCTGCGAATGGATCGAGCCTGGGCGATGCGGTCGAATGGGGCGCGCTGAAAAAGGTGTTTCATTCGCGTACGCAACCGTGCCCGATCGGTTCGGTCAAGCCGAACATCGGTCATCCGGAGGCGGCGGCCGGCATCGTGCAGCTGAGCAAGGTCATCGCGCAGTTGCGGCATCGGGCGCTTGCGCCGACGCTTGCCGACTCGTCGCGGCTGGACCACGATTTGCTTGCCGACAGCGGATTGCGGCTCGTCACGCGCTATGAGCCGTGGCCGGAGAGCGGCCCGTCCGCCTGCCTGATCACGTCCGCCGGTGCTGGCGGGACCTACGCGGCCATGGTGGTCGAGCCTGCGCCCGTAACCGGCGACGCGCCGGTCGAACGTGCGGATGCCGTGGCGATTGCCTTGTCCGCGCGCTCCAGCGAGGCCTTGCGCCGCGTTGCAGCGGAACTGCACGACCAGCTCGCGGCCTATCCCGATCTGCGGATCGAGGACGTGGCTCGAACGCTGCACATGGGCCGTGAGGCAATGAAGGTGCGCACGGGCTGCGTTGTCGAGAGTCGCCGGGCGTTGATGAGCCGGCTGCGCGCGATGACCTCGGGCGAGCCGGCGGGCGAGGCGGACGCATCTCGGGACACCGTCGCGACGGTGCCGCTGCGCGTCCGGCTCGAAGCGGCGCTGAGGGTGTGGCTGGCGGGGCACGATGTCGACTGGCCGGCAGCTTACGGCGATGCATGGGCGAGTGCGCATGTCGCGCCGCGCGCGTTGCCCGGCTACCCGTTCGACACGCGTGAGTATTGGCGCGAGCCGTCGCACGCGCGCCGCGCGGGCGGCCTCGTGCCTGCCCGGCGCGTCTTGCCGGCGCTGCCGCCCGCCGTCGCCACGGCTTCGGTTCCGCTGTCGGCCGTGCCCTCCCGCGCGCAGATCCAGGCGGCGCCGAGTGCGATCCTCGCCGAAGTGAAGAATGCGATTCGCGCATTGCTGCATGTTGAACCGGCCGAGGAGATCGACGATGAAGCGACGTTCTTCGAGCTAGGTGTCGATTCGATCCGGATGGTGTCGTTCGTGAGGGGCATGGCCAGTCGATTGTCGATCGCACTCGATGAAACCGCGCTGTTCGATGTTCCGACCGTCGCGCGATTCAGCGCGCATCTCGCGCGCTTGCGCGGGGCGCGGGACGCGCCGGATGCGCTTGACACCGCCGCCAGCCCCCTGGTGCCGACCGCGCGGGACGATCGTACGCGCGTCGCGATTGGCGGGCCGGATGAAGGCGTGATCCTGCGGCAGCTGAAGACCGTCGTCGCGGTGATCCTGGACTATCCCGATCCCGCCGTGCTTGATGATGACGTGACGTTCTTCGAACTCGGTGTGGACTCCATTCGGATGGTCGGGTTCGTCGAGGATTTGTCCGCACGACTCGCGCTCGACCTCGAGGAGACGGTGCTGTTCGATTATCCGACGCTTGCCGCCATGGCGCGTCACGTCGCCACGCGAATGCAGGTCCGAAACACGGCGGCGACAGCAGCCCCTGCCTCGCGCGAGGTACCGGCCGAGACGCGTCGGGAAGCGGCCGGCGGACCGGACGCGGCGCCGTTGGGGCATGAGGCTTTGCTGAACAACCTGCGTCGTCACGGTCGTACCTACGAAGGGGTCGTGCCGCTCCAAACCGAGGGCGATGGTCCGTTGGTGTTCTGCCTGCATCCGGCGTCGGGCGACGTCGCCATGTTCGGCAAGCTCGCCATGGCCGCCGGCGACCGCTTCCGCGTGATTGGTCTCAAGGCGCGGGGCTTCCTGACCAATCAGCCGCACTGCGCCGACGCGGAGGAGATGGCGCGCTACCACGCGGAGATCATCCAGGCGATCGATCCGGTCGGGCCGTATCACGTGATGGGCGCATCGATGGGCGGGGTGGTTGCCTACGAGGTCGCGCGCGCGCTGCAAGATGCCGGCCGACAAGTGCGGACGGTATTCATGCTCGAGGCACCTCTTGTCACATGCGAGCGCGACTCGGATATCTTCACGCTCGACGCGTTGCAGAACTGGTTGGCGAACGCGAATTTCCTGATGATCGCGATGCTGCACCTCGACCCCGCATTCCGTCAGAGAAAAGAGGCCGGGCTCGTCAAATGGGATGACCTCGTGATCACGGCGATCGAACTGGGGCTGGACGAAAGCGCGCTCCGAGACGATTCGCAAGTTGAGTCGCGGCTTGTCGATCTGATCGTCGGGCGCGGGGTGCGGCAAACGCCGGGAATTTTGCGCTCGCGCTTGCGTTCGATGGCGGACACGCATCGCAACAACCTGCGCTGCATGCGCGAATATCGTTGGCGTCCGCTTGTTCGACCTGACGAGGTCGAGATCCTGATGTTCCGCACAATGACCGCGCGAGCGACGTCGGATCAGGTCTATAACCCGAACTACCTCGAGAACCTTCAGCGCGTACACGGCTCGATGATGCCGATGCTCGACGCCTGGGTCGAGCGGATGTCGCAGGTCCGGACCGTGGTGGTCGGGGGCGAGGATCATTTCGATCTCTGCAATCGGACCCTCGGCGACGAAGCGGTGATAGGGCCGATGCTGGCATCGATGCGGCGGGCGGAGCCGGAACCGGAACCTGAGGATCAGGGCGACACCAGGTCGAGCGCATTTCGGGTGGCCGTGATCGGCATCTCGGCGCGCTTTCCGGGTGCCGATCATGTCGACGCATTCTGGAATGTGCTGGCCTCGGGCGAGAGCCTGATTCGCGCGGTGCCGGCCGAACGCTTCGGGCTCCAGGATGATGCACCGGACCACGGCTGCCTGTTCGAGCGCATCGACGAGTTCGACCATGCCTTTTTCAATCTGAGTCCGAACGAGGCGCGGATGATGGAGCCGGCCGAACGCATGTTCTTGCAGGAGGCCTGGCATGCCGTCGAGGATGCGGGCCTCGTGCCCGATCGGGGCGCCGGCGAGAATTGGGGCGTGTTTGCCGGCAGCGGGGGCGACTACAACCTGCATGTGCAGTCGGTACTCGGCATCGCGCCGCAGGTTTCGACGTCGACCGTGCCGGGACGGGTCGCTTATCAGCTGAATCTGCATGGGCCCACGATGACGATTGACGCCGGCTGCGCGTCGTCGCTGTTGGCGGTGGGGCAGGCATGCGACAGTCTGCGGCTTGGCCAGTGCGAGGTCGCGATCGCGGGGGGCGCGATGGTGTATTCGACGCGCAATCTGATCGCAACCGGTCACTACTACCGTCTGCTCAGCAAGACGGCGCGTGGCGCCGCGCTCGATGCCGGCGCGACCGGCATGCTGCCGGGCGAGGCGGTCGGCGCGGTGGTGCTGAAGCCTCTCGACGCGGCACTGCGCGATGGTGACCGTATCTACGCCGTACTCGATGCGTGGGGCAGCAACCACAATGGCCGTACCCAGGGCATCGCGGCGCCGAGCGCCGCCTCGCAAGCCGCGCTGCTGACCTCGATCCACCGCCGCTTCGGCATCGATCCCAACACGGTCGACTTCTTCGAAGCCAACGCGAGCGGCGCACCGCTTGGCGACAAAGTCGAGTTGCAGGGACTTCGCATGGTGTTCGGCGGGCGCCCCCGCGCGCATCCGCTTGCGCTCGGCACCGTCGAGAATACGGTCGGCCATTCGTTTGCCGCATCAGGCATGGCGCATCTGCTGAAGGTGATCCTCGCACTACATCGCGAGATGCTGCCGCCGACCGCGAACGTCGATGCCGCGACGGCCGTTGCGGGCGGCGACGATGGGCTGTTCGAGATCCCGGCGCGTGCTCGGCCCTGGCCGTCCGGGACGGGCGCCGCACGCCGCGCGGGCGTCAGTTCGTATAGCGCGACCGGCATCAACGTGCATCTGGTCGTGTCCGAGGCACCGCCGGCCGCAGCCGCGACATCCGTCACGGGGCCGACGCTGCTTGCGTTCTCCGCGGCGACGCCCGAGGCACTACGACAGCGTGGCCGCGATCTGCTCGATTATGTGGCGGCGATGGACGATCAATCCTGGGCACCGGCGCGGCTGTCGGCGCACTTGCTTTCGCGGCGTCTTCACTTCCGTCATCGCTGTGCGTTGCTTGCCCGTGATCGCGCCGATGCCGGGCGCTTGCTGGCGCGCTTTGTCGCGAACGAGGCGGATGCCGAGGTGCTGACGAACACGGTCGGCGCGACGACGGATGACGATCCCACGCGCGAGGCCCTGCGACGTGAAGCCGCGGCATTCGGAGCAACGCGCGCGGCGCTGCCGCTTGATCGGGCTGCGCAGTGGTACGTGCATGACATCGCGTTCGATGCGCGAGGCGGCTTCGCCTCGGTCGATCGCGTGCCGCTGTCGCTGCCCGGCTATCCGTTCGCACGCAGCCGGCACTGGCTCGAGGCGTCGCCGGTCGCGCAGGATGTTGCCGCGCAGCCGGTCACGGAAGATCCAAGGCACTGGCTACTGCGGCAGATTGCGGTGATCACAGGCGAAGTTCCGGACGCGGCGCAGGCCGAGGCGAGTTGGAGTGCGATGGGTTTCGACTCGCTGATGAGCATCCGCCTGCTGTCGACGATCCAGGAACAGACCGGCATCGAAATTCCACTCGTCGATTTGCTCGACCAGTCCACACCGGCGGCATTGCTTGCGCACCTCGACGCCCTCGGCGCGTTCGCGCATGGGCAGTGCGGCGAGGCGCCGGGACCGGACACGTCACCCTTGCCGCCGGTGCAGTATGCGTGGTTCGGCGATCGCCTCGCGGCCCTGCGCGCGACGGCCGAAGTTGCTACGGTCGCGCTGCGCCCGCAAGCGCCGACGCCCGCATCGCGATCGCATCGCGATCGCATGCTCGCGGAGCTGCTCGATGCCGGCATCGCGGTGTTCCGCGACACGGACAAAGCAGTGCTGCTTGCCGCGCGGTCGGTTGGGATCGATGCGCGGTTGCGTCGTCTCGACCAGGACACACTCGCCGCGTGCCTCGGCATGCTCGAGCCGGGGCAGCTCTGGGCACCGTTGTCGCAGGAACAGGCGCGGGATCTGCATTGGACGGAGCGGATGGGTAGCACCGCATGGAACGTGTTCCACGTGTTCCGTCTGTATGCCCACGAAGTCGACCTCGAACGTCTACGCCATGCATTGACCTTGCTTGCTCAGGAGCAGGACCTGCTGCGCACGCGCTATATAACGGTCGGCGACGGCCATGCGCAGTGCGTATCGGAACTCGTCTGTGTCTCGCTCGACTCGATCTCGATCGACAGCAGCGAGGCGTTCCATCAATTCATCCAAAGTCGCCGCAGTCATCCCCTTCTCGAGGAGCACGGCGGTCCGGCAATCCGGATGTGGCTCACGGAGGTGGACGGCGCGTTCCATCTCGGCATGGTCGCTCATCACGCGCATGCCGATGCGTTCACGCCGGGACTGCTTTTCTCGCAGCTCATGGCGTTGTACGGCAGCCTGGGGAGCGAGGCGGGCGCGCGTGACGACACCCGGCGGTGGGCCGATCAGTACTGGTTCTATGCACTGCGCCAGCACGACGCGCGCGGCGCCAGCGCCGATGCGCATCGCGCCTGGTGGCGCGATACGCTCGCGGGCGTCGAGGTCGAGATGCGTCTGCCATACCGCAAGGAGGTGACGTCCTCGCCGTCGTTGCGCGCGCTCGCCACGAATCAGATCGTGCCTGTATCGGCGGAGCTTGGTGAGCGGATCAAGGACCTGAGCCGCGTGCACGGCATCTCCTATCCGCAGCTATTCGCGGCCGTGCTGGCGATTGTGCTGCGTGAGTGTTTCGGCAACGATCGTCCGGTGCTGCAGGTGATCCACAACCAGCGCGATAGCGCGGCACTGGCCGCCTGCCTCGGCGATTTCTCCAATGTCGCCTTCGTGCCGTTCGAGCTCGACCCGGGCCGCAGCGTGATCGACACGCTGTACGCGGTGCGCCGGGTTCTATTGACCGCGCTGCAGCACACACGTGTGCCCATGGCCGATCTGTTCCGGATCGCCGGGGTGGACGGCCACACCGGTTACGGCGCGATGGTTGGCGACGTGGTGCTCGACAGCGCCGACATGGATACGGCCAACGTCAACATCGCCGGTGAACACGGCGTTTCGACCTACATGAACGCAGTGCTCGAACAGCGCAGCATCCATTTCCTCGATCAGGCGCTTGCGTCGCTGTTCTTCCAATTTCTGAGAATCGATGGACGTCTCTACATCTTTCATGCGTACCGCCGCGCCCTGTTTGAACAGGAAACGATGCAAAAGCTCCCGCAATTGATCGTGGAGCTGGCCGACGCGATGCTGCGAACGCCTGATGTTCCGGTCGCGGATCTCATTGCCGCGTTCGGCCGGCGCTTCGATGAGCTGGGCCGTGGCGGACGGGCGCCGACGATGCGCGACGCACCCGCCGCCGCCGTGACGGGCGATTCGGCGGCGCTGCTCGAACGGTTCCTCGGCGGCGATCTGTCGATCGCCCAACTGCGCGGCTCATTGCATCCGGCCGGAACGCGGGACAGGGGGAGAGTCGTCGCCGAATGAGGCGGGGCGAAACGAAGCAGCGTGCGGGTTGGTGTGCGGGACGCGCGCAACGACCGCGGGAGGGGGAGTTTCATGAGGCGAGGGCATGATGGGAGCGGTTCAATGAGCGACGCAAAGAGACTGGCGGCACCCGGGAACGTCGAGGATGGCAAGCGGGAGATCGTGCCGACGGAGGAGGTTGATGCATGGCTGAAGCGGCACTTCATGGCCGATGCCCAAGCGCCGCTGTCGCGTAACCAGAGAGGTATCTGGTCGCGGCAAATGTTGTACCCGATGGACCCGCTCTATAACGTAGCCGTTGCCTGCACGGTCGGCGCCGGGTTCGACAGGGGGCTGTTCCGGCGCGTCTGTCAGCGGTTCCTGAATCATCACCAACTGCTCAACGCGCGCATCGTCGCCGAGGGCGACGCGCTGATACAGCGCATCGATTCCATGCGGGAACTGGCATGGTACGAATCCGCGACCGGCGAGTCGCTCGACGCTTGCCGCGCGCACGCGAAGCGTGACGCCGCCGTGCCGTTCGTGCTCCACGACGGACCGCTCTACCGAATCCATATCTATGAAGCGTCGTCGTGTGAAACGGTCGTGCTGCTCGTGGTGCATCACATCATCTGCGATGGCAGCTCCGTCAGCCGCTGGCTGTCAACGATCTGGCAGGACTACCGCGCGCTGAAGCAGCAGCGCACGCTGCCGCAGGCGCTGGGCGGCGCGAGCTTCCTCGATTTCGTGCAGCGCGAGGCCGCGCATCTCGACTCGGCAGCGGGACAGAAGAGTCTGGCCTACTGGCGCACGCAGTGCGCTGATGGCTTGCCGCCGCTCGACGCGGCGCTCAACCTCCCGCCCGCCGCCGATGACGCATCGGTATTCGCGACCAGCCGGCTGTCCTTTTCGATCGACGGCGATCGCGCCATGCGGATGCGCACGCTGCGCAAGACCGGTTCGTTCAGTCCATCCACCCTGCTGATGGGGGCTTTTACGCTCGCACTGTCGGCGTGGCGCGGTACGCGGCGCTTCACACTCGGTCTGCCGACGCTCGGCCGCCCCCCAGGCGCAGAGTTCGCGTCGACGATCGGCAATTTCACGAATCTCGTGCCCGTGGTCTGTGATCTCAATCCGGCGCAGACGTTTTCGCAATGGCTCGACGGCTGCCAGCGTTACGTCTACCGCGCGCTCGATCACGGATATCCGTTCGCCGGACTGCTGCAGGCGCTGCCGCGCCATGCGGATGCGCCGCTGTCGATCCAGACCGTGTTCACTTACCAGAAATTCGGCGATGAGATCGACATCGGCACACTGCCGGATCGGGTCGGCGATTCGGTCGAACTTGCCTTCGGCGCTGATATTTTTCAGCGCGACGAATATCCGGTTACCTGTGAAGTCGTCGAGGCCGGCGATGGATGGACCGTCAACCTGAAATACAAGACCGCGGTGATCGAACATGACGACGCGGAGGCGCTGCGACACGCATTCGTCGCCGTGCTCGACGATGCGCTCACGGACCCTGACCGTACGATCGGCGCGCTGACGGCGCGCGATGATCGGCGTCACGGCGCCGGCCCGATGCAGCCGGCATCGCATGGTCCTGCCGCGGATGCAAAGAGCCTTTGCGCGCGCTTCACGGCGCTCAGTCGCCGGGATCCCGCGCGACGCGCGCTGAGCTTCGATGGCCGCCACATGACCTACGGCGACCTCGACCGCGGCAGCGACGCGCTGGCCCGGCATCTCGTGTCGCTCGGCGTGCGGCCGGGCGACCTGGTGTTGCTGTGCGTCACGCCATCGCCTGATCTGATCACCGCGATCCTCGCGATCCTCAAGGCCGGCGCCGCCTACGTACCCATCGATCCGGGCTCGCCGGCGCAGCGTATTGAAATGATCCGCGAGGACAGCGGCGCACGCTTCGTCGTCACGACCTCGATCTCGGAGGCGGCGGTCGAAAGCGTCGCGCACCGTGTCGTGCTCGATCGGGACGGCGCGGCGATCGCTGCGGCGGTCGAGCGCGAGCCGACCCTCGTGCTGCCCGATGTCCGACGCGGCGATCTCGCCTACGTGATCTACACCTCGGGCACCACGGGCAAACCGAAGGGCGTGATGATCGAGCATGGCAACGTGCTGCGTTTGTTTGACCGCACAAACCATTGGTTCGACTTTGGCCCGGACGATGTCTGGACGCTGTTTCATTCCGCTGCCTTCGATTTCTCGGTCTGGGAGATCTGGGGCGCGCTGCTTTACGGCGGCCGTCTCGTGATCCTGGACACGACGCAGCGCAAGGATCCGGTGCGGCTGCTCGAGACGCTGGCCGATGAGCAAGTGACTGTGTTCAATCAGACACCGGCCGCATTCTACGCAGTCGTGCGCGCGGCGACGGCGGGCCCGCCGCGGCGCCCATTGGCGTTGCGCCTTGTCGTGTTCGGCGGCGAGAGGCTCGACTTCGGGCGACTCGCGCCATGGATCGAGCGCTACGGAGATAGCCGGCCGGCGTTGATAAACATGTACGGGATCACCGAGACCACCGTCCACGTCACCCATGCGCCGGTGACAGCCGCCGATGTGACGGGCGCGTGCGCCTCGGTGATCGGTCATCCGATTCCCGACCTCGACGTGCAATTGCTCGACGAGCACCGTGCGCCGGTGCCGGATGGCGAGATCGGCGAAATGTACGTCGGCGGGGCGGGCGTCGCGCGCGGCTATCTAAACCGGCCCGAACTCACACAGGAGCGCTTTGTCACGATATCCGGCGTGCGCTGCTACAAGACAGGCGACCTGGCCCGCCGCAATGCGCGCGGCGAACTCGAGTACATCGGCCGAAACGACGCACAGGTGAAGATTCGCGGCTACCGCATCGAACTGGGCGAAATCGAAGCGTGCATGAATCAGCACCCGGTCGTCGAGCAGGGCGTCGTCATTGCGCACGAACACGCCAACGGCACGAAACATCTCGTCGCCTATTACCGTGCGCGGGACACGGCGACGGACGATGAGGCGCGATCGCATGATCTGCGCGCCTTCGTCGCCGCCAGATTACCCGAATACATGGTGCCGGCCTTCTTTGTCGCGCTCGCGGAACTCCCGTTGACGGGCAACGGGAAGTTCGACAGGCAATCGCTGAGCCGGCGGCCGATCGTGCTTGCCTCGACCGATAGCGACGTAGCCGGCGCCAGCGCGACCCAGCAGCGGATCCGCGAACTCTGGCAGCAGGTGCTTGGCGTGGCGCCGGCGCACTTCGATCAGGGCTTCTTCGAGGCGGGCGGCGATTCGCTGTCCGTGGTGCTGCTCGCGCGCGCCATCGAACAGGCATTCGGTCACGCGTTTACGCCCGCGAAGCTGTTCCGATATGCAACGGTGCGTGATATCGCGGCCTATCTGGAGACACACGCGACGCGCCCTGACTCGAGCGACGCGGCGGTGTCCGTCGGACCGCGCGCGACGGCGGCTGACGAGTTGTCGCGCGCCTCGCCCGTCGTGCCCGACTATTACGACGAGAGCCTCGCGATCATCGGTATCTCGTGCGAATTTCCGGGCGCCGCGGACCATCTCGAATTTTGGGCGAACCTGTTGGCCGGTCGGGAGAGCGTGGAGTGGCTGACGCGCGCCGCGCTCGACGAAGCGGGTGTCGCGCCCGATCTCGCGAGCCATCCCGATTATGTGTCGGCGCGTTTCACGATTCCCGGCAAGACCCGCTTCGACGCCGATTTCTTCAAGCTGTCGGCGAAGCTCGCCGAATTCGCCGATCCGCAGTCGCGCCAGTTGCTGATGCATGCATGGAAGGCCGTCGAGGATGCCGGCTATGTGCCGGGGCAATTCGACGCCACCGGCGTATTCGTCTCGACCGGCAACAGCGGCTATCAGACGTTGCTCGACAACGCCCCCGATATCGAGCAACAAGACCGCTACCTCGCCTACGTGATGTCGCAGGGCGGCTCGACGGCGGCGCTGATTTCCTATCAGCTCGGCCTGACCGGCCCGAGCATGCAAATCGGCACCAATTGCTCATCGTCGCTGGTTGCGATCGACGCGGCGTTCAAGAGTCTGCGGGCGGGCGAATGCCGGCAGGCGATCGTCGGCGCGTCGACACTGTTCCCGCACGCCAATGCTGGATTTCTCTACCAGCCGGGTCTCAACTTCTCGAGTACGGGGCATTGCCGGACCTTTGATGTCGATGCCGATGGCATGATGGCGGGCGAGGGCGTCGCGGTGATCGTGTTGAAGAACGCGCGGCAGGCCGTCGAGGATGGCGACGCGATCTACGCGGTCCTGCGCAGCATCGCCGTCAACAATGACGGCCGCCAGAAGAGCGGCTTCTACGCGCCGAGCGCGCAGGGGCAGGGCCGTGTGATTCGGACGGCCCTCGAACGCGCGGCTGACATCGACGTCGAGTCGATTGCTTACGTCGAGGCGCATGGCACCGGCACGCGGCTCGGTGATCCTGTCGAGGTGATGGCGATCGACGAGGTCTATCGGCAGCGGACCGGGGCTCGGCAATTCTGCGCGATCGGCTCGGTGAAGCCGAACATCGGCCATCTGGACACGGCGGCGGGGCTGGCCGGCTGCATCAAGGTCGCACTGGCGTTGCGGCATCGGATGATTCCACCGACCATCAACGTCACCACGCCGAACCCGGCGATCGACTGGGCGTCGTCGTGCTTTCGCGTGCCGCATGAGGCGTCGCCGTGGCCCGAGGGCGCATGTCCGCCACGCGCAGCCCTCAGTTCATTCGGACTCGGCGGCACCAACGCGCATGCGATTCTCGAGGCCTGCCCCGACGTCCGGGCCGCGTCGCCCGATAGGGACGCGCCGACGGGCGAGCCTCGATTGGTGCTGTTGTCGGCCGCCGAACCACGGCTGCTGCCGACGATGGCGCGCACGCTGTCGGTGTTCCTCGTCGTGCATCCGGACTTGCCGTTCGACGCAGTGGCCGCCACGCTGCAACGTGGCCGCCAGCCGATGCGGCACCGGCTCGCGATCATCGCAACCGGCGCGCAGGAGGCCGCCGAGCTGCTCGAGCGCTATGCAGCCGAAGCGATAGAGGGCGCGACGGCGGCGCCGTGGCCTGCCGCGATCGTGTGCTCGCGGCCCGACGCCGCGCCATCCGCGCCGGGCGCCGCGGCCGACGCGATCGCCGAGGGCCTCGCGCGCCGCGATCTGTCGGCGCTGGCCGCGCTGTGGGTCGAGGGGCACGATGTCGACTGGTCGCTCCTGCATGCCGGCGCGGCGATGCGCCGCGTGCATTTGCCGACCTATCCGTTCGCACGCCGGCGCTATGAGGTCGCGGCCCGGTCCACGGCCGCCGGGACGGCGGGGCCGCGCCTCGCCGTTCAGCTCGCGACGGACGGCTCGAGGCAGGTCCACATCCGGCTGCGCCGCGACGACGACTACCTCGACGACCATCGCGTCGACGGCCGCCGCGTGCTGCCCGCCGTGATGACCTTCGAACTGCTCCGCGCGGCCGCGATGACCGATGCGGCCGTTCCCGACGAGGCAAGGTTGCAGATCGAGCACGTCGTCTGGTTGCGGCCGGTGATCTGCGATGGTGAGGCGCTGTCGCTGTGCGTCGAGCTGGCCGCGCGCGGTGTCGGACAAGACTGGCGTGCCCCTGTCGCGTTCCGGTTGACGGGCGTCGATGACGCGACGAATGAGCGGGTCATGTTCGCCGAGGGTGCGCTCGCGTTTGAGGCAAGCGGCAAAGTGGACGGCACGGACGGGTGGATCGCGCCCGAGGCGTTGCGGCAAGCGCTAACCGAAAACCGGATCGACGGGGCCGACTGGTATCGCGGTATCGCGGCCGGGCGAGTCCAGTACGGGCCGACCTACCTCGGCCTCGTCGAAGCGGGCTGGAACGACATGGGACTGACCGCGCGCGTGCGACTGCCCGAGTCGGTGTCCAGCTCGCTCGCCACGTTCCCGCTGCATCCGGCGCTGCTCGACTGCGCGTTGCAGGCGAGCGTTCTCCTGGACAGGGTCCGGCGTCATGGTGGTGACCCCGGGCAGTGGTCCGGGATGATGCCGGCGAGGCAGAAGCTGCCGTTCTTCGTCGAGCGCGTCGACGTGCTCGCGCCGCTCGAAGCGGAAGTGTGGGTGCGGGTACAGGGCCACGAACCGGTTGCGACGGCGCGCGAGGCGCGGTACGACATCTTCGTTCATGGCGCCTCTGGCGCATTGCTGGTCGCGATACGCGAATTCGTCACACGGGCGCTGCCCGGGGGGAACGAAGACCGAGCGCTACCCGCGCCAAACCCCATCGAGATGGCCGCGCAGCAGAAAAATGACGCCGATACTGCCCCTCTGCACACGCTGACGATTGCCTGGACCCCGCTCGATGAGAGGCGCGAGGCCGGCGTCTCGACGGCGCCCATCGTGCTGTTCGGCATCGGCGAGGTTCCGCCCGCCGAGCTTGTCGCGTGTTTCGCGGGCCGTGTCGTGCGCTATGTGCCGTTGCGCTCGGAGCCGGATGGTCCGGCGCTGGCCGCGCTGCCCGCCGACGCCGCGCTGGTGTTTGCGCTGCCGGCAGGCGCTGCGCGCATCGACGACGCGGCGCTGATCGACGCACAGCGCGACGGCGTGGTCGCGGTATTTCGCTGGTTGCGGGCGCTGATCGGCCACGGCTTCGAGCAGGTCGACCTCGACTGCACCTTCGTCGTCGAGCGCACGCAACGGGTGCGCGCGGGTGATTCGATTGCACCGGTGCATGCCGGTCTGATCGGCTTGGCGCAGAGCCTCGCGGGTGAGTATGGGCATTGGCGCGTGCGTCTGCTCGATGTGGGCGGGTTTGCCGACCTGCCGACGCCAGCGGGCTGGCCAAACGCGGAGGGCAAGGTCGTATTCGCCTGGCGCGACGGCCGCTGGTTCACGCGGAGCCTCGTCGAGACGGCCATGCCCACGTCGTGTCCAACGCTATACCGGCAAGGCGGTCACTATGTGGTGCTGGGCGGTGCGGGCGGCATTGGCCGCACGTGGACCGAGACGATGATCCGAGACTATCGCGCGCGCGTGGTCTGGCTGGGCCGAAAGCCGCGCAATCGCGAGATCGACGATGAGATCGCGCGCCTCGGCAAGCTCGGTCCCGCGCCGATCTACCTGCAAGCCGATGCGACCGACCCGGCCTCGCTGCGCCGCGCGCGGCATCGCCTCACCGAGCTGGGTCTGGACACGCTGCACGGTGTTGTCCATTCGGCACTGGTGCTCGACGATCGGGGCATCGCGGCCATGAGCGACGCGCAATTCGCGCGCGCGCTCGACGCCAAGGTCGCGACATCCGTGAATCTCGCACGCGTGTTCGGCGACGGCGATCTCGACTTCATGCTGTTTTACTCCGGCACGATCTCGTTCGTGAACCCTGCCGGCCAATCGAATTATGCGGCCGGCTGCAGCTTCCAGGATGCCTATGCGATGGCGTTGGCCGACCAGCGGCGATGTGCTGTCAAGCTCGTCCACTGGGGGTACTGGGGGCATGTCGGGGCCGTCGCGACGCCGGAATACCGCCGCCGGATGGCGGCGGCCGGCGTCGGATCGGTCGAACCCGAAGCCGCAATGCAACGACTGGCTCAATTCATGCAGGACAATCATATGCGGCAAATCGCCATCGAATCTCGTTTGCGTGCTCGCGGCGCGGCTATCGACACGCCGCAGGCGACGGATGCGCGGCCCGCCGGCACGCCCACGGACGCTCATCGTTCGCATCCGGACGCGCAGGGTTGGAGCCGGCTATTGCAGCGTGTCGACGCGCTGCGCGAGCACAACGGCCTGCGCGATCCAGTGGTCGAGCACGCGGCGTTGCTGATGGTGCGCCAGGTACTCGGCGCGCTTGACGCGCTGCCGGTCGATCGAACGCACGACGGCGCGTACCGGGCCGGACCGCGAAGTCGCCTCGCCGCGATTTATGAGCGCTGGTATCAGGAAAGCTGCCGGCAGCTCCAGCTCCACGCGTTGATCGACGTGTCGGGCGGAGCGACAGGCCACGCAACGCGTGCGACGGAAGACGCCCATGCGGCTTGGGCGAGGGTGCGCGACCATTATCGTGCGCATCTAAGCGTTCGGGCCGGTATCGAGCTGATGGACGCCTGCCTGCGCAATCTGCCGGCGATTCTGCGGGGTGAGCTTGCCGCGACCACGGTGATGTTCCCCGACTCGTCGATGCGGCTCGTCGAAAACGTGCATCGCAATCATCCGATCGCAGACTATTTCAACGAGGGTGTCGCCGAAGCGGTGATCGACCACGTTCGTCATCGCGTGGCGCGCGAGCGCGGCGTGCGCTTGCGGATTCTCGAGATCGGGGCCGGCACGGGCGGGACCAGCAGCAAGGTATTGCCGAACCTGCTGCCGTGGCGCGAGCAGATCGAAGAATACCGCTATACCGATCTGTCGAAGTCGTTCCTGTTCTATGCCGAGGATACATACGGAGCAGATGCGCCGTTTCTGAAAACAGCGATTCTCGACATCGAAGCGCCGACCACGGATGACCATCCGCATGCGGACAAGTTCGGAAGCTACGACATGGTGATCGCCGCCAATGTCCTGCACGCGACGCGCGATATCGGCCGCACGTTGCGCCATGCAAAGGCGTTCATGCGCGACGGTGGCGTGCTTGTGCTGAACGAGATGAGCGAGAACTGTGCGTTCTCTCATCTGACCTTTGGGTTGTTGGAGGGCTGGTGGCGCTACGACGACGAGCCGGTGCGCATCCCGGGATGCCCGGGCTTGTCTCCGCTCGAATGGCGGCGCCAACTCGAGCGCGCGGGCTTTGTCGATGTGCAGTTCCCCCTCGGCGACGCACAGCCGCTCGGCCAGCAGGTGATTGTCGCGCAATGCCGGCAACGCGCATGGTTGCGCGCCGAGCGCGATGAAGCCCGCGGCGCGGACGCGGTGCGCGGCGGCCGCGCCGCGCGGACGGGCGCCACCGCGCCTGGCTCCGGCGCCGCGCTCGAACCGATACTCGCGACGCTGCTCGCGGAAGTCCTGCGGATCGACCCGGCCGATGTCGATCACGAACGCAGCTTCTCCGACATCGGACTTGACTCGATTCTCGCGATTCAACTGACCAATAGGCTCAATGCGCGCTTGGGAATCCAGCTGGGCACGATCGAGCTGTTCGATCACAACACCGTCGCGCAGCTCGCCGCGCATCTGACGAACCGACATCGCGTGACCGAGGCGGCGGGCGGCTCGGCGCCAGCTCCCGCGCCGTGCGAAACGGCGACCAATGCGGCGGCTGGACCGTCCTCGCGGGCTGCCACGGGCGATGTACTCGAACGTGTGACGGTGATGCTGCGGGAGCACGTTGCGCGCGCGGTGCGTGTCCGCGAGGACGAGATCGATTTGCATCGCAGCTTCGCCGATCAGGGCGTTGATTCGATCATCAGCGTGCAGATCGTGAACCGGATCAACAAGTTGTTCGGCCTGCGCATCGCGACGACGGTGATGTTTGATCACAACACCGTCGGCCGGCTTGCGGCCCACCTGTGCGAGCGACACGGCGCGGCGCTTGCGAAAGCCGTGCAGACCGAAGCGAGCACGCCACCGGATGCGGCCGCGCCCGATGTCGCGCCCGCACGCGCCGCCGCGACGGCGCTGTCGGCGCGCGAATCCGAACCGAGCCGAACGGCGAGCGCGCCGCCGGCCGCCGGCCCAGGGTCGATATGCGCAGTCCTGATCGATGGACCCGGCGAGATCGAAGATCTGTCGATCGCCGCTGTCGCATCGCGTGGGCTCGATCACGATGAAGTACGCGTGGCGGTGCGCGCGTTCTCGCTGAACTTCTCGGATCTGCTGTGCGCGCGCGGGCTCTATCCGAACATGCCGCCGTATCCATTCGTGCCGGGCAATGAGGCAGCCGGTGTCGTGATCGAGGTCGGGGCGGGCGTCAGCACGTTCCGACCCGGCGATGAGGTCGTCTGCCTGTGCCAGGGCTGCCATGCGGAGCAGGTCATCTGCACGACAAGCCAGGTATTCGCCAAGCCCGCGAGCTGGAGCTTCGAGGAAGCCTGCGCGTTGCCGATCGTCGGCATCACGATGATCGACGCATTCAGCAAGGCCGCGCTCGCCCGCGGCGAGCGGATACTGATTCAGACCGCGACAGGCGGCACCGGGCTGATCGCGGTGCAACTCGCGATGCACCGCGGCGCGGAAATCTTCGCGACGGCCGGTAGTGAGGCCAAGCTGCGCTATCTGCGTGATCTCGGTATCGCGCATACGATCAACTATCGAACGGAGGATTTCGCCCAGGAACTCGCGCGGCTGGCGCCGGGTGGAGTCGACGTCGTGATCAACACGCTCGGTGGCGATGCACTCCAGAAGGGGATCGACTCTCTCGGACCGGGTGGCCGCTACATCGAGATCGCGATGACCTCGCTGCGGAGCGCACGCAGCATAGACCTGTCGTCGCTATCCGACAACCAGACTTTCTACAGCGTCGATCTCGCGCGCATGGGGGCACGGGATCCGCGGAAGATCGCGCGGTATTGGGATGAGCTTGTGTCGCTGACAGAGCAGGGCGTCGTCCGGCCGACGATTTCGGAGGTCGTCGCGTTCCGTGACGTCCATGATGCCTATCGTCGTCTTGCCGATCGCGGGAATATCGGCAAGATCGTCGTGCGCGTCGACCAGTCGAGCGCGCCCCGGCCGCGCGAACGCGAGCGTGGAGCGAACCTGCCGGCGCGGGACGCTGCGGCGTCCGGCGCGCCGGACGGTGCGACCGAACCGGCAGGCGCGGGCGCGCGCGTGGTACGCGACGACGACATCGCGATCATCGGGATGAGCGGCCGCTTCGCGCGCTCGCCCGACCTCGACGCATTCTGGTCCCACCTCGCGTCCGGCACCAGCCTGATCGCGCCCGTGACGCGCTGGGATCTCGGCGACGGCGACGCGCGTTGCGAGACCGGCAGCTTCCTGGACGATCTGTCCACATTCGATCCGTTCTTCTTCAAGATCTCGGGGACCGAGGCGCGCTACATGGACCCGCAGCAGCGCCTGTTCCTGGAAGAAGCGTGGAAGGCGCTCGAGGATGCCGGCCACGCCGGCGAGTTGGATAAGCAGCGACGCTGCGGCGTCTACGTCGGCTGCTCGGGCGGCGACTATCATCTATTGTTCCCCGGGCCCGGCGCATCCGACGGCGACACGCGCGCCCGTCCGCCCATTCAATCGTACTGGGGCAATGCGGTGTCGGTCATTCCGGCTCGCATCTCCTACTTCCTCGACCTGCACGGCCCGGCCGTCGCGATCGACACGGCCTGCTCGAGTTCGCTCGTCGCGCTGCACATGGCGTGCGCCGCGCTGCGCAGCGGCGAGGTCTCCATGGCGCTGTGCGGCGGCGTGTTCGTGCAATGCACGGCCGGCTTCTACCAGCAGGCGCAGCGCGCCGGCATGCTGTCGACGACCGGCAACTGCTATGCGTTCGACGCGCGTGCCGACGGCTTTGTGCCGGGCGAGGGGGTGGGCGCGATCGTGTTGAAGCGGCTTGGCGACGCGATCGCGGACGGGGATCACA
Organism: Burkholderia sp. FERM BP-3421; assembly: GCF_028657905.1. NCBI lineage: Bacteria > Pseudomonadati > Pseudomonadota > Betaproteobacteria > Burkholderiales > Burkholderiaceae > Burkholderia > Burkholderia sp. FERM BP-3421. The sequence continues at coordinate 150,711 of NZ_CP117780.1, read as the reverse complement.
TCGATGGCGTGATCCTCGCGTCGGGCATCAATCAGGACGGCAGCACCAACGGCATCACGGCGCCTAGCGCGCGCTCGCAGGAGGAACTCGAAACCGACGTCTACGATCGCTTCGGTATCGACCCGCGCGAGCTGCAGATGGTCGAGGCGCACGGGACGGGCACCCCACTCGGCGACCCGATAGAGTTCACCGCGCTCGCCAACGCGTTTGGCCGCTACACGCGGGATCGCGGCTTCTGCGCGCTCGGCTCGGTGAAGACCAATATCGGGCACACGACGACGACGGCGGGTATCGCTGGCGTGCTGAAGATCTTGCTCGCGCTCCGTCATCGCCAACTGCCGCCGTCATGCAATTTCGAACGCCCCAATCCCGAGATCGAGCTTGACGACAGCCCGTTCTACGTCAATACACGCCTACGTCCTTGGCGCGTCGAGACCGGCCGCCGCCGGATGGCGGCGGTCAGCTCGTTCGGCTTCAGCGGCACCAATGCGCATGTGGTGATCGCCGAGGCGCCACCCATCGCGCTCGGGAACCCGAGGTCCGCGCCGGGCCAGCCGGAGTTGCTCGTGGTGTCGGCGCAGACGCACGCGCAACTGAACGCGCAACTGGAGAGGATGGCTGCGTTCGCGTCCGGAGGCGCCGCACGCGATCTGTCGCTCGCCGACATCGCCTTCACGCTGGCCGACGGTCGACGGCATATGCGCTACCGCTGGGCCTGCGTCGCAAGCAGCGTCGAGGAATTCGCCGCCTACTGCGGCGCCGGCGTCCCGTCGTCGCCATCGACGTCCACGGCGGTGTTCCAGGGCGACGCCAACGAGGCGCTGTCGCCGCATGTCGCCGATCGCGTCGGCGACGCCGACCTGATCTCGCAGGCGCGGCGCTTCGTGGCCGGCGGCCGGCTCGATTCCGCGCGATGGACGGGCCGCGGTTGCCGTCGCGTGCGTCTGCCCGTCTATCCGTTCGCACGCGAATCCTACTGGGTGGAGACGCCCGGCGAGGAACGCAATCCTTGGCCGCCGCTCGAAGTGGCGGAGGCCGGGATCGGCCCGGTGTGGCGCTTCTCGCGTCGTCTCGAAGGCAGCGAGCCGTTCCTGCGAGATCATCGCGTGCTCGGCGAATCCTGGCTGCCGGCCGTCGTCTACTGGGAGATGACGCGCTGGTCGGCCCGGCAGGCCGCGCCCGAGGCGCCCGCGACGGATCCGGTCGTACTGCGCGACGTGATCTGGCAACACCCGTTGTCGCTTGCCGCCGGGCCGCGTGTCGTTGAGGTGCGACTCGAGCGCGACGCCGCCGTGGCATTGTCGCCGCGCTTTCGCTTCGTGATCGAGAGTCGGCTTGCCGAGCCGGACGACGCTGCAGCGCGTCTGACTCATTGCAGCGGAAGCGTCGAGATCATGCGCACCGACGACGCCGGCGCGTCATGTCTGCTCGATCTGAGCGCGTTCCGGCGCCAGGCGGAGGAACTCGACGTGGCCGAGTGCTACCGCGCGTTTGCCGCGCTCGGCATCGAATTCGGGCCGAGCCATCGCGGCCTGAAAAAACTCTATCGCTACCGCGATCAACTGCTCGCGCAGGTCGGCCGCTCGGGCGCCGCCGGGATCGACGACGGCTACCTGCTGTCGCCGACCATCACGGACGCCGCGTTGCAGGTCCACATCGGCAACGTGCTCGGCACCGGCACCGATGTGCTCCCGTTGCCGTATGCGATGGACAGCCTGACGATCGTGGACGCACCGTCCGATCCGAGCTGGGTCTGGATCCGCCAGGGTCGCGAAGGCGCGCGCGAACATAGCCCGTCCAGCATGCTCCACGATATCGACGTGTTCGACGAGGAGGGCCGTCTACTGCTCGCGATGCGGGGCTGCCGCTCCGCGCCGGCACGGCGCCGCCGCATCGCGGCGCCGATACACCCGCTCGTGCATGAGCGGGTCGACGGACCTGACTTGCGCTATCGCAGCGAATTCATCGGCGATGAATTTTTTCTGGACGGTCATCGGATCGCGGGCGTGAAGATCTTGCCGGCTGCCTGTTATCTCGAGATGGCACGTGAAGTGAGCCAGCGCGTGGGCGCGCGCGGCGGTGTGCTGCGCGACATCTTCTGGCTCGCGCCCTACCAGGCGCCCGACCTCCCGGGCGGCGCGCGGCCGGCTCCCATCACCGTACAGATGGAAGCGAGCGGCGAGCGGCATTGCCGCGTCGTCAGCACCGGCGCGGACGGTCGCGAGACCACGCACTTCGTGGGCCGCTGGGCGCAAGAGGCCGTGCCCGATGCGATCGGCGCGGTCGACGTCGACGCGATCCTGCGCCGTACCTCGACGCGTCTCGCGCGTGATGCGATGAACGCGCTCGTCGAGGCGACCTCGTCGTTTGGCGCACCGTTCCAGGTGATGACATGGTTGCAGCACGGGGCCGATGAGGCGCTGGCCGCGTACAGGCTGCCGGCCGGGCAGAGCGGGCCCTATCACTGGCACCCTGGAATACTGAGTGCGGCGCTGGGTGCCGTCGAGATATGGATTGCGGCACGCGGCGAGACCGGCGCGCATCGCCTGCCGTATGGGATCGGTAGCATGATCGATCACGCGCGGCCCACGGATGCCGGGTATATCCACGTGCGCCGCGTGTCGGGCGAACGGGCAATGCTGGATCGCTACGATATCGACCTGCTCGACGCCGACGGGCGCATCACGGCGTCACTGCGCGGCTACTCCGTGCGGCCCTGGCTGTCCAGTGACCATCCGGATGCGGCCGACGCCGGCTCGAGCCGTGCCGCGATTTCCGTGATGACTGGCACGCCCCGTTGGCGTGACGCGCCAACGCCGGCCCCGGCAACGGCGCGCGCGGACGACGCCGTCGATCGTCTATTTTTCGTACCAGATCACGACACGGCGCTGCACGCGTGGCTGCGCGATCTCGACCCGGCGGCGCGCCTGTGTCCGCTGCCGTGCGGGGCGATCGTAGACGACGATGGCATGGCGCGCGTCGGTCGCGTCGAGGCAGCGTACCGTCAGGCTTTCGAGGCGATACGAGCCGTCGCGGATGGCGCCGGGACCCGCGCCGTGCATCTGCTGATGCTCGTTCACGACGCGTGCCGCGACGAAGCGATGCCGAGCCTGCAAGCGCTGATCGCGACGGCGGCGCTGGAGTACGAGCGCATCGCCGCGAAAACCGTGTTCTATGCACCGGCAGGCGTCGCTGATCCGTCAGCCGCAGCCTATCGCGAGCGCTTGAGGCGCGAACTGCTGAGTCCCGAAGCCGATGAACCGGAAGTGCGCCTCGCGCTCTCGGGCGAACGACAGACGCGTCGCGTCGCGGCGGCCGAGCTCCCCGCCCGCGCGGCGGCCGATGAGCGCCGCGACGGCGTGCTCGCGGCGCATCCTCTCGAGCCCGGCGATGTCGTCTGGCTGGTCGGCGGGATGGGCGGGATCGGGCAGCACGTGGCGCGCGATCTCGCGGCGCGCGGGCTGCGCGTCACGATCAGCGGGCGCAGCGTGGATCCGGCCGCATGGCGGGCGTTTCGTGAGACAGCGAGCACGGCGGGCGAGCGTCTCGACGCGCTTGCGGTCGATATCGCCGATGCGGACGACGTGAAGCGCGCGGTGGCGAGCATCGTGGCGAAACACGGCCGTATCGACGCCGTGATCCACTCCGCGGGCGTGATCGGCGACGCGTACCTGCGTCACGGCCGCGCGGTCGATGCGGAGCCCGTGTTTGCCTCGAAGCTGCGTGGCGGCGCGAATCTCGATGATGCGACGCGCGACCTGGACCTGAAGTGTTTCGTGCTGTTCTCCTCGCTGTCCGCGTTGGGTAGCCCGGGGCAGGCTGCCTATGCGGTCGCCAACGCCTACTTGAATCAGTTGGCCCTGCAGCGCAATCGCGCCGCACTCGGGGGGCGGCGTCGCGGACGCAGCTTCGCGATCGGCTGGCCGCTCTGGCTCGACGGCGGCATGGCGATGGCGCCGGAACGCCGCGCACTGATGCGCGAGCGGACCGGACTCGATTCGCTGACGACGGACCAGGGTCTCGCGATACTCGATGCGGTGCTGAACGCGTGCCGGATCGCGACGCCGGAAGACGGTGTGTTGCTGGTCGCGCCGGGTCCTGACCGCGAGCGCATCGTGCGAGCCCTGGATGCCCGTTTCGTCGAGACGGAACCTGATGCCGGCGTCGCGGCAGGGCACGCGGCGGATATCGACTTGCCGGAATCCACGCGGCTGCGCGCGGCTGTGCTCGACCTGCTGAAGGCGACGGTTGCGGCCCAGCAGACCATCGCCGCGGCCAAGATTGACGACGGCGCACTGTTCCTCGATCTCGGTTACGACTCGATCAGCCTGATCGGTCTCGCGCGTGATCTCGGCGCGCGGGTCGGGTTGACCTTGCAGCCAACGCTGTTTTTCGAGTATCCGGTGCTCGTCGATGTCGCGGATCATCTTGTCGCGTCTCACCGCGACAGGCTGGCTGCGCATCTCGGGGGCCGGCCGGCTTCCGCACGTGCCGCTGTGGGTTCGAACGAGCCTGCGTCGGTAAGCGATTCGGCCGATGAATCGCGTCGCGCGCAGGCTGCCGGCGTGGCATCCGGCGAATCCGCGCGGCAAGCGGATCCGGTCACGACACGCGACCGCGTCGCCGTGATCGGCATGAGCTGTCGCTTCCCCGGCTCGGACAGCCCCGACGCATTCTGGCGCAACCTGACGGAGAACCTCGACCTCGTCGGTCGAGCGACCGGCCCGCGCGCATCGTTGCTCAGCAGCGTGACGACGCCGTCCGAAGGCGGTTTCGTCGATGACATCGAGCGCTTCGATCCGCAATTCTTCGGCTTGACGCCGATGGAGGCGGAGTTCATGGATCCGCAGTTCCGTCTGTTCCTGCAATGCGCGTGGCGCGCCGTCGAGGACGCCGGCTACCGGATCGGCGATCTGGCGAAGCGGCGAGTCGGCGTCTTCGTCGGTGTGACGACGAGCGACTACCGCGATCTATGGCTGAGCCGGATCGGCGCCGAGTCGGCGACTCACCTCGGCCTCGCGCACTTCATGATCGCGAACCGCGCGTCGTACCAATTCGACCTGCGCGGCCCGAGCGAGGTGATTGACACTGCCTGCTCGAGTTCGCTCGTTGCGATTCATCGTGCCTGCGAGAGCCTGGCCTGCGGCAATTGCGAGATCGCGATCGTCGGCGGTGTCAACGTGATTGCGAATCCCGCCGTCACCGAGGCGGCGGTGGCCGCCGGCATGCTGAGCCCGGACGGACGCTGCAAGACTTTCGACAGCAGCGCCAATGGCTTCGGCCGAGGCGAAGGCGTGGGGGTCGTCGTACTGAAGCGCATGGCCGACGCGCTCGCGGACGGCGACCATCTGGACGCCGTCGTCGTCGCGAGCGGCGAGAATCACGGCGGACGTTCCAGCTCGCCATCCGCTCCGAATCCCGATGCGCAGCGCCAACTCATCGTCGATATTTATCGACGTTCAGGCATCGATCCCGCCAGCGTCGGCTACGTCGAGGCCCATGGTACCGGCACCGCGCTCGGCGACCCGATCGAGATCAAGGCGCTGGTGCGCGCATTCGCCGAGCTTGCCGACGGCCGGCCCGCCGAGGCGCCACATTGCGCGATTGGTTCGGTCAAGGCAAACATCGGCCATCTCGAGGCCGCCGCCGGGATTTCCGCGTTCATCAAAACGGTGTTGATGCTCAAGCACGGCAAGATTCCCGGTAATCCGCACTTGAAGCAGCCGAACCCCTATCTCGAGCTGGATGACAGCCCGTTCACTTTGGCGAGCGAAACGTGCGACTGGCCCGCGTCGCATCGACGTGCCGGCGTCAGCAGCTTCGGACTCGGCGGCTCCAACGCGCATATCGTGCTGGACGCCGCCGATGCGTATCCGGCCGCCGCTCCAGGCAACGTGCCGGAGCCCGCGTCGGGTCCAGTCGCGATCGGGTTGTCCGCCCGGCGGCCGGCGGAACTCGACGCGATCGCCGTCGCGTTGCTGGACTTTCTGTCCGCGCCGACTGCCGCCATGCCGTCGCTGCGGGATCTCGCGTTCACGCTTGATCGCGGGCGCGAGACCCATCCGCACCGGCTCGCGTTCCTCGCCACCGATATCGACGACGTGCGACGAAAGTTGGCGCGCGTCAACGCGGGCGACGATGCGGCGACGCTGGCCGCGCATGGCGTCGTCGTCAGCCGCGCCGGGGACGATAGCGCCACGCGTCACGCGCACCTGCTCGCCGGGGCGTATCACGACCTCGCCGAGCGCGCGCCGGAAGTGCTGCGCGATCTTGGGGCGTGGGTGCGCGGCGAGATTGACACCTGGCGCGGACCGCTGGCCGCGCGCGGTCGGCGGGTCAGCCTGCCGACCTATCCGTTCGGAGGCAAGTCGTATTGGTTACCCGAAGCGCCTCGGTCAGTCAGCGCGGCGTCATCGGTACTGCATCCGCTGCTCCATCGCGAGGTGTCCGCCGAGGCGGGCATCCGCCGCTTTGCCTCGATATTCAGCGGCGAGGAGTGTTTCCTCGCGGATCATCGGGTCCAGGGGCAGCGGCTGCTGCCCGGCGTCGCGAGCCTCGAGATGGCACTGGCGGCCGCCTGCCTTGCAGCCGGAGAAACAGGCGACAGCGGTGCCACGCTACGCAACGTTGTCTGGTCGCGGCCTGTCATCTGGGGCGCGGCGCATTCGGATGTCGCGCTGAGCCTGTCCGCGGGGGCCGTGCCGCGCGCGTGGCGCTACCGGCTCGGTGTCGGCGGTGACGATACGTACGGCGAGGGCGAGGTCGCGCTGACGGCCATGCCCCCCGTGCGCACGCTCGACCTCGAACGGATGCGTGCCGAGCGGGACGGCTCGCGGGTGTCGGCCGAGGCGTGCTACCGTCGCTATCGGGAGGTCGGCATCGAATACGGGCCCAGCCATCGCGGGCTCGAACGGCTTTATCTCGGCAGTGGCGACGTGCTCGCCGAAATCGCGCTGCCAGCCGGCAGCGTGGACGCCGCCGGGGCATTCCGGCTCCATCCCGGATTGCTCGATGCCGCCTGGCAGGCGGTCATCGGTCTCACGATCGATCGCGGTCAGCACGAGGCGAGCCTGCCGTTCGCGCTCGACGAGATACGCATCGTGCAGCCGCCGCGAGCGTCGCGGCTGTGGGCCTGGATCCGCCCGGGCGACGATGGCGCGGCGAGCGTCGACATGGATATAGCGCTGCCCGATGGCCGCATCGCGATCGAGCTTCGCGGGCTCCACACGCGCCAGCAGGTCGCGCCGGCCGCTTCAGCGCCTCGGGATGAGGGCGCCGTTACCGGGGATGGCGGCCTGCTGCCCGCCGGCGAGGTCACGCTGAGCCCCGTCTGGGAATCACTGCCTGCGCAGGACGGGGCGGTGCCGAGCGGGCCCCGCGAGCTCTGGGTGTTCGGCTCGAACGAGGCCGTGCGCGCCGCATTGGAGGGGACGCGCACGGTCATCTGTTTCGACAGCCTCGATGGCACGGACGACGCCTTCCGCCGAACCTTGAAGGCGTATGCCGAGACGGCAAGGGCCGAGGCTCCGCATCTGCTCTGGATCAGCGGCGGCGGTGAGAACCCAGACCTCGACCCCGACGCACTGATTGCGCGCCAGTCACGCGGCATCCTGCCCTTGTTCCGATTGATCAATGCGCTGATCGAGGCCGGTCTCGATAGCGTGCCGCTTGCGCTGACGGTGGTTACGCGCAGGCTGCACGCGCTCGGCGATGAAACCGACAACGACATCTCCGATGCCGGCGTCGTCGGCCTCGTTGGCACGGTGGCGCACGAATATCCGCATTGGACGGTACGGCACTGGGACGTCGACGCGCCGGTCGACGACGGCCGCTTCTTCCGTCGCCTGGACACGCATCTCATCACGACGGCCGGCGCCGACGGCGACGTGCGCGTGCATCGCGGCGGCCGCTGGCACCGCCAGCGTCTCGCGCGCGTCGTCGATGAGGGGCGTGCCGATCCGGTATATCGCGAAGGCGGCGTCTATCTCGTGATCGGCGGCGCGGGCGGGTTGGGCAGGACGTGGTCGCGCCACATGATCGAGCGATTCGGCGCGCAGATCGTCTGGCTCGGGCGACGCGCACCGGATGACGAGATCCGCGCGCATCTCGCCGCGCTCTCCGCGCTCGGGCGCGGCGGCATCACCTATCTGCAAGCCGACGCGACCGACGCCGTCGCGCTGAAACGCGCCCGCGCGGCGATCATGGAGCAATTCGGCGCGCTCCACGGCATCGTGCATGCGCCGATCGTCCTGGCGGATCGCTCGCTGGCGAGGATGGACGAGACAGCATTCCGTCTGAGCTACGACGCCAAGCTGAAGACCTGCGCGAACCTGTATCCGCTGTTCGCCCGGGAGCCGCTCGACTTCGTGCTGTTCTTCTCGTCGCTGAACGCGTTCTCGCGCTCGGCCGGGCAGGGCAACTACGTGGCCGGCTGCACGTTCACCGACGCTTACGCGCGCAAGCTGGACACCCGGCTGGCATGCGACGTCAAGGTAATCAACTGGGGCTATTGGGGCGACGTCGGCATCGTGGCCGGCGCGCGTCACCGCGAACGGGCACTTGCCGCGGGGCTCGATTCGATCAGCGCCGAGGACGGTCTGCGCGCGATCGACGCATTGCTCGCGCGCCCCGGTTCGCAGGTCGCATACGTCAGGACGGCCCGGCCCATCGCAGCGCGGCACTACGACTCGACCACGTTGGTATGCCGCTATCCGCGCACGATCCCGGCGGTCGAGGCGGCGCGGTTCGCGGCACGCCCGGCCGCCGATCTCGACGCGGTGAGCCGCGAGACACTCGGTTTCAGGCAGCGCGTGGGAGCGTTGGCCGAGCGGCTGATGCTGGCGACGCTGCAGCAGGTCGCGCTCGCGCCAGCGAGCGGCGCAAACGCCCCCGCCGGCACGTTCGACGAGCGGCTGCGCGCCGATGCGCCGCCGCATGTCGACGCCTACGCGGCGTGGCTCGCACAGAGTCATCGCCTGCTCGTCGCGGCGGGTCATCTGTCCGTCGACGGCGAGTTCTTGTCGTGTCGCGCGCCGGCCTGTTCGCTCGATGCGCTGTGGCAGGACTGGCGCGGGCTTGCCGAGGAGTACGCGCAACAGCCCGGCTATGTCGCGCAGTTGGAATTGCTCGAGTCGTGTTTGCGCGCACTCGGCGAGATCCTGCGCGGCGACGTCGCGGCGACCGACGTGATGTTCCCGGGCGGCGGCATCTCGCGTGTCGAAGGCATTTACCGGAATAACGCGGTATCGGACCACTTCAATCACGTGCAGAGCGAGGCGATCGCCGCGTATGTCGAGGCGCGGGTGCGGATGCAGCCGGACGCGCAGCTGCGCCTGCTGGAAATCGGCGCCGGCACGGGCGGCACGACCGACGGCCTGCTGCGCCGACTCGAGCCGTGGCGCGCGCATATCGCCGAGTACTGCTACACCGATGTGTCGAAGGCCTTCCTGATTCACGGCGAGACGCGCTACGGCGAGCGCTACCCATTCCTGTCGACGAAACGGTTCGACGTCGAGAAGGCGCCGGCCGGGCAGGGGATCGCCGAGAACCATTACGACGTGGTGCTGGCAACCAACGTGCTGCACGCGACCGCGTCGATGCGCGACACGATGCGGCATCTGAAGGCGATCCTGCGCCCGTCGGGCATTGCGGTCGTCAACGAAGTCAGCGAGGTGAACGTGCTTGGACACGTCACGTTCGGCCTGCTGCCCGGCTGGTGGCGGAGCGTCGATCCCGAACTGCGCATCCCGGGTGGCCCCGCGCTGTCGCCCAGCGCATGGGCCACGCTCGGCGCGGCTGAAGGGCTGCGTCCACTGGGTTTCCCGGCGCGCGAACAGCATGCGCTCGGGCAGCAGATCATCGTGTTCGAAAGCGACGGCGTGGTGCGCCGGGCGCTGACGGCCGACGCGTCGCCGGCGACGGGAAGCGCGCTCACCAGGCCCGATGTGCGGGCGCGGTCCACCCGCACGGGCGATTCGCACGGTACAACGGCGACCGTGTCGGAGGAGATGCGCTTCAACGGCGCGCTTGCGTTTGTACAGCGGCTCGTCGCCGATACGCTGAAGATCGATCTGGATGAATTGCCTCCCGACGAGCACTTCCAGTCGATCGGCCTCGACTCGATCCTCGTCGTCCAGCTGACGAACCAGCTGCGCCGCTATTTCGACGGCATCACAAGTCCGCTGCTGTTCAAGGTCTCGACGGTACGCGCGCTGACCGAACATCTGTGGCTCGCCGAACGGGAGCGGCTGCTCGAGCACGCGCATGGTGCCGTGCCGGGAGCGGATGAAGCCTCGGCCGTCGCCGCTGTCGGCGATCGCGGTACCGGCGCCGTGCATGGCATACGTCCGGCTGTTCCGGACGATGGCATCGCGGATTCCGACGTCGCGATCATCGGCATGAGCGGACGGTTTCCGGGCGCGCCCGATCTCGCGGCGTTCTGGCGGATTCTGCGAGATGGCGTGAACTGCATCAGCGAAGTGCCGCCGGCGCGCTGGCGCTGGCAGGACTACGACGACCCCGAACTCAGCGAAACGGACCGGATCTACACCCGCTGGGGCGGCTTCATCGAGGACATCGACCGTTTCGATCCACTGTTCTTCCAGATCTCGCCGAAGGACGCGGAAAAAATGGATCCGCAGGAACGCCTGTTCCTTGAGGAAGCCTATCGCGCGATCGAGGATGCCGGTTATACGCCGTGCGGGCTCAGCGAAGCCGGCAGCGTCGGCGTGTTCGTTGGCGCGATGAACGGGACCTACAACGCGCAGCCGAACTTCTGGTCGATCGCCAACCGGGTTTCATATTGCTTCGATTTGTCCGGGCCGAGCATGGCCATCGATACCGCCTGTTCCTCGTCTCTGACGGCGCTGCACACAGCGCTCGAAAGTCTGCATTGCGGCTCGTGCGACGCCGCGATTGTCGGCGGGGTCAGTCTGATTGTCGATCCGGTCCAGTATCAAGGGCTGTGCGCAATGACGATGCTGTCGCCGGGCAATCGCTGCAAGGCATTCGGCGCCGATGCGGACGGTTTCGTCGACGGCGAGGGCGTCGGGGTGTTCGTGCTCAAGCCGCTGCGCAAGGCGCTCGCCGACGGCGATGCGATCCACGGCGTGCTGAAGGGCAGCGCGATCAATGCCGGCGGCAAGACTCACGGCTACACCGTGCCCAATCCCGCACGGCAGTCGGAAACCCTGCGCCGTGCGCTGGAGCGCGCTCGCGTGGCGCCGGCCGAGATCGGCTACATCGAGGCGCACGGCACCGGCACGGCGCTCGGCGATCCGATCGAGATCGCGGCGCTCACCGATGTGTTCGAAGGATCGACGGACATCGAGGACGGCACGGGCGCCGCCTGTCCGATCGGCTCGGTGAAGTCGAACATCGGCCATTTGGAAAGCGCGGCCGGCGTCGCAGGTGTCGCGAAGGTATTGCTACAGCTCCGGCACCGCCAGTTGGTCGCATCCTTGCATGCGGCCGAGGGTAATCCGGAGATCGATTTCAGCCGCACGCCGTTCCGAGTCCAGCAGAACCTGGCCGACTGGACGCCCCGGGTGACGCGCGGAGGTTCCCCGGCGCGCATCGCGGGCGTGTCGTCGTTTGGCGCGGGAGGGGCGAATGCGCACGTGATCGTCGCCGAGCCGCCCATGCGCCGCGACGAGCGGACGCCCATCGCGCAAGGCCCCGTGATCCTTGTGCTCTCCGCTCGGAGCGCGGATCGGCTACGCCGGAAAGTGGCTGACCTCGTGCGTCATCTCGAGACGGACGGGGCCGGCGTAGCGCTCGCCGATCTGGCGTTCACGCTGCAAACCGGCCGAGAGCCGATGCCTTGGCGCGTCGCGTGGCTCGCCGATAGCGTCGAGGGGGCGCTCGACCAGCTGAGGGACTGGCTCGCCCGAGAAGACGCGACCGGCACCGATGCGAGCGTGTTCGGCGCGGCGGCTAGACAGGCCGATGCGGTGGCGCGACGCATGCTCGACGATCGCGATCTGGCGTCGCTCGCGCGTATCTGGACCGACGGCGCACGGGTCGACTGGGCGCGTCTGTGTGATGGTGAGGTCGCTCGCCCGCGCCGACTCCATCTGCCGACCTATCCGTTCGCCGGCGGTTCGTATTGGCGCGCCCCGACGGCACGCGACAAGGAGCGCGTCGCGCACGCCGGCGACGGCACTGGCCGCGCGGACGAGGAGCACACCGATGCCTTCAACGAAGCATTGTATGCATCGGTCATCGACCATCTGATCAACCAGGAGCTGGACCCGCAGGCTGCACTGCGGGTGGTCCAGTCTGGACGCTGAACCTGCTTGCGCGACGGCGCTTCGGCGCCAGTCCGCGCAGCGCCACGGAAATCTCATGGCTAATTATCATCTCGACATCTTTGGGCAGGTCGCACGCAACCGTCTGCGGCGCGACGCAGCGTTGAACCTTCTGCGCCAGTACCGGCGTTCGGGTTGCATCGGCGGAACGGGAGAGGTTCACTGGTTGCACTCGCAACCACCGGACGCGGCAGGCCGCGAGAACGGCGGCGTACGCGCGGTGCTGTATTGCGGGTTGACCGGGCGCGAGTTTTTTCTCGCGGATCATTGCGTCGACGGGGTGCATGTGCTGCCCGCCGCCGCCTATTTCGAGTTCGTGCGCGCGGCGGTCCGACAGGCGGGCTTGGCCCATTCCGACCGTTTCGTGATGAAGCAAGTCAGTCTCGAACGGCCGCTCATGCTCGACCGTGACGGCGACGCCGACGATTGCCGTCTGCTCGTCGTGGAACTGCTGGCGGATGCGCGCGGCCGGATCGATTTCACGCTGGCATCGACGGCGTGCACGCTCGCCGAAATCACGCCGCGCCTCGACGCGACCCCGCACGCGGCGCTGGCCGCCGATGAGAAATTGGTCGTCCACTGTCGCGGCGTCTACCTGTCCGCGCCGGAGTCCGAGCCGGTCGCCGTCGGCGACGTGACGCACGAGATTGCGTCCAGCACGACCGTCTTCGACGCCGAACAAGTCTATCGCTTCCTGGCGGCGCGCGGTTTCGAATACGGTCCGCGGCAGCGCGCGCTGCAACGCGCCACGCTGCATTCGCCGGAATGCCTGTACGCGGATCTCGCGCTGCCGGTTCCGCTTGTGTCGAGTCTGCCGACCATGATGTTGCATCCGAGTCTGCTCGACGGCGCGTTACAGGCCGCCGCCGGCTTCTATCTGGCCGATGCGGCCGATATCGAGCCGGGGCTGCCGTTCGCCATCGACGAGATCGCCGTATGGAGGGTTGGCGAGCCGAGCATGCGGGCGCGCGTGACGCGCCGCACGACAGAGGTCGGTGCGGTCACGCGCCTCGACATTGAGTTATACGATGCGGACGGGCGGCTCTGCGCGGCCTTGAAGGGGCTGACTTCTCGCGTCGGGCGCATTCGAGCCCGGCACGGCAGCGGGTTGCTGCTTGCGCGTCCCGAGTGGCGTGCCGAGCCATTCGTGGTCGGAGCGCGAGCCGCACGGCAACCGGCGCCGTGCCGGATTTTGCTGGTCGGTGATCTTGGCAAGGTCGGCGAGGTCGATGCGCTCGCCGCGTCGCTACGGACACGCTGGCCCGCCGAGCTGGCGGGTCCGGAGATCGTCCGCATCGCGTTTGATCCGGTCTCGGCGCAAGACGACCCGATCGAAAGCAGCTTGCGCCTGAAGCACTGCTTGCAGGACTGGTCCGCCATCCCCTGTCGAGAATCCGAACTGTGGCTGGTGGCAATGGACGACGCCTCGCCACTCGCACGCAGCATGCATGCGATGCTGAAATGCATCGCAGCCGAGGATCCTCGCCGTGCCACGCGGCTCGTGTCGTGTACCGCACGCGCCGACGTGAATGAGATCGCGGGCGCGCTCGTCGACGAGGCGCGTGCGGACGACGATGTCGACTGCGTGCGCTACGCGGGCGTCCGTGAGGTGAAGCGCTGGGTTTCAGTCGCCGCCGAGGCAAACGCACCAATGCATGGGTGGCGTGATGGCGGCCGCTATTTGATCAGCGGCGGCACGGGCCATCTTGGCCTTGCATTCGCGCAGGACATCGCCGCGTCGGTTACCGGGGCGTGTATTTTCCTGCTCGGCCGACACGGGCCCGACGCGCTCGATGCGCGGCAGCAGACGCGCCTGCGCGAAATCGCCGCCGCCGGTGCTCGGGTGATGCACTGCCGCGCCGACGTCGCCGACGCCGAGGCGGTGGCCGAGACCATCGCGCGAATCGAGCGTGAGCATGGGCCGTTGCACGGCGTATTGCACGCGGCGGGCGTGGCCGACGACGGCTTGCTCGTGAACAAGACCGACGATACGTGGCGACGCGTGATGCGACCGAAAGTGCTCGGCGCCGCGAACCTCGATCGCGCGACGCGGCACATGCCGCTCGACTGTTTCGTGCTGTTTTCGTCCGGCAGCGCGGTGTTCGGCAACGTCGGACAGAGTGACTACGCGGCGGCGAATGCCTATCTGGCCGGCTACGCGCGATGGCGGCAAGCCGAGGTCGGGATCGGCGCCGCGCATGGTCGCTCGCTCTGTCTCCACTGGCCGCTCTGGGATGGGGGCATGGCTGCCGGGATCGCCGATCCGCAACGCCTGTATCACGCCACGGGCATGCGCCCCATGGACGCCGTGCTCGGCATCGAGGCGTTTCGCCGCGCGCTCGCCACGCCATGCACCGAATTGCTCGTGGCGGCGGGCGATCTCGACCGGCTCAAGCGGTACCTGACCGGCGTCGCCGATACGGATGCCGCCGGGGCCGACGAAGCCGCAGCCCCACCCGCGCCGGATCTGTCGCAAGTCGATTCGGAGGCGTTGCACGGCGCGGCCGTGCGTCTGCTGCGGCGGGTTGTCGGTGGCGTGTTGAAACTCCAGGTCGAGCAGATGCGGGCCGACCAGCCGCTCGATCAATATGGCATCGACTCGGTCGACATGATGAAGGCGACGCGCGAACTCGAAGAGACGTTCGGAACGTTGCCGAAGACCCTGTTCTTCCAGTATCCATCCATTAACGAGCTGGCCGGGCATTTCGCCGAGCACCACGCCGAGGCGCTGGCCGCGACAGGGACGCCCGTCGCGCCTGCATCGGGCCCGCGCGCGACGCAGGTCCCCATGACGCAGCCGATCTCCCATCCGGCGGAGATGCCGCGCCCGACGCCAGGCGTCGTCGACGCGTCCTGCGTGTCGGGCGATGCCGCGCGCGCGGATATCGCGATCATCGGGCTGTCCGGCCGCTATCCGCAAGCGGCCGATGTCGTCGAGTTCTGGGACAATCTCGCGGAAGGCGTCGACGCGATTCGCGAGATTCCACCGGAACGCTGGGACTGGCGCTCGTTTTATCGCGAAGACGGCAGCCGTCGCCCGGGCACGCACGCGAGCCGGTGGGGCGGCTTCATCGACGGCGTCGACGAATTTGATCCGCTTTTCTTCAGCATTTCGCCGAGCGAGGCGGAAATCATGGACCCGCAAGAACGCCTGTTCTTGCAGCATGCGTGGGCCGCGCTGGAAGATGCCGGTTATTCGCGTGGCCGCCTCGCGCGTGCGCGACGCGAGCGCGAGGCGGCGGGCGACGAGGCCCGCATGGACGAGATCGGGGTCTACGTCGGCGTGATGTACAGCGAATACCTCCAGTGTGCCGACAACGATCCGGAACGGCTTGTGGGCAGCAGCTACGCGAGTATCGCCAATCGCGTGTCCTATGCGCTCGATCTGCGCGGCCCGAGTCTCGCGATCGACACGATGTGCTCCAGCTCGCTGACCTGCCTGCATCTGGCTTGCCGCGAGCTGGCCTCGGGCGGCATCGGCATGGCGCTCGTCGGCGGTGTCAACCTTAACCTGCATCCGAACAAATATCATCTGCTGAGCCAGGGTCGCTTCGTGTCGCCGCGAGGCCGCTGTCACAGCTTCGGCGCGGATGGCGACGGTTACGTGCCGTCGGAGGGCGTCGGCGTGGTGTGTGTGAAGCGGCTCGCCGACGCGGAGCGCGATGGCGATCCGATCTACGCAGTGATCCGCGGCAGCGCGATCAATCATGGCGGCAAGAGCCAAGGTTATAGCGTGCCGCAGCCGCGACGTCAGCAGGACGTGATTCGCCAGGCGCTGACGCAAGCACAAGTCAACGCGCGCTCGGTCAGCTACGTCGAGGCGCATGGGACGGGCACCGCGCTCGGGGATCCGATCGAGATCGCCGGCATCGCCGGCGCGTTCTCACGCGATACGGCCGATACGCAGTTCTGCGCGATCGGCTCCGTCAAGTCGAGCGTGGGCCATTGCGAGGCGGCTGCCGGCATGGCTGCGCTAACCAAGGTGATCGGCCAGATGCGCGCCGGCGAACTGTTCCCGTCACTGCACGCGCAACGGTTGAATCCGAATATCGATTTCGCGGCGAGCCCGTTCGTGGTGGTACGCGATCGGCAGCCATGGAAGGGGGCGACGGGCTCCCGGATCGCAGCCGTTTCATCGTTCGGCGCAGGCGGCTCGAACGCGCATTTCGTGCTGGGCGATTACGCGCGGCCGGCCGATGACGCGATCGATGGCGAGGACGGAGGTATTTGCCTCGTGCCGCTCTCGGCCCGCACGCAGGAGCGATTGGCGGAGCAGGCACGCGCGCTGGCCGCCTATCTGTCCGACTGCGCGCGGCCGGGGGCGGGCGGGCGCCACTGGCGGCATCCGCCCGCCGGGCTCGCGAACATCGCCTATACGTTGCAGACGGGGCGCGAGCCGTGGGAGGCGCGCGTCGCATTCATTGCAACATCGCGCGACGAACTCCTCGCGCTGCTGAACGGCTATCTCGACGGCCGGCCCGATGCGCACAGCGTGTTTTCGGGCACGCGCGCGAACGGTAACCGGCTGCTGCCGCTGTTGGGCATGGATCAGGACAGCCATGCGCTCATCGATACCTGGTTCGCGAAGCGCAAGTATGCGGAACTTCTGACCGTGTGGGTCGAGGGCGTCGATTTCGACTGGGAGCGCTTGTATGCCAGCGACGGTGCAGGCGGGCGCCGACCGCGACGTGTCAATCTGCCGACCTATCCGTTCGCGCGCGAACGCTACTGGCTGCCGACGCCGGACGTCGAGGCGCCGCGTGCCGAGCCGAACCGCAAGGCCATGACGAACCTGACGACGACACCGCGAGTCGGCTACCGTGTGGCAGTGTGGGAGCGCCTGCCGATGGGCGCGGAGGCGTCCCACGCCGTGACCGACGTCTTGCTGTGCGGTTGGGATGCGGCCGAGGCGCAGCGGTTCGCGGCCCACTGGCCGGCGCATCGCTGCCGGATCGTCGGATCCGCTGCGGATACCGATGCCATCGACGGCGCGTTCACGCAGCTCGCGCTGGCGGTCTTCTCGGACCTGCAGGCGCGGCTCGCGACCGCGGCCGGCGCCAACGTACGCGCGCAACTGCTGGTGCCGCCCGGCGACCGCGGCCGGCTTCCGAGCGCGCTGGAGGCGATGCTGCGCAGCCTGATGCTCGAACATCCGACTTTCGCCGGCCAACTCGTGCAATGCGACGATGTGTCTTCGGACGCAGCATTGCGCGAGGCGGCCGGATTGGCCGCGCACCACCCGCGCGCGACGCTGGTCCGCTACCACGAGGGGGCGCTTTCGCAGCGCGTGTGGCGCGAGGCGGACGGCGACGAGCCCGGCGAGTCGCCGTGGCGCGAAGGGGGCGTCTACCTGATCACGGGCGGCGGTGGCGCGCTGGGCACCCTCCTGGCGCGGCAACTCGCGGGCGAACTGTCGTCCGCGACCCTGATCCTGACAGGCCGTCGCGCAGCCTCCGAGCTGACAGGCGCGCCGGTCGGCAGTTTGCTCGACACGCTGCGCGCGCAAGGCATTGCGATCGAATATCGTGCGGCCGACATCGCCGATCTCGCGGCCTGTGAGCAGCTCGTGGCCGACATCGTGCGCGAGCACGGGGCATTGAACGGCGTGTTCCATGCCGCCGGGGTGAGCCGAGATGGCGCCGCGTTGCGCAAGACGGCGCAGACCTTCCGCGAAGTGCTTGCGCCAAAGGTGGCGGGCACCGTGAATCTCGACTGCGCGACGCGCCATCTGCCACTCGATTTCCTTGTGCTGTACTCGTCGCTTTCGGGAGCGATGGGCAACGCGGGGCAGTGCGACTATGCAACGGCCAACGCTTTCCTGGACCGCTACGCCGCTCACCGCGCGGTACTTGCCGCGACGGGCGCGTGTCACGGCCGCACCGTATCGATCGGCTGGCCCTGGTGGGAAGGCGAGGGCATGGCTCCGGACGCGCATGCGGCGCGCGTGCTGCGTGAGACGGGCATGCTGCCGCTCGGCGCCGACGATGGCATGCGCGCGTTGAAACGCGTACTCGTGCATGGAGGCGAACACGTGCTCGTCGTCCATGGCGACGCCGCACGCATGCGCGCGGCCGCCGAGCAAGCGGAGGCCGCCGATGGTCCGACGGCCTCCGCGTCTGCCGGGCGTGGTTCGCGGAGTACGGCGCGCGACCGCGTCGGCCTCGACGAGCGCGTGACCGACCGGCTGCGCGAACTGCTTGGCCGGCTCTGCAAGCTGTCGCCGCAGCGCATCGATCCCCATGTCCGACTCGAGCAATACGGTATCGATTCGGTTCGCATCGTCCATTTTCAGCAGGCGCTCGGCGAGCCCTATCCGGGCATCAGCAGCGCGATGCTCTACGAGCACACGACAATCGCGAGCTTGGCTGCGCATCTGGTCGCGGCGTATCCGTCCCAAAGCCGCGCGTGGGCTGGCGAGCCCGAAGACCCGGCCGCGTCGCCGGTCGAGACGGCGCTCGATGGATACGGCAGCGACGCAGCGCAGGCATTGGCGCCCAACGTCAACGCGAGCACGATCGGCGACGACGCAGCGGGCCCGGACGACGAGGATCACATCGCGATCATTGGCATCGCGGGCCGCTATCCGAAGGCTGCGAACCTTGCCGAATACTGGCGCAATCTCGCGGGCGGCGTCGATTGTATCGGCGAGATTCCGCCCGAACGCTGGTCGCTCGAAGGTTTCTACGTCGCTGACAAGGACGAGGCGTCCCGCACCGGATGCAGCTATAGCAAATGGGGGGGATTCCTCGACGGTTTCGCGAACTTCGATCCGCAGTTCTTTTCGATCGCGCCGCGCGACGCGTATCTGATGGACCCGCAGGAACGCCTGTTCCTGGAATGCGCCTGGGAGGCGCTCGAGGATGCCGGCTACAGTCGCGAGATGCTCGTCGAGCGTCATCGCGCGCGCGCGGGCGTGTTCGTTGGCGCGACCAAAACAGGCTATGAGCTGTACGGACCGGAGTTCTGGCGTCAGGATAAGGTGTTCCTGCCGCGCACCTCGTTCGGCTCGATCGCGAACCGCGTCTCGTACTGCCTCGATCTGATGGGGCCGAGCCTCGCGATCGACACGATGTGCTCGAGTTCGCTCGTCGCAATCCACGAGGCTTGCGAACGGCTGCGTCGCGGCGACTGCGACATCGCGATCGCGGGCGGCGTCAACCTGTACTTGCATCCGGCCAACTATGTGGCGCTTTGTTCGGGCCACATGTTGTCGGCCGAAGGACGTTGCCGCAGTTTCGGCGCGGGCGCGGACGGCTTCGTACCCGGCGAGGGCGTGGGCGCCGTGATCCTCAAGCCGCTTGGTCAGGCGCGGCGCGACGGCGATGCGATCCATGCAGTCATCCGGGCGAGCGGCATCAACCATTCGGGCAAGACGCATGGCTACATGGTGCCGAGCCCCGCGTCGCAGCAAGCACTGATTCGCGACACGCTGGCGCGGGCGCGCTGCGATGCCGCATCGATCGGCTATCTGGAAGCGCATGGCACCGGGACCACACTGGGCGACCCGATAGAATTTCGTGGTCTCGTGCAGGCATTCGGCGGCGCACGCGCCGCCGGCGTGCACTGCGCGCTCGGATCCGTGAAGTCGAACATCGGGCATCTCGAGGCGGCGGCCGGCATGGCGGCGTTGACGAAGGTCGTCCTGCAGTTGCGTCACCGTAAGCTCGTGCCGACGCTGCACGCAGATTCGCTCAATCCGGAAATCGCGCTCGACGGCAGCGGCTTTTATTTGTCGGATACATTGCGAAACTGGATGCCGCAGCCGGGCTCGGATGCACAGCTGCGGGCGGGTATCTCGTCGTTCGGCGCGGGCGGCGTGAACGCGCATTTGATCGTCGAGCAGTATCGCGATGGCGACGAAGGCCCCGATCGCGGCGCTACACGACTGGATACAGCCACAGTCGAGGAGCCCGCCGTGTTCGTGCTGTCTGCCCGCAACACCGGGCGGCTCGATGCCTATCTGGATCGGGTGATCGCCTTCCTTGCGAACGGCGGCGGTCCGCTCGCGGATCTGTGCCGGATGATGCAAACAGGGCGCAGCGCCATGGCGGAGCGGTGCGCCGTCGTATGCCGGTCAACGGCGGAACTGCTCGATATCCTGCGCATGCACCGGCGCGGCGAGCGGGTCGAGGGCTTCCATCGCGCCCGTATCGACGGCACAGGCGTTGCCGCCGAGGCGCCCGCATTGGACGATCTGGACGCCTGCGCGCGCGCCTGGGTGTCCGGCGTCGACATCGACTGGCGCTCGCGACGGGCCGCGCGCCGAGCGCGGCAGGCACGCGCGATTGCGTTGCCGACTTACCCATTCCAGCCACGGCGATTCTGGCTCGATACGCTCGCGCCTGCGCTGGCGCTTGAGGTTGATTCGGAAGGCACGCCGGGCGGCGCGGGCGTGCCGATCATGAACGGCGGGGGGCCCACCGACGCCATCATGGGCAAAGCGCCGGCCCACCGGGTCGAGGTGGCCAGCGAGGCAGGCGATGCCACTTCCGTGCTTCCGCGCGCATCGCACGCGCCCACGCCGTCAGAAGGGACCAGCGCCGGCACGATCCGGCTGCCCGCGCCGAGCCGCTTCGTTGCGTCGAGCGAGGCGGCGTCGACCATGCCGATCACGCTCGCATCACCGTCCGAAGTCGTGCGAGCGCGGTCGGCGACGATGCCTGTCCCGTTCGACACGGGGGCCGTTGACGAGGCGCTTGTCGCGCGGTGCGATGACGTGCATCCCTCGCTGCACCACGTGGATCTGCCGGTCGGGCTCGATGCGGCGGATCTCGTGGCGCGGCTGACCGCGCTGTTCGAGCGTCCGACGTGGGGCGAGCCGTGCGATGCGGTGTTGCTGCACAGCCCCCGGGACGGATTGCGTCTCTCTCTCGTCGGTGTCCCGGATGACGCGCTTGCGCGGCTGGTCGACGCGATCGGGCAAGCGCCGTCCGTGGTGCTGGCCGCGCTCCATGGCGACGCGATCGATCTTGGTTGGGTGATCGGCGCCGCCTGCGATCTGATGATCGTTAACGCGGAGAGCCGCTACGGTTGCCCCTCGACATCGTCCGTCGTGGCCCGTGACCTGTTGCGCGCCCGCTTCGGTGCGCGGCCTGGCTCCGCCGCGATGTTGTCGGGCGAAGCGCGCACCGGCGCGGCGTGGCGGGCTACGAACCTCGGTCTGCATGCGGTGCCCGCGCTCGCCGTCGGCGAGCGGGCACGCGCGGCGATGGAGACGATCGTCACCGAAGGCGGCCGCGCGGCCGGTTTGCTGAAGGCGCACTGGCGCGGCACGTTCTTCGCCGAGGCGAACACGCTCGGCGCGCCGTCGTCATGGCCGGTGCTCGCGGAACCCGAACGCGAGCCGGCGCGCGCGGCGGCCGCGGCGGCGGCCGGTTCCGAGCGGCCGGTGCCGCTGCCGCACACCTGTATCGAGCTGACGCTCGACGATCTCGGCGTCGCGGTCGCGCGCATGTGTGACCCGGACACCAAGAATGCCTTCACGCCGGCGTTCGTCGCCGCGATGGAAGCCGTGATGACCTGGGCCGGCGAGACACCCGCATGCAAGGTGCTGATTCTGACCGGCTACGGTCACTACTTTGCGACGGGCGGCACCCGGCAAGGCATGCAGGCGATTCAGCAGGGCAACGCGACATTCACCGATGCGCGCCTGTACGAGCTGCCGCTGGCCTGCCCTGTGCCGGTGATCGCGGCGATGCAGGGACATGCGATTGGCGCCGGTTGGTCGATGGGGATGGTGTGCGATGCGGTGCTGTTTGCCGAGGAGAGCGTCTATCACAGCCCGTACTTGTCATATGGCTTCACGCCCGGCGCGGGCTCCACGCTCGTGTTTCCAATGCGGCTCGGTCTCGATTTGGGCCGAGAAATCCTGTTCGGGGCACAACCCTACAAGGGACGGGCGTTGCGTGAACGGTTGCCCGGCCTGTCGGTCGTGCCGCGCGGCGAGGTGCTCGCTCAAGCGCGCCGGTTGGCCGCGCAGTGGGCCATGCGACGGACACGCGACGCGCTGATACGCGACAAGGGGCGTCGTCTCGCGGCACTCGCCCAGGCATTGCCCGCGATGATTCGCAAGGAACTCGACATGCACGAACTGACGTTTCGTCACAATCCCGACGTAGCGCGGTTGATCGACCGTGCGTACGGCTTCGCTTCCACCGCGGATGCGGATACCGATGCCGGCTCGCGGTGTGCTCCCGGGCAGGATCTGATAACCCTGTTGAAATCGACGCTGGCCACGGAAATTCAGATGTCTTCCGACGAGCTCGACGATCAAGCGAGTTTTGTCGATCTCGGCCTCGATTCGGTCACTGCCGTGACCTGGACCCGCACGCTCGGCCGCGCATTGCGGGTTGAACTGACGCCCGCGCACGTATATCAGTATCCGAGCATCGCGAAGCTGCTCGCGTATTTGCGCGAGGCCACGGCCGGCTCCGCGTCGGAGGTCGCGCCGGTCACGGCGCAGGTGCAGCCCCAACCCGCGACGGTCGGCGCGATTGCCGAAGTCGTCAGGTGCACGCTCGCGGCCGAACTTCAGCTCGACGAACAGGCGATCGACGCACAGGCGAGCTTCGTCGATCTCGGACTCGACTCCGTGACCGCGGTGATCTGGGCGCGCAAGCTGCATGAGCAGCTGTCCGTCGCACTGTCGCCGACGCAGCTATACCAGTATCCCAACCTGGCCGCGCTATGCGCGTATCTCGGCGGCGAAAATACCGCAAACGCCGCGGAAAAGACGGGCGAGGGCGTCGCGCCGACGCACACCGGCTTGAGCGTATCGGTGCGCGCGATGGCGGACGGTCGCGCACCGGTTCGACTGCCGCGCGTTGACGAGGAACGGCCGACGGCACCGGTCGATCGGGACAGCGTCGCGCATAGCCTCGCACACGAACTTCAGCTCGACGTGACGGAGATCGATCCTCGGACGAGCTTCGTCGACATGGGGCTCGATTCGGTGACGGCAATCACCTGGTCGAAAGCACTGACGGTGGCGCATGGCGTCGAGGTCCGCCCGACTGACCTGTACCGGTATCCCACCCTCGACGCGCTCGTGGTTCATCTGTCGCGCGCGCCCCGAATCGCGCCCGTGCGGGCGGCAACGTCCGCCTCGATGACCGAGGGTCCGGCCGGGTCGCCTGTCACGCGCGGCCAGCGCGGTCCTGCGGCGGCGCCGCCCCCCATGCCGGCCGCGCCGCTTCGCGACGCATCGCGCGAACGTGTCGACATCGCGATCATCGGGATGGCCGGCCGCTTCCCGGGCGCGGCTGATCTCGACGCATTCTGGCGCAACCTCGTAGAGGGACGCGACAGCATCGTCGAGGTGCCGCCGCACCGCTGGTCGCTCGATCGCTATTACGATCCCAATCCACAGTCAAAGGGCAAGACCTATAGCCGCTGGATCGGCCTGCTCGACGATGCCGACGCGTTCGATGCCGAGTTCTTCGGTATTTCGCCGCGCGAGGCGGAGCATATGGATCCGCAGCAGCGCGTGTTCATGGAGAACTGCTGGCACGCGATTGAACACGCGGGCTACAACCCGTTCAATCTCGCGACACGGCGCACGGGTCTGTTCGTCGGTTGCGCGACCGGCGACTACGCCGATCTCGGCCAACGCGATGAGGCCAACGCACAATCGTTCATGGGAGGGGCGAGTTCGATCCTGTCGGCGCGCATGCCGTATTTCCTCAATCTCGACGGTCCATGCCTCGCCATCGACACCGCGTGTTCGTCGGCGCTCGTCGCGGTCAACGAGGCCTGCAACAGCCTGTTGCTCGGCAACTGCGACTTCGCGATCGCCGGCGGCGTGTGCGTGATGGCCGGTCCGACCCTGCACATCCTGTCGAGCAAGGCCGGCATGCTATCGCCGACCGGCCGCTGCCGCACCTTCGACGAGGCAGCTGACGGCTTCGTCCCGGGCGAGGGCGTCGGGACCGTACTGTTGCGCCGGCTCGACGACGCGCTCGCCGCCGGCGATACGATCCACGGCGTGATTCGAGGCTGGGGCATCAACCAGGACGGCCGCACGAACGGCATCACCGCGCCGAATCCGGATGCGCAACGGCGGCTCGCGACCGGGATCTACCGACGCTTCGGCATCGATCCGAAGCGGATCACGTTGGCCGAGGCGCACGGCACGGGCACTCGGCTCGGCGACCCGATCGAGGTGCGCGCGTTGACCGACGCGTTTCACGAGTTCGACGTCGGCAACGCCTACTGCGCGATCGGTTCGGTCAAGAGCAACGTCGGACACCTGGCGCTCGCGGCGGGAATCGCGGGACTCCTCAAGGTGGTTCTGAGTCTGCGGCACAGAACGATCCCGCCGACGCTCCATTGCGACACGGTCAACGAGCATATCGACTTCGCGCGTTCGCCGTTCCATGTGCCGCGCGTCGCGCAGGCCTGGTCCGCAGCCGACGGGGAACCCCGGATGGCTTGCGTCAGCTCGTTCGGCTTCAGCGGGACCAACGCCCACCTGGTCGTCGAAGAAGCGCATGCGGTTGCGCCGCCTGCGATCGGCGACCAATCCGCACGCGAGCATCTCGTCGTCTTGTCGGCCCGGCGGCCCGAGTCGCTACGGGCCGCCGCGAAGCGACTGCGCGACGCGCTTGCGGCGCAAGACGCCGCCGGTTCGGCTCCCCGCCTGATCGACGTTGCCTACACGCTTCATACCGGGCGCGCCACATTCCGGCATCGTCTCGCGATTGTCGCGTCGTCGCTTGACGGCCTGATCGAGCGGCTGGATGGCTGGCTCGCGAGCGGCCCCGATGATCAGGCAGGCGTCCACGACGGCACGGCGCCGACATCTCACTCGGCCGAACACTCGGCGCGCGTCGCTCAGGCGCTGGCCGACGGCGATCCGCGCGCGGCGGCGGCGCTCTGGGTCGTGGGTGGCGAGGCGGGTGGCGAGACGCGCGCATTCGATGGACTGTCGCCACGCCGGATCGCGTTGCCGGGCTACGTGTTCGTGACGTCGCGTTACTGGGTCGGCGGCGCACCGCTTGCGGCCGGCGCGCCGCGCCCGGCCGCATCAGAATCGCAGGCGACATCGATCGCACGCGGCTCGGGCAAGCGAATCGCCGTGGTCGGCGCTGGTCCCGCGGGGCTGGTGATGGCGAAATCGCTGCTCGAGGAGGGACATCGGCCGGACGTATTCGAAAGGCAGGCCGATCTCGGTGGCGTCTGGCTGTTGCGTGCCGAGAACAAGCGCGCGGGAGCCTACCGCAAGACGCGCTTTCAGACGTCGAAGTACACGAGCGCGTTCTCCGATTTCGATGGAGCGCCGATCGACGCGCACTTCCACGGCGTCGCCGACATTCATCGCTATCTACGCGATTACGCCGAGCGCTTCGGTGTAACGGCGCGTATCCGTTATCGCACCGAGGTCAGCCGGATCGAACCGCACGGAGATCAATGGCACGTCACCACGGTGTGCGACGGCGCATCGCGGACCGATGTCTACGACGGCGTTGCGCTGTGCCAGGGGCTCTACTGGAAGCCGTGGCGCCCTGAGTTCGCCGGCCTCGATACATTCCGCGGCACGATCCTGCATTCGGCCGAATATGTCGACGAGGCTTGCCTTAAGGGTAAGCGCGTGCTCGTCGTCGGCAACGGGATCAGCGGCATGGACATCGCCGAGGAGGCCACGCAGAGCGCGAGCCAGGTGTTCTGGGTCATGCGCCGGCCGAAATTCATCATGCCGCGCATGACGGGTTTCGTGCCGAACGATTTCCAGTCGCCTGCGAACCTGCTCGCCAACGTCGATCCGGCTCAGATCATGGAGCGCGTGCGCCATTCGATGCCCGAGTATTTCCGACGGTACCAGGAAAGCGGCCTGCTGCCCGACGCCGACGACTTCCGTCGGCAGCCGGTCGTGCAGATCAACGACGGCATCGTTGCGCTCGTCGCGAGCGGTCGTGTCGAGGCGGTGATCGACGAGATCGAGGCGTTCGACACGCACGGCTGCCGGTTCCGGAGCGGGCGCCGCATCGAGGTCGACGCCGTCGTGTTCTGCACCGGCTACCAGATCGACGAACGGTTCGATTACCTGCCGGGTGTATCAATGCGCGCCGACTTCGCGATGGGGATCTTCCACCGCGAACGACCGAGTCTCGTCTCGACATCGTGCCCGCTGCCGGTCGCGTATTCCGGCACGTTCTTCTTTCCAGAAATGGTGGCGCGTTGGTATGCGCGCGTGATGTCGGGCCGTTCGGAACTGGCCGCCAGCGAACTCGACTACCGCCTCGACCCGCGCCACGCCGCGATCAACGGACCGATCGCCAACGTGGTGTTTGGGCTGCGGCTCGGCTTGCTGCCCGATCCGGCGCGCGAATTCCGGGCGTTCTGGCAGCTTTTGAATCTGCCTCCGTTCCCGCCGATCTACCGGCTGCGCGGCGAGCATTCGGATCCCGACGCGCCCGCGCGCCTGCAGGCGCTGAACCGCCGCAACCTGACGAGTGGCAAAGCAGACGCGGCGCTCGACGTGGTCCGCTACCGTCTGCTCGCCGGGCTCGGCGATGCGACGTTGCGCGACTTGCTCGCGCGCGGCGAGATCGATGACAACGATTACCGCAACGCCGGCCGGCACGCGGCCGATGCGATCACGCTCGACTGGAGGCGGCAATACATCCTGCGCGATGACGATGTGGCGCAGGCCCGGAGAGAACCTGCGGCGCGATCGGAGCGCGCGCCGCACCCGGGCAGCCCGGCGTGGAACGACTACCAGACGCTGCTGGCTCGACTGAGGGCCGGGGAACTGGACATGGAAGGCGTGTTGCACGCCTTGACGAAACAGGACGACTGATATGACCGAGAACTTCGAGAACTGGTTCGATCGACTGCGCAGCGACACGCTGGACGAGCGGGATGGGATCGCGTTGCTCGCGAGTCTGCGCGACGCGTTGCGCGGAAGTGGCGCCCGTGCCGCGGCCGTGCCAGGGGACCGTCTCGACGGGGCGCGTCTGCCGCGCTTCGCGACGCCGGATTGGCAGGCGCGATCGTATCGCGAGGAGCGGCAGGTGGCGCCGACGTTTGACGCGGTACTTGTGGTCGGCGAGGCCAGTCTCGCGGCCGACTGGCGAGAGGGACTGACCGCGGCCTTTTCGCCGGCGCGGATCTTATGGATCGACACCGGCGCGCAGCCGCCGGAGGCCGCGCACGAGGATCCCGTGCCCGATGCTGTGGCCGAGAACGCCCGCGTGGCAGTGCTGCTGATCGACGATCTCGCGCAGGATGGCACCGTGGGGGAGGCTGACGAGCCGCATCGTTATCTGACGCGCTTGCTCTGGGCATTCGCGTTGCTGAGGAACCTGCTCGCCCGGCGTATCGAGCGCTGCCATCTGCTGCATCTGACGCCACTGCGTCATGCGCTGCCGATCGCCGCCGCATGGCATGGGCTTGCCAAGAGTGTCGTGCTCGAAAGTCCCCGCTTTGCGAGCGGCGGTGTCTGGCTGTCCGACTCAGACGCGGCCCGCGTGACACCCGAGTTGGTCGCACGCGAGCTGTCCGAACTGATGCCCGCGCGCCATCGAGACATTGCATGGATCGACGGCCGGCGCTGTGAGCGCGTGCTGGTCGCCCACGCGCATGGCGCCGTCGCCCCGACAGTCGGACCGTTGGCGTGCGGCGAGACGGTTTTGATCACGGGAGGGGCGGGCGGACTCGGTCTCGCGATCGCGGAGCGGCTGACGACCGATTTCGCGCTGCGCGTCGTGCTGTGCGGCCGCCGCGCGGCTCACGCGCTGGATGACCGACAGCGCGACTGGCTCGCGCGGCATCCGACCGTGCGTTATGTGAGCGCCGACGTGAGCGACCCGGATCAGGTGCGCACGCTGATGGCGGAGCTCGGAGCGGCCACGCCGCTCGCCGCGGTCTTCCACGCGGCGGGCGGTAGTGACGACGCGCCGCTGCGTGCGAAGTCGTTGCGCGCGATCCGCGCGGTGCTCGCGCCGAAGGTGCTCGGCACGCAGTGGCTCGATCGCCACGCGATCGGCCTCGGTGTGCGCTACTTCGTTTGCTTTTCCTCGGTCGCGTCGCTGGCCGGCAGCGTGGGCCAGGCCGACTACGCCAGCGGCAACGGTTTCATGGACGAATACTGCCGGCTGCGGCAGGCGGCCAGCGATGCATCGGGCGGCTGTTGCTACCTCAGCATCAACTGGCCCTACTGGCGCGAGGGCGGCATGCGCGCCGATCCGGGCCGCCTCGAACGGATCGCGGCCGACAGCGGCCTCACGTCCCTCGGCACGGTCGAGGGTGTCGACAGCCTGCTGGCCCTCCTCGCGCGTCCGGCACCGCAGGTCGCCGTGCTGCCGGGCGAGCGTGCCAGGATCGACCGCGCGTTCCTGGCGACGCAGCCGCCGGAAAGGCCCGTCGCTCGCGCCGAGGCGGACGATCCGGCCTCGGGATTGCGCGAACTGGTTGCGCGGACGCTGAAGATGGCGCCGGAGGCGATCGATGCCGACACGCCGTTCAGCGAGTATGGCTTCGACTCGATCCTGTTGACGGAGCTGGCAAGCACCATCGGCCGTCGCTATCCGGGGCTGGAACTCGAAGTCGGCGTGTTCCTCGATCATCCCACGCTGCGCGAATTGAACGACTGGCTACGCGTTCGGCTGGCGGACACATCCTCGGATCCCGACATCGCGCGAGCCGCGCGACCGGACGAAGTGGCGCCGTCCCAGGGCGACCCATTGCTCGACAGGTTACGCGCGCTGGCCTCGACGATCCTGAAATTGCCGGCGACTGACATCGACGCCGAGACGTCATGGTCGACATTCGGCTTCGATTCGATCAGCCTCAACGAGTTCGCGGTATTGATTGCGCGTGATTTCCGGACCGGACCGCTCGCGGCGGATCTATTTCTGTCCTGCGCGACGCTCGCGGAGTTGGCTGCGCATCTCGCCGCGCGCGTACGCGCCACCGAGCCGGCGCACGAGCGGGCGCCGGCGCGCCGCGTGGCGGTGTCGGCGCTGACGAATCCCGGCCCCGTACCGGACGCGACCGAGGAAATCGCGATCATCGGCATGGCGGGGCGCTTTCCGGGCGCGAGCGATCTGCCCGATTTCTGGCGCAACCTCGTCGAGGATCGCCATGCTGTGACGGAGATTCCGGCGGACCGCTGGCGGTGGCAGGACTATGCGGCCGGCGCGCCGGGCAAGACCGATTGTCATTACGCGGCGTTCCTGACCGCGATCGACCGTTTCGACGCCGCGCACTTCAGCATTTCACCGCGCGAGGCGGAGTTGATGGACCCGCAGCAACGACTGTTGCTCGAATGCGCATGGGAGGCGTTCGAAAATGCGGCAATCGCGCCCGACTCGGTCCGCGGTCGAAGGATCGGACTATTCTTCGGCGCGGAGAAGCACGACTACCTGTCGTTGATCGCCGACGCGGACGTCGACATCGATCCCTACATCAACACCGGCAACGCCCACGCGATGCTGACCAACCGCGTCTCATACTTCTTCGGCCTCACCGGCCCCAGTATGACCTTGAATACCGCGTGCTCGAGTTCGATGACGGCGATCCACGCGGCGGTCGCGAGCCTGCGCAGCGGAGCATCCGAGATGGCGCTCGCGGGCGGCGTGAACATCTTGTTGAGCCCGGGGCTGTTCGTGCTGAACCGCAAAATGGGAATGTTGACCGCCTGCGACCGCATCAAACCGTTCGACCGCGATGCATCCGGTCATCTGTTCGGCGAGGGGCTCGGGCTGGTGCTGCTGAAGCCGCTGCGTCTTGCGTTGCGCGATGGGGATCCCGTGCATGGGGTGATTCGCGCGGTCGACGTGACGCACGGCGGCCATGGCCGATTTCTGACCGCGCCCCACGCGCCGTCGCACGAAGCGTTGATCCGGGGCGTCCTTCACCAGGCCGGCGCGTCGCCCGCCGACGTTGACTATCTGGAGGCGCAGGGCAGCGGCGACGCGTCCACCGACCGCATGGAGCTGGAGACCTACCACGCGCTGTACGGCGACCGGGCGGGCGGCGAGCCGCTACCCATCGGCAGCGTGAAGGGGCATATCGCTCACCTCGGCGCGGCGTCGGGCGTGACCGCACTGATCAAGGTGCTGCTCTGCATGAGCCACGACCGGCTGCTGCCGATTCTCCATCATCGCCAGATCAACTGGCCGCACGACGAGCCGTTCGCGGGCCGGCTGCTGACCGCGCATGCCGAATGGCGTCCGAAGTGGGTCGATGGATGCCGAGTGCCGCGCGTTGCCGCGGTACACAATTTCGGCTACGGCGGCGTGAACGGGCATCTGCTGGTACGTGAATATCTGCGAGCGCCGGCTGTCGAGGCGAGGTGGCCGGCCGTCGCGCGGCTTTGGGTGGTGTCAGCGCGCACGGCCGCGCAATTGCGGCAGAGCGTCGCGCGCCTCGTCGCCTACCTGCGCGACGGCGGATACCGGCTGCATGGTCAGCGTGAGCCCGGAGTCGAGTCGATCGCATTCACGCTGCAGACCGGCCGGCAGCCGCTCAATCATCGCCTCGCCTTGTGGATCGGCGATACTTTCAAGGTCGACGGGCTGCGCACGGCGCTCGCACGGCTCGACGCGTGGCTCGCGGACGGACACGGCGACGCGCATCTGCTGACCGGTGTCGTCACGCCCGCGAGCCGCGTCGAGCCCAGCCCGGCCAGCGACGAGGCAGCAGACGATCCCTTGCGCATCGCCGCGCGCTGGATCAGCGGCGCGCCGATCAATTGGACCGCCTGCTATGGCGACACGCGGCCCGCCCGGATCAGTCTGCCTGTCTATCCATTCGCCGCGACCCGGTACTGGGTGGCGTCCCGCAAAGACGGCGACGGAGCGGCTCCGCAGGGCGGCTCGACGGCGCCAGGCGCAGCCCCGGCTCTCGCCGGCGTGCCATCCGCTGCGCGTGCCCGGCCTGCAGCCGTCCTGCATCCGTTGTTGCATCGCCTGATCCCGGCCGATCGCGCGCTGCGTTTTCTCAGCACCTTTTCCGGCGACGAGCCGTTCTTTCGCGACCATCGTGTGCGGAGCGCCGCGATGCTCCCGGGTGCGGCGTATTGCGAAATGTTCATCGCGGCGGCGACACTCGCGATGCCGGAATCCGAACGGTGTTCGGCCGGATTCCGGCTCGAACACCTCGTTTGGACCCGTCCGCTTGTCCCGTCCGACGGTACGGCCGACATTGCGGTGACGATGGAGCCGGCTATGACGCCGGCTCGTCGTGCCGGCATAGACGGCCGCGATGTGTTTCGCTTGACCGTCGGCGATGTCCGCAGCAACGACGCGCAACCCTATGCCCAAGCCATCGTCGTGCCGGAGCAGCGCGACACGATGCCGGTTCCACCCGTCGTCGCAGTTGAGCAACTGGCCGTGTACTCGCGCGGTACACGGATCGACGGGGCACGGCTGTATCGGCGCTTTGCCGAATTGGGCTTCGAATATGGTCCGAGCCACCGGTGCATCGACGCGCTGTTCTACGACGGCGACGAAGTGCTGGCGCGCATGCGTCCGTACGAACCGGACACGCACGGCACGGGCTACCTGCTCGCTCCCGGCCTGCTCGACAGCGCTTTGCAGGCCTCGATCGGCTTTGATCCTGCAGCGCTCGACGCGAACCATGATGGTTACCTCGACGGCCGGCTGTCGCCGTTGCTGCCGTTTGCGCTGGAGCGACTGCGTTGCCATCGCACGTCCGGTCTGTCGGAACACGTGCGCTGGGTCAGGCTGCGACGGCGCGCGGGCATGGCCGGCAACCCGGTCGTGAAGCTCGATGTCGATCTGTTGGACGCCGACGGTCATGTCTGCGCGCGCCTGGAGGGGTACAGCGCGCGACGCGTGAAGTCGGAAGTCGCGGCTTGCGCCGTCCCCGCGACGCGTCGTGATGCGGCCGGCACGATACCGGTGCCGTTGCCCGAGCCTGCCGTTTGGCGCGACGAGGACGGTGTGCGCGTCTACTCCTGTCGTTTCGAACCGAATGACCTTTATCTGCGCCATCATCGGATCGATGGGCAAGCCCTGTTACCGGCGGTCGCGCTGCTCGATCTGGCGCGGGTCATCGCCGACACGCTGCCTCGCGACGAGGCTGCCGCGGCACTGCGCATCAGCCGGGCCACCTGGCAGAAGCCGGTATTCGTCGGTACGCCGGGGCGCGATGCAGCGCTACGCGTCGCCCACCGCGATGGCTGTTGGACGGCTACGCTGGAAAGCGGCAACGGCATGCAAGGAGGCGTGGCCCCCTATGCGCAATGCGATCTCACCTGGACCGCCGACGTTCCCGACGCCGACCCGTTGCCCGATCGCGCACGCCGTGCCGGCGCGCCGCTCAGCAAGGCGGACGTCGCCCAGCGCTTCGCTGGCTCGCTCGTCCGCGAATCGGGCAACGTCTTGGGCCTGCCGGGTGGAATCCGGATCATCGGTTGCGAGAGCAGCGCCGACACGACTTGGCTGACGCTAGCCTGTGAAGATGGAAACGACGACTCGGCCGGCGGCGCGCGCTCGACCGCGTTCGGCCTACTGTTCGCGATAGTCGACTTGTGCGGACGCGACCGTGAGGCGGCAGGACTCGCCATCCCCTACGGGATCGACGAATGCTTGCTGTACCGGGCCTTTCCCCGCCAGGTGCGGGTCGAGATCCGTGCAGCCTCACCGGGCACCAGTGCGCGCACGCGTGTCTACGACATCCGCATCGCCGATCTCGAGCATCGACCCGTGATGCAAATCACCCGGCTCACGATGGTCGCGCCGCGCGAAGCAGCGGCGGGTCCGGCCGCGAGCCCGACCGCTTTGACCGATGACGCGACGCTGGCACTGCAACAATGTCTGCGCGAATGGGTCGGCGAATTGCAGAAAATTGATCCGGACGAGATCGGACTCGATGACGATCTTGCGACGTTCGGTCTCGACTCGTTCAGCTTCACGGCGCTTTCAAGCCGTTTGAACGATCGTTTCGCGATCGACACGATGCCTACCGTATTTTTCGAGCATGGCACAGTCCGCGCACTGGCGAATGGCTTGCTGCGCACCTATCCGAACCTCGCGGCCGGTCTGCGAGACGACGGTCGCGTGACACGGCGGGACGAGCCGGGGCCAGGCGCGATCTCGCCGGTAAGCGCTTCATTGCCGCGAGGGCCGGCCGGAACCGACGCGATCGCGATCGTCGGCATGGCGATTCGTCTTCCACGGGCGAAAACGCTCGATGCATTCAGGCGGCGCCTGATCACGCCGCACGAGGAGGCGAGTGGCCTCGAGGCGGCTGCTTCGAATCGGGCCGATACGGATAAGAACGGCGCGGATGCGGCGACACAGGCCGATCGGGTCCCGCCAGCATGGTTCGGCGCCGACGTCGAGGAGGGGGCGTCCGGCCGGGGGCTCGTGTCGGTGCTCGAAACCGTCTGGCACCTGTTCGAGGACGCGGGAATGGCGCCGGCTACGCTGCGCGGTAGCGATACCGAGGTCTACCTGGGCGTCTCGTCGCGCGCGACGGCGGAGAGCGATCTGCCCGTTGCGTTGCCCGCATCGCATGCATTCTCGAACCGAATCTCGTTCGAATTTGATTTTCATGGCCCGAGTCAAGCTATCGATACGGGCTGCTCGAGCTCGTTGGCCGCGCTTGCGCGCGGTGCCGAACGCCTGAGGCAGCGGCGCTGCGGGCTCGTGGTCGTCGGCGGCGTGAATGTGATCGCGCCAACGTGCGGCGGGGAGGCTCGCGCATCGGACAACATGGACGGTGGGATCGGCATGGTCCTGCTGAAGCGTCTCGACGACGCGCTGCGCGATGGCGACCGGATTCATGCCGTGGTCGCCGCGGTCGCCGAGAACCATGGCGGACGTACGCTGTCCTTGGCCGCGCCGAGCGTCGAGGCACAGCGCGAATTGCTGATCGCGGCGTATCGTCAGGCGGGCGTCGGCGCGGCTGGGATAGGCCATATCGAATTGCATGGCGCCGGCACGGCGGTGGCCGACACGATCGAGTGCGAAGCGCTGCGCGACGCGTTCACCGAACTGCGGGGACGGCAAGCCGTGCCACGGGAGGCGCCGCGTTGCATGCTCGGCGCGATCGGCGGACGGCTTGGCGCACTCGGCGCGGCGGGTGGCATGGCCGGCGTGATCAAGACAGCGCTGATGCTGCGGCATCAAACAATCGCTGGCCATCCGCCATGGCTGGACACGCGCCTCGTCGATCTCGAAGGCAGCGGCTTGGAAGCGGTCGGCGAGGCGGCGCGGCCATGGCCCGCGACACACAATGCCCAGCCTCGCTGCGCGGGCGTCAGCAGTTTCGGCGCGACTGGCGCGAACGCGCATGCCGTGTTGTTGGAACATGTGGCGGTCCCGGCCCATCGCCCCGATGGGATGTCGCCGCCGGATTCGGCCCGCCTGTTCCTGCTGTCCGCGCACAGCGAAACCGCGCTGCGTGCGCAGGCTCGCGCGCTCGCGTCCCATCTCGCGCGGTGCGCGTCGGCGGACGACATCATGGCCGATGCGCGAGGGCAGGTGCTGCACGACATGGCGTACACCTTGCAGGCGGGACGCGACGCGCTACCGTGGCGCTTTGGCGTAGTGGCGACGACATCCGACGCGTTGCAACGACAGTTGCGGCTGTTCAGCGATGATCCAACGGAGGGGTGTGCGGCGCTCGCCGAATTCCGCGTGGCGCACGTCGATCCGCTCCGCCCTGACTTCTCCGACGACGAGGATATGCAGGCGCTGGTACGGCAATGGCTTGAGAAAGGGAAACGGATGCACGTGCTGCGTCTCTGGCTCGATGGCGTCTCAATCGATTGGCGAGCAGCCTACCGTACGCGCCCGGGTGCACTGACCGACCTGCCGCCGTATCCGTTCCCGAGCGCGGTGGCGCTACACGAAGCCGGCACGGACTGCGCCGTTGCCGCGGCTCAGACGCCGGCTCGTGCGGCGGGCGATCTCGCGGTCGACGTACGCATACGTCGCCTGCTCATCGGCGGACCGGAACGCCACGCGTCCATTGACGGGAATTCGCCCGCCGATGCAGAGGCGCTCATGCAACGCATTCGCCACGTGGGCGAGTTGCTCGGCGCCACGTTGAGTGTCGGCGATGCTTACCGGTACCCCAATGTCGACGCGCTGCGCACCGCCTTGCGCGATCGTGAACGGCGCGCGGAGGCTGCGGATGGAGTCGCGGCCGCGGCTTCCGGCGATCCGTTCGCGCGCTACTACCGGATGGCGTTTGGTGAAATCGATGGCTTCGAGCGTGCGCTACTCGAACTGGACGACGATGTCATCCTCGACGTTCTGCACAATGTCTCGCCGGGCAAGCCGCCGCTCCTGCTGCTGGCGCCCATGGGCTGCCTGGGTACCGCCTGGCTGCATCAGGTGCGCGAATTCGCAGCCGACTACTCGATCATCGTGTGCCATTACCCAGGCCACGCGGCGAGCAGCGGCACCGCCGCGCTGTTGTCCGCGGCGGGGACACTGGCAGACGTCGCCCGGTTGATCTGGACGGCGCTTGATCGACTCGGCATCGGCTTGCCCGTTCATCTCGTCGGCTGGTCGATGGGGGGGCTCGTTGCGGAATGCATGACAGCCGTCGATCCGGAGCGGGTAGCGTCGATGACGCTGGTGAATGGGCTCGACGCGCCCGGCAACGGCGGCCTCGACCGCGCGATGCGCGAGTTGGTGCATGAGGTCTCGACGCAGGTCGCGCCCGAGGTATATCGCCATTTTGAGGGCGACCACTTCGCGATCAAGGCTTGTTATGACGCGAGCATCCTCGATGCCTACCTGCGTTGCGCCAGCGCTACCACGGTGAAGAAGGATCTCGCCGCGCCGAGGTTTCCGGTGCTGGTACTCGCGGGGGGGCGCGATCGCGTGATTCCGCCGGAGGCGTCGAGGCGCCTGTGGGAGCGCTTCGACGGCGCCGCGTTCGAGTTGCTGGACGAAGCCGGACACTACTTGCCGATGACGCATGCGGACTGGTTCAACGAGCGGTTGAGGCAGCATCTCGAAGTGACGGTCTGACCGTCCGAGCGCGTCGGCGCGCTCTTTCCACAAGACGCATGCATCGAGTGAGTCATATCATGAGAAAAGTCTTTCTGTTCCCAGGGCAAGGTTCTCAGCGCCGCGGGATGGGGCGCGAATTATTCGGTGCATATCCGGCGCTCACGGCATGCGCAAGTGCCCTGCTCGGCTATGACATCGCCGAGTTGTGCCTCGACGATCCACGCCGCGAACTTGGTCAAACACGTTTCACGCAGCCGGCGCTGTACGTCGTCAGTTGCCTCTCGTACCTGAACCGAATCGACAGCGGCGAGCGCTCGCCCGACGTCGCCGTTGGGCACAGTCTCGGCGAATTCGCCGCGCTGTTCGCGGCCGGCGCATTCGACTTCGAGACCGGCCTCGCGATCGTCGAGAAGCGGGCGGCCCTGATGAGCGACGCGCCGGACGGCGCGATGGTCGCGGTGCTCGGCATCGATGAGCAACGTGTCCGGGAAATACTGGACCATCACCTCGCCGAAATTCAAGACAATGCATCATCGCCGGAAGTGGAGATCGCCAATCTCAATCATCACCTTCAGTGTGTGATATCGGGTACGCGCGAGCGACTCACTGAACCAACGCTCGCGCGGTGGTTTGAAGACGCGGGTGCGAGTTTCATTCCGCTCGATGTCGGCGGCGCGTTTCATTCCGTACGTATGAAGGGGCCGGCCGCACGTTTCGCCGACTTCCTGTTGAGCGTCGAGTTGCGGCCGCTGAGAATGCAAGTCGTCTCGAACTGGACGGCACATGCTTATCCGGCCGGCGATTACCGGCCAATGATGGTGAATCAGATGTTCAATCCTGTGCGATGGCGCGATTCGATTGCATTCCTGCTCGCGCGCGGTTATCGCGACTTCCATGAGGTCGAGCCGGGCGATGTCCTCAGTCGGCTCCAACGCCATATCGAAAGCGAGCAGCCGCACGGCATGTGACGCGCTCCGTATGAATTTCCAGAGAAGGCGAGAGAAGAACGTGAACACGGTCGGAATCGAAGCAATGAATCTGTATGCCGGTGTAGCCAGCCTGGACGTGACGGCGCTGGCCCGTCACCGTGGGCTCGACATGCGGCGCTTCAACAATCTGATGATGAAGGAGAAGACGGTCGCGCTGCCGTACGAGGACCCGGTGACGTTCGCGGTCAATGCCGCGATGCCGATTGTCGACGCATTGACCCAGTCGGAGCGCGACCAGATCCGGATGGTGATCACCTGTACGGAATCGGGCTTCGATTTCAGCAAGTCGATGAGCACGTATTGCCACGATCTACTCGGGCTGAGCCGTCACTGCCGCATGTTCGAAATCAAGGGCGCCTGCTATTCCGGTATGGCCGGTCTGCAGATGGCGGTCAATTTTGTTCTGTCGCGGACGTACCCCGGCGGAAAGGTATTGGTACTGGCAAGCGATGTGTCCCGCTTCATGGTGGAGAAGGGGGGCGATGCGTTATCGGCGGACTGGTCGTTTTCCGAGCCGAGCGGCGGCTCAGGCGCGGTCGCGATGCTGGTCAGCGACCAGCCGCATGTGTTCCAGATCGATGCCGGCGCGAACGGCTGCTACGGTTACGAGGTGATGGACACCTGCCGTCCGGCGGCGGATGCCGATGCCGGAAATGCGGACCTGTCGTTACTGGCATACCTCGACTGCTGCGAGAATGCGTTCCTCGACTATCGCAAGCGAGTCGCCGACGCGGATTTCGCGACGACGTTCTCGTATCTCGCATTTCATACGCCATTCGGCGGCATGATCAAGGGGGCGCATCGGACGATGATGCGCAAGCTCGTGATGGCGAAGCCGCCCGAGATCGAGGCGGACTTCGATCAGCGCGTGGCGCCGGGCCTCGCCGACTGCCAGTCCGTCGGCAACATCATGGGTGCGACCGCCGCGCTGTCGCTCGCGAGCACCATCCGCCACGGCGACTTTTCCGAGCCGCGGCGTGTCGGCGTGTTTTCCTACGGCTCCGGCTGCTGCTCCGAGTTCTTCAGCGGCGTCGCGACACACGAAGGCACGCACAGGCTGGCCGAGCTGGAGATCGGCGAGCAGCTCGATCGACGCCGAGATTTGACGATGGCTGAATACGATGACGTGCTCGAGCGAAGTCGCGAGATCCGCTTCGGCACGCGAAACCTGGACGTCGATACTGCGCTACTGGCAAGCGCGCGCGGCGTGCATCGCCGGCCAACGCTGTTCCTGAAGTCGATCCGGGATTTCCATCGGGAATACGAATGGGTGAACTGAACGGAGCGTGGCGGAACTTGACCGTCCAGTTCGACGATGGCATCTGCCGGATACGGATCGATCGCCCCGATACGGGCAACGCGATCGATGCGCGTCTGGTCGACGAAATGGACAGCGTGCTCGACGAGTACGAAGCATCCACACGCATCGTCGTGATCGAAGGTTTGCCCGACAAATTTTGCGTCGGAGCGGATTTCATGCAACTCGACGCAAGGTTGACGACGGGCGATTCGCTGAAGGCGCCGGATCCCGCACCGCTTTACGATTTGTGGACGCGGCTCGCGACAGGCCCCTATGTCAGCATCGCACATGTACAGGGACGAGCCAACGCGGGCGGCGTCGGATTCGCGGCCGCGTGCGATGTCGTGGTCGCCGCACAGACTTCGAGCTTCAGCTTGTCCGAGCTGTTGTTCGGGCTGATGCCAGCGTGCGTGCTGCCGTTCCTGATACGCCGCGTCGGCTTCGCGAGGGCGCACTACATGACGCTGACGACGCAGCCCATCGGCGCAGCACAGGCGCGCGAATGGGGGCTAGTCGACGTTTGCGGCGCTGACAGCCGTGATCTGCTGCGTCGGGATCTGTTGCGGCTTCGACATCTGAAAAAGGATGCGATCACACGCTATAAGCGCTATATGGCCTCGCTCGACGACAGCCTGGCCATGTCGCGCGCGCCGGCGGTCGCAGCCAACCTCGAAGTGTTCGGCGACGCGGACAACCTGCAAGGCATCTCGCGTTACGTCAACGCGGGAAAGCTGCCGTGGGAACCCGACTGACCCGGTCTGCCGCCGTGGTCCGCGCCGACATGACGTGGCGCACAATCCGGTACGAGCCAAAAGGAGAGAGGAATCATGAGTCAGCAACAGATTCTGGAATTGATCGCGAAACACACCCGGGAAATTGTCCCTGGGCTCGAAGATCATGTGTTCGCACCGGGCGATTCACTGTCCAACCTTGGCGCGAACTCGGTCGATCGCGCCGAGATCATCGTGATGACGCTCGAGGTACTGGCGCGGGAGATCCCCATTGCCAAGATGGCGAACGCGCAGAACATCGGCGAACTCGCGAGCATCATCGATGCGAATGCGTGACGATGCGGCAATCGTCGTCAGCGGCGTCGGCGTCGTATCGGCGATCGGGCAGGGCCGCGCGGCATTCATCGATGCGCTGCTCGAAGGGCGGCACCGGTTCGACACAATGCGTCGTCCGGGAAGGCAGTGGCGGCCGAATGGCGACGTCCCGGCAACGGCGTTTCTCGGCGCGGAGATCGATGCCCTGACCATCCCGGCGACGGTGTCGCGCGGCTTGTCGCGCACTGCGTCTTTGTCCGCGCAAGCGGCGCTCGCCGTACTCGATGAAGCATGGCGTGACGCGTGTCTCGGCGACGTCGATCCGGAGCGCATCGGTCTCGTGATCGGCGGCAGCAACATGCAGCAACGCGAACAGGTTCTTCTGCAGGATGCCTATCGCGAGCGTGCCGGGTTCATGCGCCCGACCTACGCGATGTCGTTCATGGACACAGACATGTGCGGCATCTGCTCCGAAGCATTCGGCATCCGCGGCTTCGCGCAGACAGTGGGAGCCGCGTCCGCGAGCGGTCAGGTGGCGGTGCTGCACGCCATCGAGGCGGTGCGCTCGGCCCGCGTCGACGTTTGTATTGCAATCGGCGGGCTGATGGATCTCTCGTACTGGGAGTGCCAAGCATTCAGTTCGCTCGGCGCGATGGCGCCCGGACATGACGGGATACAGGCGGCGCTGGTCAGCCGGCCGTTCGATGCGAAGCGAAACGGATTCGTCTATGGCGAGGCCTGCGCGGCGCTCGTGATCGAGCGCGACGACGCGCGACATCGGAACGGCGTTGCACCCTATGGATATATCGCAGGCTGGAGTACGGTATTGGATGCCAATCGCAATCCCGACCCATCGTTCGCGGGCGAGACCGCCGTGATCCGCGACGTGCTCGCGCGCGCCCGCCTCGACGCGCGCGATATCGACTACGTGAATCCGCACGGTACCGGCTCGCCACTCGGTGACGTGATCGAATTGCAGGCGCTGCGCGCATGCGGGCTCGACCACGCGTATCTCAACGCGACCAAGTCGATCACCGGCCACGGTCTTTCGGCAGCCGGCGCGGTCGAACTGGTCGCTGTGTTGTTGCAGATGCGTGCGGGGCGCTTGCACCCGACACGTAATCTCAATCATCCGATCGAGTCGGATTTCAACTGGGTGCGCCAGCAGTCGGTGCCGCACGAAATCCGGCATGCGCTGAACCTCAGCATCGGCTTCGGCGGCGTCAATACCGCCGTATGCGTGAGTCGCGACGATGCGGCTGCCGCCGGCGCTTTATAGGAGTCGATACGATGCAGGTATTCATGTTTCCGGGACAGGGTTCGCAAGCGAAAGGCATGGGCGGTGCACTGTTCAAGCGATTCGGAAAATTGACCGACGACGCGAGCACCATGCTCGGCTATTCGATTCGAAAACTTTGTCTCGACGATCCGCGCGACGAGCTGAAGGATACGCGTTTCACGCAACCGGCGCTGTATGTCGTGAATGCGCTCGCGTATTACGCTCGAATTGAGGAAGCGGCAAAACCGCCAGATTTCGTGATGGGGCACAGCCTTGGGGAATTCAATGCGTTACTCGCCGCCGGGTGCTTTGATTTCCTGACGGGACTCGAACTGGTGCGGTTCCGCGGACAACTGATGGGGCGCGCTGAGAATGGTGCGATGGCCGCGATCGTCAATGCGAATCAGGCTACGATCGAGAGAACCCTCATCGAGAACGGCCTGACGCAGCTGAGTCTCGCGAACTACAACACGCCGTCGCAAATCGTGATCTCGGGTGCGGCCGACGAGATGGCGAAGGCTCAACTCCTGTTCAATTCTGGCGACATGCGCTGCTACCCCCTCAATACGAGCGGCGCGTTTCACTCCCCCTTCATGCGATCGGCCCGCGAGGAGTTCGCACGTTTTCTGCAATCGTTTCGTTTCGCGGCGCCGAGCGTGCCGGTGATCTCGAACGTGTCAGCGCGTCCCTATGAATCGGCCGGTATCGATACGGCGCTCGCCAGTCAGATCGATCGCCCCGTACGCTGGTGTGACAGTATTCAATATCTGCTTGGCGTCGCCGCGCGACGTGGCGAACAGATCGAGTTTGAGGAACTCGGCAATGGCGACGTGCTGACGCGTCTCGTGCAGGCCATTCGCCAGCAAACATCGCCGGAAGTGATCGCCCATATCGCTACCGAGGTAGAGACGGGTTCAACGGTAGCGCCGATGGGTGCCGTGGCGGCGGATGCGCGAAGTGCGGCGGATAAGGTGGCGGCGTGGAATCGTCGCTATCCGGTCGGCACGCGCGTGACCTCGAAGCACCCCGAGTACCGGGATCTCGTCACGCGAACGGAAGCGGTAGTGCTGTTCAATCAACGCGCGGCGGTCTACATGGAAGGCTATCACGGCTATTTCGATCTCAACGAGCTGACGGCTGCCTGAATTCGCGCGTCGCAGCCGCCTGCCGCGCGCACTCCGCCGGCCTTGTTGCTCGGGGCGGGCACTGCGCAAGAACAGCACGCCCCAAACGTAAAATCCGCACGTTGTACCGGATATTCAGTGCATACGTATCGCTCTTCAAGGGATATTGTTAGTAGTCCGTCAAAGTTGTGGGGATGAGATGGTATCGAATGGTGACGATGCCGGGGTGACGCTTTTGGAAGCATGCTTGATGATCCGATGCTTCTCATACACGTGACACGTCGCACTCTTGAGCACTGTTTTTGACCATCCTCTCAAGGTCAGAGCCGAAATCCAACCTACTGGAATCATTCCATGACAGCGCTTCTAGATCAACTCAGATCCGCAGATGACTTTCAGATAGAGCTTCTTTTTCCCGAGCAGGAATTTTTCCTTCGCATTCAAGCGACCTCACGCTTGCCTGCGGTCGAATGGGTGACGCGGCACCGTCAGATGTTACGTGAAGCGCTTCTGCGATATGGCGTCGTTCTGATCCGCGGCTTGGATTGCGACCGAAAGGCATTCGGTACTATCGCGGAACGACTCGAACCGGGCGAGTTCGATTACACCGCCGGGAGCGGGCCGCACACCTCTGTCGACGCAAATGTTTTCACCATAGACGTACCCGGCTCGATGGCGCTGCCGCAGCATAATGAGATGGCTTATAACCTTTACTGGCCAATGCATGTTCTCTTCTTCTGCGAGCAGCCTCCGGCCCCGGGTACGGGTGGAACGACATCGGTATGTGACGCTCGCCAATTCCTACGGGACATGAACCCGACGATCTTGGATCCATTCTCGAAGTTTGGCATCCAGTATGTACGGAATTTTCCTAAAAATATGCCGTACAAATCTATCGGGGATACGTTTGGGACGAGCGACCGGGATAAAGTGAACGCGATATGCGCGGAGCGGAAAATCGAGCCAATCTGGATCAACGATGACCATCTGCAGATTCGTCAGTATGCCACGGCGGTCAGACGCCATCCTGTTACCGCGGAGGAAAGTTTTTTTAGCTCGGTTTGCGTCTGTCATCCAGCGGGCTGGTGGGATTTGCTCAGGCGTGCGTACCCGGCTGCATCGCTTCCTCGCTCGCAAGATGAAATCTGGCAGACGGCTTTGTACGGAAATGGCGATCCGATACCGGATGATGTAATACATCATTTGCTGCATGCTTACGAGCACCGGGAATACCATGTAATGTGGGAAAGATCAGACATTCTCTATATCGACAACATGCGCGCATCACATGGTCGCCGCGCATGTACAGGTCCACGTGCGATTCTCGGCTCTTTCCGCACGTCCATGAGCATGCGCCAGCTGGAGGCGGGCCATTCATAACTCGTGGATATTCGGCAAGCCCTTGGCCGCGTCGCGGATGATTTGATCAAGCGCCCACGCGCACATGAAAAATACACTGACGGGCGCGCATCCAATCACTTGAACAGGAAAGTCATTTTCAATGAATCCAGCCATTCATTTTTCCATTCTGTCGCCGGTGGGCTTTTTAGACCATTTTATTGGCAATGCCCTGGCGATGCTCAAGAGCCCCGCCGTTCAATGAATTTTATGATGCGAGTGAGTCATGAGTGATCTGACGGGGTCCTGGTCGCTGGAAGAGAGCGAATTCAGGCTGGCGAACGGCAACATTACTTACCCGCTGGGGAGAAATCCATCGGGACGCATCATCTACATGGAAAGCGGGCATATGTCCGTACTTTTGATCGCCAAGGGCAGGGCGAATGTTGGATTCATTCCTGAAAAATTCTGGCTAAATATATTTGGCATTAAAAGAATAATTGGATTAATTAGGTTGATCCGGGCAAATTCCGGAGTCCTGGGCTATTCCGGAAGATATTCAACGGATGGGAAAACGGTTTTACACCACGTTGATTTATCAAGTTACCCGGATTTCGTTGGGACAAGACTTGTGAGGGAGGTAAGGTACGAAGAGGGGCGGCTCGTCCTCGAGAATTCAACTGATTCCGGTTCGAGCCGGCTGGTTTGGGCGCGAGAGATTTAAAACGACAGCGGGTTGGGATCGCGGGATTCTGCAACGGTTAATATTTCTTGATGGGTTGTTGGTTTTTGAAATTGCGAAAACATGGAGTTCTTAAATGAGCGACGCCGGAAATGTCGAGAATGATGGCAAGAGCATTAAAGGAATTGCTGTAGATCCCGAAGTGTTGTCAATCATCAAAAACCCGGATCGACCTGAAGCATTCCCGTCCATAGCCAAAGCCCCCAACAACATCCCTGGGGTGAGTGGATTTATTGCGGGCATGAAATCTCTTTTTGCATATAAGCGAGAAGGGTTGCAGTTCTTTGCA
The DNA here is from genome assembly GCF_028657905.1 of Burkholderia sp. FERM BP-3421. NCBI lineage: Bacteria > Pseudomonadati > Pseudomonadota > Betaproteobacteria > Burkholderiales > Burkholderiaceae > Burkholderia > Burkholderia sp. FERM BP-3421. The sequence continues at coordinate 106,357 of NZ_CP117780.1, read as the reverse complement.
AATCAGGCAAGCATTTATGGCAAGGTGTTCCGCAGCCAACTCGGCCCATACTCCATTGTCGGGGTGACTGATCATGAAGTCATATCGCAAATCCTGAAAAATGGCGATCGATGTTGGTCGACCGCACTGGCGGTAGAGAGGGTAACACGAGGGCTTAGTTTTGATATCGATCTGAAGAAGAAGAGTCGATTGATGTCATTGGATTTTGATGCTCATCGGCGAATGCGTAATTTGGTTCAGCCGGCTTTCAGCGATCGCGCACTCGCGAGCTATTTGACCGTCATCCATCATGAATTCGTTCACAATATCGAGGCTTGGCCTCGTGACGGGGCAGTGTCATTCCGAGTGGAAGCCCGGAAAATTTTTTCCCAGCTTGCAGCGCGTCTCTTCTTCGGTATTGGAGACCCAAAGGAGGCCGCACGTCTCGAAGGGGCCACTCGTGATTACTGGGGTGCGATTCCTGTTGTCTTGAAGAATCGACACCTCAGCGAACGATGGAAACGAGGCGTGGACGGGGTTGCGACACTTAGCAGCATTATGTACGACTTGATTCCGAAACGCCGTGACGAAGGCGGGGTGGATTTGTTCAGTCAACTGTGCAAGTCGAGGGACGATACGGGGGGACTGGATGACGACCAACTTGTCGATTTGATGCTCAATATTATCTTTGCCGCGTTCGACACTACGACAATGGGAATAACCAGCATGGCCTATCTGCTTGCCAAGTATCCTCATTGGCAGGAGGTCCTGCGAGCAGAAGCCATGCGCCTACCTGAGCAAGCGACGTTGGCCGACTTCAATGGCATGGAGCGAACTACCCAGGTCTGGAAGGAAACACTTCGCATGTTTCCCGTATCGGCCATCACACCCCGCGTTTCATTGGGTGAATGTCAAGTTGGCTCCTACGTCGCTCCTCCGCGGACGTTGGTCTTCAACTTCACCGGTCTCCTTGGCCAGGATCCGGATCTCTGGGATCATCCACAGCGCTTTGATCCCGAGCGATTCTCATCGGCGCGCGCGGAGCATCAACGGCACCGTGGCCAATATCTCCCGTTCGGACACGGTGTACATACTTGTGTCGGCGCCGCCTTGGCAAATCTTGAGGCAAGAGTCTTTTGGAGCATCGTCTTGACTCGGTATAGGTTTAGCCTTGCCAAGGATTACGATGCGGTTCATTGCATGAGCCCTTTGGGGAGCGTCTCCGGTGAAGTGGCGTTGAAGGTCGAAAGATTGTGACGGTACTGAAGCAAGCGGAGCTGGGAATGCCGGTTGTCGACTTGATTCGTCAGGCCGGCATTTCGGAACTGACGTTCTGTCAATCGAAGAAGTAATGCGCTGGGATGCAGTCGGATTATTGGCAGGAGACCGATTGCGGCCGCAATTCTCAAACGGGTGTTGTCATTCTGAGGGAATTGTAAATGAATCGTCTTGTACATTCTGCGCCAATTGTTGAGCTTCACAAATTTTACTAGCGATGGTCACGAAACCCGCTAGCGGCGTGCACGAAAGGAGCCAGCAGCGCTTGCGACCTCAATCTCACGCTCGGTCAATGTAGAAGAGAGGGGCAACCGCATCGACAAACTGCTGCCGTGGAACGTGGCCTCATCGTTGTCGCCTTCGGCTCGCGCGCAACCTGTCCGATAGAATCGCTCATCTCCTGCGTCAACAAGCGGCGCTACAGTATGACAAGGGCGCCTACAATTTCCCTTTCGCTCAGCTTCTTCAGTCATGACTATCGCTATCGAATCGCCAGATCAACCAGATGTGATTGCTCTGATTGCAGAGCTGGACGCCTATCAAGACTCCCTGTACCCACCTGAGAGCAGACATATCCTTGACCTCGCGGCGCTGAAGCAATCGAATGTCCTGTCTGCAGTTGCGAGAGACAGCGCGGGTAATGCCATTGGCTGTGGAGCGATCGTTCTCTACCCTGAGTTTGGCGAACTCAAACGCATGTATGTTAGTCCTCGCGGTCGCGGGCAAGGCGTTGCCAAGAGACTCTTGGCTCTTCTCGAGTCGAAGGCCATAGGTCTGGGCTGCAAGTTGCTCAAGCTCGAAACCGGACCGTACCAACACGAGGCGCTAGCTTTGTATGCCTCCGCCGGCTACGAGCGCCGCGGCCCGTTTGGCGATTACACGAATGATCCACTGAGTGTATTCATGCAGAAGCGCATCATCGCCGCGTAGGGCTCGCTTCGTGTCGCGTCTATCCCGTAGCCTCAGCGTAAGCGGTCGGTAAAGGACGCCTCTCCCCTCCATCTGCGTCACACTCGGTTAAGATCGACTTGCCGTGAGCGGCGAGTTTGCTCAGCGGCAGATCGTCGCCGCTACCCAGCGGACTCTTCGCCCATGCCATCAACTGCTTTCGAAGCGCACCTCGTTGCCCTTGCGCGAGAGTCTTCATGGTTTTGGCCTGCACTGGTTGCAGTCCGGTCCCTGAATCTACCTTCCTGGTGCATCGGTGCTGGTGCCGTACGGAACCTCGTCTGGGACTCTTTGCATGGATTGGAGACATCGTCAGCATTGCGTGACGTCGATGTTGCGTACTTCGATGGCGCTGATCTTTCTGCCGCGCGCGACGCAACGTTTCAGTCTCATTCAAGCAGGATGCACCCCCAATTGCCATGGGAGGTCACCAATCAAGCCGCCGTTCATACCTGGTTCGAGGCGGCTTTGGGTTACGCCGTGCCACCATTGAAGTCGCTGTAGGCCGCCGTCGCGTCGCGGCCAGAGTATGCAACCGCAGTCGGGTTGACTCTACTTCCTGATGACACGATCAAGGTTCTTGCACCGTATCGGGCACGTGTTGACGCGAATTCTCGATCGTGTGGCATTGCTTCGCGGCTTGCCGAATGCCATTCGGACCGACAACGGCAAAGAGTACTGCGGTCGGGCGATGTTGACCAGGGCATGCCAGCGAGGCGTGAACCCGAAGATCCTTGTAGGTGTTTCCGGGGGCTGTTCAACTGGCCGGTCCACTCGGTGCCAAGAAACTTGTTGCATGAAAATCTAACGGTAGGAGTCTCCTTTCCTATACTGGATTCACCTGACGAAACGGGAGGCAGAACATGAGCATCCGCGTTGCCGCCAATGAGCCTTCAAGCACTATCCAACTGGTCACCAAGGGCTATGCCAAGCTGCTGCTGACGGGCTTCGCGCTGATACCGCTGTATTTGATTGCCTACCTATATTTCTTTCAGGATCCTTCGCTGAAATTCGAGAATCACGCTTTTCACGAGCTTGCGATCGCTGCCGCCACGCTCGAAGGCGGATTCGTCACCTATGTCTGCTGGCGTTGCTATTGTCTGTCAGGCGAACCGCTGCTGCGTTGGCTCACGCTCGGCTTTCTCGGCTTCTCTCTCATCTATGCGTTGCATGGCGTCTTCACCGGCATGGCACATCACAATATCTGGCTGTTTCTTTTGTACGGGCCGGCCTCCCGCCTAGTCATGTCGATACTTATTTTCATCGGGCAGCTCACTTATAGCCACGCGGCCGACAGCGCAACCAAACGTGCTGATCGTCGCGTCTGGGCGACGTGGATTGCACTGTTTGTGCTGATCGACCTCTCGGTTGCCGGAATCGCCTACTCGCCAGTGGCCGGCGCCCCATGGATGCGCGTTTCGATGGAGGGAGGCGCGCTCTTGCTTTCCACCGTAAACGTCGTTGCGCTCGTCCAGCGTCGCATTCGCTCTCCGCTGATGACGATCTACGGCATTTCGGTGACGTCGTTCGCACTTTCCTCTCTCGCATTCATCCTTGGGGTACCGTGGAATCATATGTGGTGGCTTGCGCACGCAATCTTTGCGGCCGGCTTCTTTCTGCTCAGTTTCGGGGTTGTTCAGGCTTTTCACACGACGCGCTCGTTTTCGAAGATCTATAGCCAAGGAGAGCTGTTTGCCCGGTTGCGAGAAGCGATGGGGCGCACGGAGAGGGCGCTGCAGGAACTGCAGCGGACCAACGAGAAGCTCGAGCATATGGCGGCAACGGATCCGCTTACAGGCGCGGCCAATCGGCGCCAATTCATCGATCGCGTGGAGGCCGAAATTGCCCGGGCGAAACACAATGGCGCGCCGTTCTCGTTGCTAGCGCTCGATCTCGACCACTTCAAAATTATCAATGACAGCTACGGGCATCAGGCGGGCGACCGCGTGTTGCAGCGCTTTGTTACGAAATGCCGTGATGCGATCCGGCCATTCGACGGCGTCGCGCGGGTAGGTGGAGAGGAATTCATGGTGCTTCTGCCGCAAGCTGCTCTGGACACCGCTCGCTCAATTGGTGAGCGTATTCGCGCAGCGATCGCTGGCACACCGTTTGAGGCCGACATCGGTCAGCCGATTGAGGTCACCGTGAGCATTGGCGTTTCCGAGTTCGGGCGTGATGGGGAGACGATCGACGCGATCCTGCGCAAGGCGGACGAACGCCTATATCACGCGAAGCACCAAGGTCGCAACAGGGTGGTCGCTGCGTAGTCCGCTGCGGGTGTTCTGACCGGCCCTGAAGTTTGCCTCAGGATGCGCTTACGAGCCGCGCAATGCGGTAGGGTTCGGCTTTAACTTACTGACCAAGGTTGTCCATGAACAAACAGGAACTCATTGACGCAGTCGCTGCTAGCACCGGCGCCAGCAAGACTGCCACTAGCGAAGTAATCCAAGCCCTGCTGGAGGTCATTACGCACGCGGTGAGTGCCGACGATACCGTACAACTCATCGGCTTCGGGGCGTTCTCGCAGGGGCAACGCGCAGCCCGTATCGGCCGCAATCCCACAACAGGCGCGGAGATCGCGATCGCCGCGGCGAAAACGGTAAAGTTCATCGCAGGCAAGGCATTTAAGGATGCGGTGAACGCGCCGTGACGAAGCATGACGTTGTGCAAGCTGCCTATGTGGGTGTGCACCGTGAGGTCGTGGACGTTGTGGTATCCACGCGCGCAACGGCTGGCCGTCGTAGCGATGCAGGTACGCGAACACGGCGTCGAGGTCGTGCATGGCCGAGATGTACGGGAGCGCCGGCGCGCGATTCGTTCCGGCCGAGCCGTCCAGGTCCTTCGGCATCGCCACGGTTGGTCGCTGCGCAGCGGGACGCGTGCCTCCGGTGCAGCGACGAATCGATCGATGCTGTCGACGTCGAGCGTGACCGTGTCGCCATCGTCTCGGCGTGCCGGCGCAGCCACGCGACCACGGTGCGGGCCCTGCCGACGCCGATGCGCGGCACCGACCGCCACCAGGATCCGCGGCGGCGGTTGCAGCTGTCCAACGGTGCGCACCTCGATCTCGCAGTTGCTGGGCAACGAGCGCGGAACCAACGCGCGATCGCGTCATCGGGCGCCGGCGCCGCCTGGGCCTAGTTGTGAAGCGTCAAGAGGTTGTTTCTCGATACGGGAAGTCTGGCCATCGGCGCAACGCCGCCGATGGCGCTATGAGCACGATGCCAGTTGTAGTGATGCTGCCAACTCGCCAGGGCTTCGACGCGATGGGCTGAGCTTTGGTACGTCCATGCGTAGGCCCACTCACGTAACGCTGACTGGATGAAGCGTTCGGCCTTGCCGTTGGTCTGAGGACGGTACGCCCGTGTAAATTTGTGCCGGATCTCCAGTTCCTGACAGGTCCGAGCAAACTCATGTGAACGGAACGCCGAACCGTTGTCGGTTAGCAATCGGCGCACACGCACGCCAAGTCCAGCGTACCAAGCCACGGCATCGCGCAGGAATTTCACGGCACTCCCTTTCGTCTCGTCTGGATGCATTGCTGTGTAGGCAATCCGGGCATGGTCGTCCACGGCGACGAACAGATACTCCCAGCCAACACCATCGACCGTATCGCGCCGATTGCCGGTCACACGATGGCCAGGACGCGCGATACGGCCGAGCTTCTTGATGTCGATGTGCAGCAAGTCGCCCGGTGCCTCGTGTTCGTAACGCTGAACCGGCTCTCTTGGTTGCAGGTCGCTCAACCGGGACAGTCCGGCACGCGCCAGCACCCGACTGACGGTCGAGGCCGACACGCCCACCTGTCGAGCGATCTGACGTTGCAGCAAGCGCTGCTGGCGCAACTCCACGATCAACAAGGCAGTCGCCGGGTCAATGGAGCGTGGAGAGCGAGCCGGTCTCGATGAGGCGTCTGCCAGCGCGAGTGCGCCGCCGACCAGATAGCGCCCAAGCCATTTGCGTACCGTCGGTGCTGTCACGCCATGATCGACTGCGGCTTGCGGCACGCTCGAACCGGATTCGGTGATCTCCTGAACCATCTCAAGTCGACGCGCGAAAGTGAGTCGGGCATTCTTATGGGTGTTCATCCGGCTGGGTTCCTGGAAGGTTGGGTGTTTGGCGACTTCCAGTCTCCCAGACTCAGTCCGGATGAACCATCGATACAACCTATTGAAGCTTCACAGCTAGCGCGGCATGCGTCGGCGCGGTAGTCGCTCAAACGGCAGCCGGGATTCCCATTCGAACAATGTTGTCCGATGCTGACTGACATAGGACAGCAGGCTGTCCATGTTTCGAGCCTTGTCGAGGGCGGTTGCTGGCAACTGCTCCCGGGCGACGTGATGGACTGCGCATTCACCGGGACCATCGAGGAGCCAGGCGGAACGCCAGTAGGGTGACTCAATCTACATGCCGCAACCGAAACCGATACTGTTCAGCAACCTTAGTGCGACGCTTTGTCCGGGATTACCGGGGCACCTCCACTGAAGTTGCCCAGCACCAGCATGTCGCCGGGCGCGGCGGACTTGGTGAACGTGATGTAGTTGTTGGTCGGGAACAACAGGTTCTTGATCGCGAACAGCGACACTGCGGCAAAACTGACGTCCAGCTGCTTCACGATCTGTTTCGGCACTTGGTCCCGGATCTTCTCGTTGATTCTGTACTGTAGGTCAGGTGTGTTCGATGGACCGCCCCCCTCGGCGCCACCAGTCACCGTCACCGCCTGACTCTCCATGACACATTTGATGGTCTGATCGCGTCCACTACCCTCGACCTTCACCTGCGCCATCGCATACACGCTGGAAGTGGCTTCGTTGGTGAACGTCTTCCCAGGGATGGTTCCGATGAAAGCTGAGGAGCTGACGTATGTATTGATCGCCATCGATTGAGCCTTGGTTCCGGACAGCAGCATCTGGCCGTCTGGTCGAGGCGTCAAGGTCATGCCCGCCAAGTTCCAGTTGATCGTGTCGTTTGGAAGGGCATAGGTCGTCACGGTGACGCTGATGCCGGTCGGATCCGGCCCGGGAGACACCTGGGTGTCGGTCACGCTCCCCAGCTTGACATCTGTGGCGAAGACAGGGGCATTGGTGAACTCGCACCACGACGCTTTCACCGACTCGGGGCCCTTTCGACCCACCAGACTCCAGCCGGATGCACGCCTGTCAAGAGATTGGGGAAGGATTTCCGAGAAGAACAGATCGCTGCGGATAAACAGCGATGCCTCACTGCCTAACGGCAACGGTTCGTCCACGTGGTTCAGGAAGGTCTGCGTCGCGTTGGGCAACTTCCGGCTACCGGTCTGAATGAAGAGCTGCAAGAGGTCAACACCAGCGGGTGTCGTCAACAACTTGAACCGGAAGCCGTTCGGTCTCAGGGCTTCGAGCACCGGCACGTTGGTGATATTCAGGGCGTTGATCCGATAAACGATGGGGTTGTTCTGAAAATGGGCTTTGATCGCCCGGCTGAAACTGACCTCTTCCTCGTCGATAAGTTCGATGTCGTCAGCAGAGAATGCGCCCTTGGCCATATTCAGTTCGACATGCAGAATATTCTGGTTGGATCCATCCACGAAGACGACACCCTCCGTCAACGACAGCGTCACCACCGCCATGAGCGTCTTGCCTTTGATGCTCACGGGCTGGCCGCATTTTTCCGGCTGGTCGTCCTCTCTCTTGCATTTGGTCAGCGTCCCATCCTCGATCTGCATTTTCAGCAGGACGGTGTTGGGGTTGTTGGACTGGAATTCCAGCAATGGATACCCGTACGTGAAGTCGAATTTCTTGATTCCAGTCGTGCCTTCCATCACCTCGTACTCCGTGCGGACGGAGATTTGGTGCTTGTACTTGGATTCTTTTGCAAGCGCGTCGTACTGGTCGCGCAAGGACTTGTTGATCTGTGACAGCCCCATGTTGAAGACGACGTCCCAGCCGTTGGTGGTCGCGCCAGCGGCGTTCAGCTTGGCAATTAGCTGATCCGCGGACCATCGCTCGGCGCCGCTCGCCGCCAGCATCGCCACGGCGCCGTCTGCTCCCGGGGAACGGAGGGCGTGGCCGCGGAGCGCCACCGGCACATCGACGATGCGGGCCTCGAGGACGAACGTCAGGCGAATAGTGACTGTCAGGCCGGAAAAACGCAGCCCCTGGTTGGTTTGGGTCTTGGGGAGCGATACGAGCCAGGAACCGAAGGGCGTGACCGGACTGACGTTCGTCGACCATGACCTGCCCTGATCGCTGAAGTCGGGTTGTCCCGTTGCAACGTCGAACTGGTAGACGCGTTCGCGGAACGGAGTGTGGAAGCGCAAAGTGGCGCGTTCGACGTTGCGGTCGATGAAAGGCTTGTCCTCGAAGGTCAGCTTGAGCAGCACCTTGCCGCTATCGGTGGATTTCACGCCTTGCACTTCCGCTACCACCGCCTGGACGCGCAGATTCACGTATTGGCGAAACGGCAGCGAATTAGGATCGATGATGATCTCGAAGGCATTGCCATCGCAGATGTCCTCGACCAGCACTCCCTCGATGTCGATGGAGATCGGACTGGTGGTTCCCGCCTGGTATTTCAGCAACTGCGACTTGGCCTCCAGTGTCGCCTCGCTCTGTGCGATGCGCGCCTGCATGAAGGTCAGCAGGCTGTGGCTCGCGATGGGTGTCGGCTTTTGCAGCCATGCGTATTGCAGTGCCTGATCCTGCAACAGAAAAGACTTGGTGAAGGTGGTGAGCATCTGGCGGCGCAGGTAGTCCAGGCTGCCGGTCAGCCCGACCAGGTCGATCGCTTCCCTGTCCAGATCTCGGATGCGCGCGGGATGCAAAGTCCTGGTCAGATCGTCGAGGCGTTCGGTCTGCCGGTCGTTCAACAGCTTCTGTCGCTGCGTCGTATAGATTTCGCGCTGGATCTGATGCAAGCTGGATTGCGCACCGACGAGTGCTTTACCGCGCAAGGCAAGAAGCTTGAACGCGGCTACTAGCCTGGCCTTGGCGGCGGTTACGCTGCCGCCTGGTCCGGTGGACAATGCGACGTCGAGCTGAATCGACATCTCGTCCCAGTTCAACGCAGAGGTATTGCCATAGTCCAGGCCATCCAGGCCGTCGAGCGTCGTCTGGGCATCCTGAATGCTTTTTGCGGCGCCGGAGGCCGTCGTGTAGACCTTCATGGTGGCATTCAGCACATTCAGGGTCTTTTGAATGCGCTGCGCCGTTTGTCCCAGGTCCTTGACCGCCGAGATGGAAGTCGACGGAACCAGGACCGCGCTGCTCAGGCTGAAGGTGCTGGTTGCCACCTCCAGGCCGAACTTGACCAGTTCCAGGGTTTCCCACTGAGCGAGCGCCGCCTGATAGCCCTGAACCGCCCGGTCGACCTCTGCCTGCTGCTCGAACACGGCCTTCGACAATTCATTGATCTTGGTTTGTTGCGCTCGGGCCTCCGCCTGCCTGGCGGAAATCACTGCATCGTACTGGCCGGACAAATCCCTGGCTGACTGTGCGTTTGCCTTGATTAGACCCGAGAGCAACTCCCCACTTTGAACGATGTTTTCATTCAGCGTCCTGGCCACGTCGATGGTCAGTTCGGCCTGCTTGCGCTGGTTGATCTGAATGGTGCTCTCGCTGACCTGCCTCTGGATCTCCTGCAAGCAGTCCAGGATGTTCCCGACCGCCTGCTGGTAATCCGCCGCCGGGAGAATCGGCACGAACGCGCCCCCCCCGGTGTTAGGCGCATAGCTGCTCAAATCGAGCGCGCGAAAGCGCATCGTCTGGAGATCCGTGTCGGCGCAATCGGCCGGGATGAGCTTGCCGACCCATTTCAGGTAGTCGCGCGCCAGCAGCCGCGTCGGGTCATTGAGGGTTTCCACCGTCTGCATGCCAAGCACGGTCTCGCCGAAGGCCAGCGAGAACTCGAGACTGTCCTTTAGCGCGTGAAGGCCGGACGCTGGTGGCGGATGCCGCACGTCGCCGGTCACGGATGGCCAGCCGTCCGCATCCAGCTCATAGCGCAAGCCGTCGGCCACCAGAAAGTGCTTGCGGCCTTCGGCGTTCTGGAAGCGCGCGACGCCGAGAAACCGGTCACACCCAATGGCAAGACCATCGAAGCCCTTATCGCTCAACGACACCACGTTGGGCCGGCCGTTCGCCCGCATGTCCAGAATGTAGCCGTACACGTGAACAGCCGTCCCCGGTAGATCGATGGCCGACGGCGATGTGCCGCTGACGACGTAGCCGAACGAGATGAACTTCCGGACGTCGGCGCGCGCGACCAACTGCATCCCGGCCAGATTCAGGCGCGCCTTGTAAATATTGATGGTCGGCGTGGCGATCGCGGAGATCACGCCCGGCTGCTCTTCCGGGATCAGGACATTGAAGTCGGTCGCGTCGTGCGACACGAAGTTGGGATCGATCGCGTCAGCGAATACACACGACATGGCTGCCTTGAATACGTGCCTCCACACGGTCGTGCGTTTGTATTCGGTGAAGGTCGTCAGGGGAGCGAGGGTCACGGCGACCGGCACTTGGTTCGTGAATTCCGCGTTCAGCCGGCGCCGGGAGACCGCCGTGCCGATGGCGAAAACCTGGAACACGCTGTTCTGCTTCGCCCAGGTTTTCTCGACCCATTCTCCGGCCGCGAGACTCTCCTGAAACACCCGGGCGTTGCTGAAGCACAGGATCTTTCCATATTGCCGCACGAAGCCGAAGGCGCCTTTATTGGCATCCGTGGTGAAATACTGGAAATCACATGCGTCAATGCCGGTGAAATCATTACCATCTGCTTCAAACGCCGTCCGTACCCGCTCGAAACGATCCGCCTCGTAGGCAAATACCTGAACGATCTGGTCGCCGCCGGTAATCGACGATACGAAATGGGTGCCCCACCGGGCGAACCCTTTCAAATAGGCATTGGCATCCTCCAAGGTCAGCTCGGCGGCGGCTTGCTCCGCGTCGGATGTCCGAAAGTGGCGCAGACGCGCCATGGAACGCATGAATTCGCTATTAACGCCGATTCTCCGATCCGGGCTCAGTGCATCCACCGTCGTCAGGATGCCATGCTCCTTGGTCGTATGGGAGAAAACCTGATCGGCGCGAGTCAGCTTGACGAGGGCATAACGCAGGTCGGGATTGTCGAGCGACACTCCCAGCGCGGCCGCCAGACGGCTCCGCGCCAGGCTTCCGCCAGGTGACGACAGAAGCAGCGCACCTGTGGGTAGTCGCGGCGGAGCCTGATCGATCGCTGGTGCGTCGATCGAATAGCCGAGCAGTTCCGTGACCAGGTTGTCCGGCGTGTCGTGCAGGGTGATCACTGGATAGCTCCAGTTCCCCCGCGCCCCCGAAGGGCTGAGCGGCTGCGGCACCATCGGCTGCTCGGCTGGCCGGTGCAGGATGTCCAATGTTCCCGCCGACGGATCCCAGCCGGACGCGTAGCCTTTCACCAGGTTCGCGGCGACACCTAGTTCTAGCCCATTGCTTCCATTCATCGCGACTCCTTTATTCGTGTTCGTTGTTGGGATCGATGTTCGGTGTCAGGGTGTAAAGCTCAGCCAATGGGTATCAGTCTAGGTAAACGTTAATCTCAAAATAAAATCAATTCGGATGAATTCTGATTAATTCTGTCAAAATCAAGCAAATATTATCGATTAATTAATAAATCTGCACATGACGATTTATAAAATCGATACATGCAATGACCGGCAGCTGTTGAGACGCATTGATTACACGGCCGCCGATGACGAGATGCCGGCGGCCTGGATGTTGCGCGTGATCGAGAAGGGCAACAAGGAGCGCTTCGTACCGGTGACCGACGATGCAATCGACGCGCTGTGCGAACACTGGCGCGATCGCGGCTGGACCTCGACGCCGGCGACGCCGATCCGCCGCTCGTCGCGCCGACGGTCGTGCCGCCGACGCCAGCCGGCCACGACAAGTTCGGCGTCGAGGATGCTGCGGTCACCCGGATGGCTGGCTATACGTCGCGCGGCGCAAGGCGCGTCGTGATTCGCGCACTCGGCCGGATGATCGAGCAGGTGCCGGATCTAGTCGAGTCGTCGCGGCGTCAGCTGGCGCAGACCTCGCCGCACGCGTTCCGACACACGTTCGGCACACGTTCGGCACACAGGCCGCGGCGGCCGGGATGGTGCTCGAAGTCCTGCAGCAGGCGTTGGGCCACGCCTCCTTGCAGACCACCACCATCTACGTCAATGCCGAACAGCAGCGTATGCGTCAGGAAGCGGCGAAGCACCACGCGCGACTGGCGGAGCGTCGCGGCGAGTAGGGTGCGGTAGATTTGACATCGCGGACCAACCTATCGGAGGCGTTGTGGCATTCAACGTGGAGGGAGGCTGGCAACACCTGCCCGCCAAGGTTCAACGAGCCTTGATCGCGAGCTGGGAGACCAGCAACGACCACGATCTGCTCGTCTGAACGGTAGACTAACTGACTCTCAACGCACGAGGAAATCAATGAGCCATCACATTACTGGCGCGTTCAGCGCCGATGAGTTAGAGCAAATGCTTGAGTTCAGCACTTCGAATGGCTCGGAGCTACGGCGTTTCGTTTTGATGCGCCGATTGATGCATCTGACCGGTGGCATCATCCAGCACGGACCTCTGGCCGGGTTCAATCTCGGAGGATTGGCGACGTGGCGTGAGGCAGACAACGGTGTGAAGTTGCTAGGGTTCTACGAACAAGAGGTTTGCGATTTGCTCGCAAGGATTGCGTCGACGCGTGACGTTTTCATTGACCTCGGAGGCGCTGATGGCTACTACGCCGTCGGCTTAGTCGCGAAGAACCTCTATCACGAGTCACATTGCTTCGAGCTGGAGGAAATGAGCAGGGCGAATATCACGCGTAACGCGGTGAACAACAACGTTGCCGATCGCGTGCACGTCTATCACGCGGCAACGCCTTCGTTTGCGGAAGATCTGGCCGCGCATGGCGTCGACTTCGCGCGGGCGGCGGTGCTGGTCGACATTGAGGGCGCAGAGTTCGACGTGCTGACAAACGAATGCCTGACGCAGTTACAGCGCGCGCACGTCATCGTGGAACTTCATGAGTTCCTGCGACCGGATGGCAAAAAACGTCTGCAGGATCTGCTTGAGCGCTCAGCGGAGCTATTCAACGTGCATACGTTGACAACCGGCGCACGCGATCCATCGAAAATTCCTGCGTTGGCGTCAGGCTGGAACGACACCGACCGCTGGCTACTTTGCGCGGAGAGCCGAGCAACACTGATGACCTGGTTGTATCTGGAACCGAAGGAGGTCGATGGACATTGATTGACCCACACGCGGTCCACTAAGAGGTACCGCCATCCGATGGCCTTGGCGCGCACGCAGGCCTGAGGTGCGCGCGGATCCACGACGGCCGCTGCTGCGCCTGACGAGCGCCCATTTCTGTCGGCGCTCTACGCGGAGCGCTATCCGCCGGCGGCGTCGCCCGCACTCGATCGCAAGGTCGCGCGCTCGGCCGGCTGATCGAGCAGCTGCCCGACATCCTCGAGTCGTCGTGGCGTCAGCTGGCGCAGACCTCGCCGCACGCATTCCGGCACGCGTTCCGGCCCGCAGGCCGCGGCGTCTGGAATGGCGGTCCTGCAGCAGGCCCTGGGCCACGCCTCTCTTCAGACCACCACGATCTACGTGAACGCGGAACAGCAGCGCATGCGCCAGGAAGCGGCCAAGTACCACGCGCGGCTACAGATCCTGAAGCAGGAGCATCAGGATTGTAGGCGGGGTTGCTTTCGCGCGGCAGTGGCTTCTCGAATTAATACTCGAGTAATGGAAGAAGTGCCGTATAGCGCTTTGCGATTTCGGGCGACACCCTGCGATATTGCGCGAAATCCGAAAGGAAAAGGGAACCGTGATGGTACCTTGTTGCACGGCCGGCCGACTCCAGTGAAGTCGATCTACTCGCTGGTAACGAGCGTGAGCCGTTATTCCTGCGTGCATTGGCAGGGCAAGCAACCCTCCGAATTGATCCCGCGCCTACTTGGACACACGAAAGCCTGAATGCGGCGCTGAACCGTGATGACGCGAAGGCATTCGAGAGCCGCCACTTCGGTGCGGACGCTTTCTTTGGAGGCCAGTGGATCGGCAGTTCGGAAGTCTAAGATAGCGGAAACAAAGGTCGCGACGATGAAGACATACACCTACGAGCAAATCACCGAAGCCGCCAAGCAAATCGTCTCAGACGAGTTGGCTCGCGCGGCGAAGGAGCCAAACTCGCAATCGGCCAGGCATCTTCGCGACTACGCTGCGGGCGCATGGCTGGTGTGGCAGACCGTCACGCGTGATGAAGTAACCGACCCGACTCGACGCGAGGACAGCAAGATATTCAAGAAGCTCCTTGACCTGCCCGATTAAGTAAATAACAACATCCCGGAAATTTTAAAGCATGACCTCCAAAACGACGGGCAATTGCGCAACTTGAAACACTGGATGCGCAAATCAAAGCCCTTCGAGACGTCGAACGCGGCGCGGCGATCGGCGCAGATCAAGGCGCTGATGCAGGAGTTCGATATCAGCGTTGTGGATCTGCAAGAGCGTGTGCAGAAGCGCAACGCGAAGCGCGTGTCGACGGCCCTGGAGTACCGCGCCCCGACGACAGGTAGAACATGGTCTGGCCGGGGTCGGCAGCCGACTTGGCTCGGTGACGAGCCTGCCGCGTTCCTAGTTCAGCCCGATCTGCTCGCCATCTAAAACGACGCGGTCCAGCGAGTCCGCACTTGATCCAAACGGGATTTCGGCGGACTGGCCTGAATATCGAAAAACGACCGGAGTGAAAAGCCGTAGTAACGAGAAAACGGACGTTGTCAGAGGTGAAGGCGCAGATTGAAGCGCTGGAAATTGAGGCCCAGGAGTTGCAGGCTGCGGAAATTGCGGCGGTGATCGCAGACGTGCGCGCGAAGGTATTCGTTGATGAGCGTTCCACCGTCGGCCGTGTGCCATGGGATCAGGTCCGCGAGGTTCGCGGTGCTGAGGAAATGCCAGTGCACAATGTCGGCCCACTGGCCAGGCAACCAACGCTAGCGACGCTTCTCTAGGTCTCGAAAAGTGTGCGGTCTTTGCCTACAATCCACCCAGGTGGCCGACCACGACCGCTCCAGGTCTCGCCGGACTCGGGGTGGCGATACTTCGCATCGTGGCGACTATGTCTACGGGGTTGGTGAGCAGGGAAGATCTCCTGCGCGCTGATATCGAATTCACCGACGAGTTGGCGAACTTGCGTCAAAGCGGACTCCCGTTTCACCGCTTTGGCAGTATGGAGTTCTACTTCGAGTGTGATCCGTTTTACGAGACGTTTTTGGTATGTCGGCACGGGGTTTTCATTTTCATTAGAAAAATACTTGCCAATTATTCTGTCGCCATTTACCAACATCACTCAGAACCACAAAATCCGTTACACCTGATATGGGCGATTGAAATATGAGATCATGCGTGCGAGAAACGCGCCAGACGGGTGGGTTGCCTTCGAGTCGTAAACCGACAACCCAGTTTGCAAGGTCATGGTATTGCTTCGCGATCGAAGCTTTGTGAACATGTGTGGAATAACTCCGACTTTCCCCCCAGAGATTAGATCGCCTGGGGCTGACACGATGTGTCGAAGTTGAGTCACGACGAGTGAGTAACGTGGGGTGCAGGAAAAATTTGTCCCAGCGACCTGGACGAGTGGGGTCTGACGAAAGAAATGTTGTTACCGCCGTCGATGGAAAAGAACCGCGCGTTGTCACTGGAGAACCATCTCGTGTTGGCTACCGTGCGCGGTGGCCGTGGTGGCCGAAATCGGCTCAGTTCCTCTGAACGGACTCCACACGGTCACCGTACTAAACGCAGGGAGCAGGTCACCGACAAAGGACGTATTTTGCGCGCGACAGGAGCCCAGACATCCGGGCTCGAAATCGCCGTGCACTTCATTTTCGTGCTTGGCGCGTGCACGAATTGCCTTCTGCTCCTGAGCCATGGCTGGCATCTTGCTGTCGGCGGCGGATTGTCGCAACGGATTGCAGTCTTCGAGTTAATGGGTAACAGAACAAAAAATAAAACATTGTTAAATATCTGTGACATCGAGGTATCTGTCAAGCATTGCAAAGTATGACATTAATTCAATATGCGGGATGTGTCGTTTGGATATGATTCGCCTGTCCAAAAGTGGCCGGCATGAAAGCAATATGTTGGCAAGGGGTGCTTGATTCGGGGTCGCCGCTGGATGGGACGTGGCGTTATTGAATTAATGTCTTGGCGTCGTATATTAACTTATGTAGTTTTTAATTAAAAGACCATGCAAACCAAAATCATTTCCGCCCTGCTGCTCGTGGGCGCCGCCACCGCTTCGCAAATCGCCTCCGCCAGTGACGGCACGATCACGTTCAACGGCAGCATCACCGCGCAAACCTGCACGATCAACGGCAACGGCAGCGGCTCGAACAACTTCACGGTCACGCTGCCCAAGGTGTCGACCAGCGCACTGCCTGCTGCTGGCAAGGTCGCCGGCGCCACGCCGTTCACTGTCGCGCTGACGGCCTGCACGCCGGCATCGGGCAATGTCCACACCTACTTCGAACCGGGCCCGACGGTCGACACCGCCACCGGCAACCTGGTCCTGACCACGGGCGGCGCGACCAACGTCGAGATCGGCCTGCTGAACAGCGATTTCTCGGCGATCAAGGTCGGCGCGGCGGACGCTTCGCAAAACTCGAAGTCGGTCGCGATCAGCTCCGCCGGCGCGGCCACGCTCGCGTACTACGCGCAGTATGTCGCCACCGGCGCCGCAACGGCTGGCGCGGCAACGTCGAGCGTGACGTACTCGCTCATTTATCAGTAAATAATTAATTAGCTTTACATAATAATAAGGGATGGGGTGATTCGTATTCACTCCTCCCATTTCACACGCACTGGTTAAGACCATGAAGTTCCGTCAAGCACTACGATTTGCGATCGCCTCCGCGTGTATCGCGTGGTTCAGCCAATTGGCAACGCCCGCCGACGCTTCCGTGGTGATCGGCGGCACGCGCGTGATCTACGGCGCGAGCGAGTCCGAGGTCACGCTCAAACTGTCGAACGCAGGCCAGGCACCGGCGCTCGTGCAGTCATGGGTCGATACAGGCGACGTGCACAGCGCGCCGTCCACGATCAAGGTTCCATTCACCGTCACACCGCCGATCGCGCGAATCGATCCGTCGAAGTCGCAGACGCTGCGAATCGTCTATACCGGCGAGCCGATGCCGCAGGATCGCGAGTCGGTGTTCTGGCTCAACGTGCTCGAAGTGCCCCCCAAGCCGAGCGCAGCCGACGCGGACATGAACCGGGTGCAGCTCGCATTCCGTTCGCGCATCAAGGTGTTCTATCGACCGGATACGCTCAAGGGCTCGCCCGCGGATGCGCCGGCGCAGCTCACCTGGCGCCTCACGCAGGTCGACGGCAAGCCGGCCATCGAAGCGCATAACCCGACCCCGTTCCACGTGTCGCTGACCGCGATCAGCGTGCAGTTGGGCGACCGCAGCGCGGCTTTCGACGACGGCGGCATGGTCGGGCCGGGCGAGACGCGCGCCTTCCCGCTGAAGGGCGACGTTCCCGACGCGGCGGGCGCTCGCGTGCACTACACGTCACTCAATGACTATGGCGGCGCGGTCAGCGGCGAGACGCCGTTGCGATCCGGCGCTGCGGCGACGTCGCCGTGATGCACTGCTGACCATCTTCCATTGCGCGAGGCGCGGATAGCGCGCGCTCTCCTTTTCATTGCAAGACCACGCATGCCCGGACGGGCAGGGCGCGGGCTCGCTTATGCTCGGCTGTCTATCGTGATTCAACGTATATCTCGCTTGCCGCGGACCATGTACTGGCGTCCGCGCCAGAGCATGCTGCTCGTGCTGTCCGTGTTCGCGTCGATGGGCGCGATGGCAGCCATCCCGGACGCCACGCAAGTGGCGGAAGTCCAGTTCGACGACATGTTCCTGCAGCATCCTGGCGGTGCGCGGGTGGATGTGAGCCGCTTCGAAAAGGGGAATGCCGCGATGCCGGGTGCGTACCGCGTCGACCTCTTCGTCAACACGAACTGGATCGGTCGCGCCGGCATCACGCTGCGTCCGGTGGGCAACAATCCGAACAACGTCCAGCCCTGCTTCGATCGCGAGCTGTTGCAGCAGGTCGGGGTGGATCTCGCGAAGCTGTCGCCCGAGGCGACGCACATGCTGACGGACAGCAGCCAGGCCTGCCTGATGATCGGCATGCTGGTGCCGGACGCCGTCGCCACCTTCGACAACGGCGAGCAGCGGCTCGACGTCAGTGTCCCGCAGGCCGCGCTGAGCCGCGATGCGCGCGGCTACGTGGACCCGCGCTACTGGGACGAGGGCGTGCCGGCCGCGCTGCTGTCGTACAACGGCAATATCTATCGCGCCGAGAACCAGGGCACGTCGTCGACCCAGGCCTACCTGGGCCTGACCGCCGGCTTCAACGTCGGGCCCTGGCGCTTCCGCCACAACGGCAACTACACCTACGATACGCACGGCGGTTCGCACTACCAGAGCGTGCAGACCAGCCTGCAGCGCTCGATCGCGTCTCTGAAGGCGCAACTGGTGATCGGCGACGCGTTCACCGACGGCACGATGTTCGACAGCGTGGGTTTCGCGGCGTGCTCTCGAGCGACGAGCGCATGTATCCGGAATCGCAGCGCGGATATGCGCCGACCATCCACGGCATCGCCAACAGCAACGCGCTCGTGCAGGTGCGCCAGAACGGCAACATCATCTACAGCACCAACGTCGCGACCGGTCCGTTCGTGATCGACGATCTCTATCCGACCGGTTATGGCGGCGACCTCGATGTCGTCGTGACCGAGGCCGACGGCAGCATCCACACCTTCAAGGTGCCGTATGCGTCGGCCGTCAATTCGCTGCGCCCCGGCGTCACGCACTTCAGCGTGACGGGCGGCCAGTACCGCAACGCGCTGTTCTCGGGCAAGCCGGCGTTGTTCCAGGCGACGGTGCAGCACGGTTTCACCAACCTGCTCACCGGCTACGGCGGCGTGACGGCCGCGCCCGGCTACGTGGCCGGCCTGGTCGGCGCTGCGCTCAATACCGAGCTGGGCGCGTTCGCGGTCGACATCACGCAGGCCAACACCGATGTACCCGGCACGGGCACGCGTCACGGTCAGAGCGTGAAGGTCTCGTACAGCAAGCTGATCAGTCCGACGAGCACGAATATTGCCGTGGCGGCCTATCGCTATTCGAGCAGCGGCTACCTCGGCCTGCAGGATGCGATGCTGCGCGGTCGCTGACGGGCGGCGTCAACAATTTGCTGTCGGGCGGCGTGCGTCGCGGCCAGTTCCAGGTCACGCTGAACCAGAGCCTGCCGGAAGGATGGGGTTCGTTCTACCTGTCGGGCTCGACCGTCAACTACTGGAATCGCGCCGGCAACGACACCCAATTCCAGGCCGGCTACAACAATAATTTCCGGCGCATCAACTACGGCGTGTCGGCGTCTCGTCAATTCGACGTGACGCAGAATCGCTGGGACAACCGCTTCATGCTGAACCTGTCGATCCCGCTGAACCTCGGCTCGCACACGGTGTATGCGTCGACCAGCCTGCAGCACGACTCCAACGGTTCGACGCTGGTCCAGCAATCGATGACGGGCTCGCTCGGCGTCGACAACGCGCTCAGCTACGGCGTGAACGTCGGCCACACCAGCGGCGGCGCGCAGACGACCACCAACGTGGGCGGCAACCTGTCCTACCTGTCGCCGTATGCGACCTTCATGGGCAATGCCTCGAAGGGCACCGGATTCACGCAGTACGGCGGCGGCATCTCGGGCGGCATGGTGGCGTACGCCGGCGGCGTGGCCTTCACGCCGACGATGGGCGACACGGTGGCGATCATCGAGGCCAAGGACGCGGGCGGGGCGCGCGTGACGTCCGGCAGCGGCCTGCGCATCGATCCGTTCGGCCATGCGCTGGTGTCGTATCTGACGCCGTTCTCGACCAACGAGGTGGAGATCGATCCGAAGGGCGTGCCGATGAGCGTCGAGCTGAAGTCGAGCGCCCAGCACGTGGCGCCGACCGCGGGCGCGGTGGTGCGCCTGAAGTTCGAGACCGAGGGCGGCGGGCGCGCGGTGATCCTGCGCGCGCGCATGGCCGGTGGCGAGCCGGTTCCGTTCGGCGCGGAAGTGAGCGATGCGGCGGGGCAGAACGTCGGCACGGTGGCGCAGGAAGGCCGCGTCGTGCTGCGCGGCGTGAAGACCGATACCGGCACCCTGCAGGTGAAGTGGGGCGATACGGCCGGCGAGGCGTGCTCGCTGACGTACACGCTGCCGGTGGCCGACAAGTCGAGCAAGCAGCGCTGGACGGATGCGGAGGCGGTATGCACCCAATAAGCGGAGCCGGTGCGTCGGACATGGGGACGAGCGCGCAACGACTGGGCCGCGTGGCATTCTGGCTGCTCACTCTGATGGTGTTGATGCTCGGCTTGGGCGCGCGCACGGCATCCGCGACCGTCAGCTGCACCGGCACGGCGCAGACGGTGACGCTCTCGATGCCTTCCTCGGTGACGGTTCCGCGCGACGCCGCGGTCGGCACGGTGTTGACCTCCTGGATCAGTACCGCGGCCACCACCAATTTCTATAGCTGCACGGCGTCGAATTCGTCACCTTCGGGGATGCTTTTCGATCCGATGTCGCTGACCAAGGCCAGCATGACCGTGACCGGGCCGAATAGTGTCGCCTATACGGTCTGGAACACCAACGTGCCTGGCGTCGGCATCGCGATCGGCGTGCGGACCTATGCGAACGGGTGTGGGTGGCAACCATGGTTCGATCTTGGCAGGGCGCCGTCGGGGACGTTCCCCAGCCCGTGGGTGGGTTCCTCCTGCAACCAAAACGGTTCGGTCACCAACGGTGGCCAGGCCCAGGTGGCGCTGGTCAAGACCGGCCCCATCACGGCCGGAACGGTGACGGGCGGTGTGCTGTTCCAGGGGGCGTCCGCGACGGCGCAGACCAGCACCTATACGATCTCCACCTCGAACCCCGTGTCGTACTCGCTGACCCAGACCATCGTCAACGTGGCGGCGTGCACCACGCCGAACGTGACGGTCACCATGGGTTCGTACATGCAGTCGGCCTTCAAGGGCATCGGCTCGACCAGCACGCCGGCCAAGGCATTCAACGTGGCGGTCAATGCCTGTCCGACGGGGCTGAACTCGATCCAGTATCAGTTCATTCCGGTCAATGCCGTGCTCGACGCCACGAATGGGGTGCTGGCGCTGTCGAGCGGTTCGACGGCCACCGGCATCGGTTTGCAACTGAAGGACGGCAGCGGCAATCCGCTGAAATACAACACGCAATACACACTGACGAGCTACAGCAAGACGACGGGCGGTTCCTACACGATCCCGCTCACGGCCGCGTACTACCAGACGGCTGCCAGCGTGACGCCCGGCAGTGCGAACGCGGTGTTGACCTTCACCATGACGTATCAGTAAGTCATGGTGGCGACCGTCGAGGCGAGGGATGCTGCCGGGCGCATGACGCCCGGTCGTGGTCTGCGCATCGATGCATTCGGTCATGCGGGGGCGTCGGATTCGACATCGTTCGCGCCCTCCGAAAAGCCTGGGAAAGATTATGAAATGGAATGAGAAGCCGGCCGCGATACGCAGGCAGGCGAAATCGGCGCGTGGCCTGGCGTTCTGGCTGCTCGCGCTGGCGGTGTTGATGCTGGGCTTCGGTTCGCGTGCGACCTTCGCCCAGAGCGTCAGCTGCACGGGCACGGCGCAGACGGTGACGCTCTCGATGCCGACTTCGGTGACGGTTCCGCGCGACGCCGCGGTCGGGACGGTGCTGACCTCCTGGATCAGTACCGCGGCCACCACCAACTTCTATAACTGCACGACGTCGGGATCGGCTGCCTCCGGCATGGTCTTCGAGCCGCTGTCGTTGACCAAGGCCGGCACCGTGGCCGGGCCGAACAGCGTGACCTATACGGTCTGGAACACCAATGTGCCCGGCGTCGGTATTGCGATCGGCGTGCGGACCTACGCGAACGGGTGTGGGTGGCAGTCATGGCAGGATGCCGGCACGCCGTTTTCGGCGTTTCCCAGCCCGTGGGCGGGCCAGGCTTGCAACCAGAATGGTTCGGGCGGCTCGGTCATCAATGGCGGCCAGGCTCAGGCGGCCCTGGTCAAGACCGGCCCGATCACGGCGGGTACGGTAACGGGCGGCGTGCTGTTCGAGGGCGCGCCCATCACGGCATCCAATATCGGCGGTCCGTATACGGTCGGCACCTCGGGCCACGTGTCGTATTCGCTGACCCAGACTGCCGTCACCGTGGCGGCGTGCACCACGCCGAACGTGACGGTCACCATGGGTTCGTACATGCAGTCGGCCTTCAAGGGCATCGGCTCGACCAGCACGCCGGCCAAGGCATTCAACGTGGCGGTCAATGCCTGTCCGACGGGGCTGAACTCGATCCAGTATCAGTTCATTCCGGTCAATGCCGTGCTCGACGCCACGAATGGCGTGCTGGCGCTGTCGAGCGGTTCGACGGCCACCGGCATCGGTTTGCAACTGAAGGACGGCAGCGGCAATCCGTTGAAATACAACACGCAATACACACTGACGAGCTACAGCAAGACGACGGGCGGTTCCTACACGATCCCGCTCACGGCCGCGTACTACCAGACGGCCGCCAGCGTGACGGCCGGCAGTGCGAATGCGGTGCTGACCTTCACCATGACGTATCAGTAAGCCATCGAGACAAAGGATACGACCGGGGCATGTGACGCCCGTTCAGGGCGTATGCGTGGATTCGTTCGGTCATGCGCGAATGTCGAATCCGGCATTTTGCTCTCGCGGAATTTGCTGGACGACGCGCGGCGCAAACGTGTCGATCACGGCGCGCACCACGCCAGCGGCCGCATCAACCGTCGCATAGCAGCTCGGTGCCCCGAGCCGAACCGAGAGCCGGTCCGGCAGCACCTTGGCATCGGAGATGCGACACGTCATCGATCCCCTGCCATTGGGCGCGGTGCTGTTGTTCCAGATCGCGGCGAACGACACCCCTTGCTTGCTCTCGCGGAACGCTTCGCTCAGCACGGCGATCGCGGGCGTCGACGGCGATCCGTCGGCGTCGAAGGCGGGGTAGAGCGTCGCCTCATTGAGCGTGTTGCCCTTCAAAAACCAGTGCTCGTGCACCATCGCTGGAGCCAAGACCGCCAGGGACGCCACGATCTTGGACTGGCGAGCGACGATCGCCGGGAAGTCGCGGGAGGTCAAATCGCTGTCGCGGAACAGTGCGCTGATTTCCATCGTCTATTACGGTTGGTAGACAGCTGCGACGCCCATTTCGGCGAGCAGGGGGCATTTTTCGGTACGTGAGCGGCGTCTGAAAGTACCACGACAACTGCGCCG
The DNA here is from genome assembly GCF_028657905.1 of Burkholderia sp. FERM BP-3421. Lineage (NCBI taxonomy): Bacteria > Pseudomonadati > Pseudomonadota > Betaproteobacteria > Burkholderiales > Burkholderiaceae > Burkholderia > Burkholderia sp. FERM BP-3421. The sequence continues at coordinate 82,788 of NZ_CP117780.1, read as the reverse complement.
GCGGGTTGCCACGAACGACGACGCCCTGGGCGAAGGCCTGCGCTTCCATCGCGTCGAAGCCATCGAAAAAATTCTCGGCGCGCGGAATCGCGGCGTCGAGATCGCATCTCAACAGCGCGCATGAGAAGCGGCGGAGAAGATTCGATTTCATGGTCGCGTTAGTTAGACCACACGGCTGGTGGACGTTGGGCGGGCGAGCAGGGGGCGTGCTGGAGCCGATCCCGATGCGTCGCGGCCAGGCGTTGGTTCAGTCGGGCGGGATTGCATCGTGTCCGTTGAGCAGATCGAGCGCCTGTCGGCGCGTGCATCGTCGCGGCACAGTGCAGGCTACCGCGTACATGGTCAGCTGGATGCGCCGTGCCGTTCAATGCGCAGTCGAGCGTCGTGCCGTCGATGCACGTGTCGCCGTGCTTGAATGAAACGTCCTGCAGCCCGTCCATCACCGCCTCGATTCATATTGATGATGCCGCCCTTGACGGTCAGCAGTGCGCCGTTTGTCGTGAGCGACCGGCGAGCGTGTCGCAGGCGGAGGGCGTGGCCGCGCATCTGGTTGCGTAGGTGGTGCTGCACGGCGACGCGGGTGTCGACATCGCGGCCTTGCGGAAAACGCTGCCCGCCGAACTGCCCGAGCACATGATGCCGGCCGCGATTGTCGCGCTGTAGGCTATGCGGCTCAAGCTGATCGGCAAGCTCGACCCCGCGGCGCTGCCGGCGCCCGTGGTCCCGTTTGCTTAATCGACGCCGCGTGATCCGCTTTAGGAATTCTGGACCAATCCGAGTGCGAGTTTTGCGGCAAACTTGACCCTGAACCAGGAGGTCGTTTGTCATGAAACGGAAACGCTTTTCGATCGAACAGATTGTGGCAGTGCTGAAGCAAGCCGAACTGGGGATGCCGGTGGCCGATGTGATCCGGCAGGTCGGTATTTCGGAACAGACGTTCTATCGGTGGAAGAAGCAATACGCCGGGATGCAGTCTGATCAGGTACGCGAACTCAAGCAGTTGCAGGACGAGAATGCGCGGCTGAAGAAGCTGGTCGCCGAATTGAGCTTGGACAAGGCCATCTTGCAAGACGTAGCTGCAAAAAAGTGGCCCGGCCCGCGCTGAGACGAGACGTGGTGGATTACGTGGTGAGCCACTACGGATTGACGATGAGGCGGGCCTGTCGGCTCGTGAAGCAACCGCGCAGCGTTCAGTACTACAAAAGCATCAAGGACCCTCGCCCAGAACTGCGCTCACGTATGCGCGAGATCGCCTATACGCGTGTGCGCTACGGGTATCGACGCGTCCATGTACTGCTGCGCCGGGAAGGCTGGCAGTTGGGTCGGAATCAGGCGTACCGGTTGTATTGCGAAGAGCAGTTGCAGTTGCGCTCGAAATTGCCGAAGCGACGAAAGATGGTGGTGACGCGCGTGGCGAAGATCGTTCCGGTCAGGCCAAACGACGCTTGGAGTATGGATTTTGTGGCTGACCAGCTTGCTGATGGCTCGAAATTTCGCACTTTGACGATCGTGGATGTGTTCACGAAGGAGGCGTTGGCGATCGAAGTGGGGCAACGCTTGAAAGGCGAACACGTGGTATCCGCATTGAACCGAATCGCCGCTCGGCGCGGCGCTCCGCGGCATCTGTTTGTCGACAACGGCAGCGAGTTTTCCGGGCGCCTGCTCGATATGTGGGCGTACCACTACCAAGCAAAAATCGACTTCAGCCGACCGGGCAAGCCGACGGACAATTGCCACATCGAGACGTTTAACGGATCATTCCGCGATGAGTGCTTGAACCTACATTGGTTCGAGACGTTGGGCGAAGCCAAAGCGATCGTCGAGGCCTGGCGCCGGGATTACAACGAGAGCCGTCCTCACTCTGCTCTCAAAGAGTTGGCACCAGCTGAATTCGCCCGTCAGCTGATGCCTTTGCCGGGTTCAACCAGACCCGAAACGCCGGAAAACTCGCTCTAGATCTGGTCCGGGAAACCCAAGCGGATCAAACGCCGGAAAACTCGCTCTAGATCTGGTCCGGGAAACCCAAGCGGATCATTGTTTCGGTGGCATACTTCTAAGAAAGTGAGCCGTTGTTTTGGCCATGTAATCTTGCAACCTCGCAGAATAAGCCTAAAGCTATGTTGACTAAACTCGAAGCCCACGGTTTCAAGAATTTGCTCAATTTCTCGATATCTTTCGGCCCGTTTAACTGTATCGCCGGGTTAAATGGTGTTGGAAAATCAAACATATTCGATGCGATAAAATTTCTTTCGTTGCTAAGCGACGTTTCGCTCATTGAGGCTGCCCTGGCAGTCCGAGATTCAGAGTCCTCCGATCCTTTGGATATTTTTTGGACTAGTGGCAATTTTCGTGCCGAGAAATTGTTTCTGGCAGTTGAAATGCTAGTGCCACTTGATATCACGGATGACTTTGGTCGTAAAGCGCAAGCGACGTCTACATTCCTGCGTTATGAATTAGAGTTGGCTCGCAATCCGCAGGATGAACTTTCTCGTGCATTTGGTTTGTATTTAGTGCGAGAGGAATTGATTTACATAAATAAAGGTGAGGCTGCTAATAAACTTCACTTCCCGCTCAATGCTGCGCTATTTCGCAACAGAGTTGTGGTAAACAAACGAAAAGGGGAGGGATACATTTCAACTCGGACCAGCGAGGATGGTATTGTTGAGGTGCATCTACATTCAAATGGTGACGGTGGCGGGAGAACTCAAAAAATACCGGCGAATCGCATTCCAAAAACTGTGGTCGCAAATACAAATAGCTCAGTTTGGCCAACTGTTCTTGCTGCGCGGCGCGAAATGCAATCCTGGAGATTTCTTTCGCTAGAACCGAGTGCCATGCGCCGTTCTAATAAATTACACGAGCCAAGTAGTGTTGGCGCGGATGGTGGAAGGCTGGCCGCCACTTTGTTTAAACTCAGCCGTCAAGACGAAAATGTTTGCTCTCGAATTGCGAGTCGACTATCTCAGATAGTTCCCACCTCGGATATTCGACTTGATGTGGATCAAGTGCGTGAATTGCTAACAGTAGAAGTTAAAGAGCGATCCGGTGCATTTTTGCCGGCCAGAGCGCTATCAGACGGGACGTTACGATTCCTGGCGCTTTGTATTATGGCGGAAGATTCAGATTTCAATGGACTTCTTTGTTTTGAGGAACCGGAAAACGGAATCCATCCAGCAAAAATGCATGCAATGCTAAGCTTGCTCAAGGAGCTATCGGTTGACCCACATAATGAGGTCAATGACGATAATCCAATGCGGCAAATTCTTATTGCAACACATTCGCCAGTTTTGGTAAAATTAGAGGATGCAAATGATTTAATTTATGCCGATATCGTTAAGGTGAGGGGGCTTGATGGAATGCCGGCCTCGACCATACGCTGCAAAAGCATCCCGGGAAGTTGGCGAGAAAAAGATGGCGAAAGCAATTATTTAGATAAAGGGTCAATAATTGCGTATCTTAATCTTCCAGAAAATACGCAAATGGATCTTAATTTTGAGGATGAAAACGTTGAGGCGAAGGAATGAAAATACACTTTGTTCTCTCTGGAGAAGGAACCTCCGACCTTAACTTGGTAAACCATATCCAGGAAATTTTGATCGAAGAAGGTTTTTCTGAGGTTAGTGGTGAGGCTCCTGATTTAAGCTTATTTCGTCCTCCGATAGGGCGTTCTGTTGGTGACAAACTTGGTGCCTTGCAAAAATATCACCCTCATGCCGATTTGATTTTTATGCATCGCGATGCGGATAACATTGGAAGCATTCGCCGGGAGCAAGAAATTCTTGCGGCTGCCGGCGAGGCTAATGTTACGGAGAAAATTATTCCGATTATTCCGGTTACCGAACTGGAAACATGGTTACTGACTGATCATGAGGCAATAAAAAGGATTGCCGGAAATCGTAGATATCAGGGGGATATAAATTGCATCCCAGAATTAAATCGATTGGAAGACATTTTGGATGCCAAAACCACATTGCTAGATGCTTTGTGCGAAGCGAGTCAAGTTCAGGGGCGAAGCTTACGTAAATTTAGAAAATGCTTTCCTGAAATGCGCTCTCGACTAACTAATGAATTAGATCCCCAAGGACCAGTAAGCAGGCTGGCCTCGTATCAGCGTTTCCGGGCGAAGATTGCAGAATTTTCTCGGCGGAAGTTGGTGAATTTGACAGGCGATCGTTAGACATTTACGATTCGGCCACCCGCGCTCGGTGGTCGATTGCTCGATGGTAGAACTGATCCGCTAGAGCGATGGAATGTAGGGCAGCGACATTTGTTGACAAAATTTACGTGAATCCGCACGCACGACTGCCGATAACCGACTTATAACTTAGCGGAATCGGCATGGTTCAATTGGAGCTACTGGAGCGTCCGGAGCTTTCGGAACGTGAGTTGAGTGAGATTGCCCGGGAGATCCGCCGGCTGTATTGGACGATCCGCAATACGAGGCGCGGTGTTCACGGAGCACGGCGGCGACAGGCATACTATGCGATAGCGGTTCAAAAAAAACGCCTGCTCATGGCAGGCGTCTCTAAGGAGGCGATTCTGGGTCTGCTACGTTGTTGCCGGGCGAGAGATTGCCAGCAACAGGGTTGCTTTGATTGCCCGAATCGCATGGATAAATTTGCGCATGTAATTTGACATAACGGAATTTATCGAAAAAATTGATTGTAGCGGCCCTATCCTAATGTCGTGTTCTGGCTATTTCAAGATGCCGTGTTTTTGACTGCTGGCATGCTGGGCGGCTCGTTGAGCAAGCACGGGAGCCGACCATGCAGCCAGTCGGATTGGTGACACTGACAATACGAGAGCTTGATCGACTCAAGGTAATCCAGGCCGTGGTGGACACGGGCTTGAAGCCTGGGCGTGCGGCTGAACGTCTGGGCCGGAGCGTGCGCCAGGTGGAACGGTTGGTCATCCGAATCGAGAGCAAGGAGCCAGCGGCGTAGCTTCGGGCCGTCGCGGCCGGCCAGGCAACCGCAAGCTCGACGACGGGCTGGCGTTACGTGCCCTCACCGTTATTCATGAGCGCTACGCCGATTTCGGGCCGACGCTGGCTTGCGAGAAGCTTTGGGGAGTGCCATGGACTAAAGTTGTCGAAGGAAACGGCGCGCAAGCTCATGACGAGGGCTGGATTGTGGATTCCGCGCCGGCAGCGGCCGCCGAGGGTTTATCAGCCGCGAGCGCGTCGGGCCTGCCTGGGTGAACTGAATGTGGCTGACGGCAAGTTGAAGCCGTGGCTGGCGTGCAGCCGAACGACTCGGGTTGACGGCGCGGCAGGTGCGTCGGTTGGTTGGTCGATTGCGGGAGTGGCCCCCAATGTCTCGTGTCGCGCCGGCGCTCGAAGCCCATCTTCAGGACTGCCAACGCCGCGCCTTTTCCTTGAATACCGGGCTATGCGGCTGGAGGCTTCTTTTTGCCCTCTTCAGGTTCCTTTTTCTGGCCCCTACGACCAGATCAGCCCCGACCGTTCCACTTACCGACCTGTCCGAATTCCCGGCGCGACCTCTGCGCATGCACTGCCCGAATACCTCTTTCGGGGCGTAACAATTTTTCACGATCCTCTGCACGGGGACGGCTACACTGAGCGGCGATAGTCGTGGTAGTGGCTGAACTGCCTTGGCCATCAGGTCGTACCTTTGTTTACGGCATGGGAAAAACATGGCGGAAGAAGCCTTTCCTGGAAAATTTTAAGGAGTTTGCATGAAAGGTCTTATCGCAACGATGTTGCTGGCGAGCCGTGGAGTCGGCCTTGCCGGCTGTGTTGTCCCGAGTCGCGTCCGCGCCCAGCCGGCACGTATTTTCTGATCTGCGCGCAGACGGGGGCGTTCTTCATGCTGCATGACATTGCCTCGCCGTTGGCATTGCCGTACAACGCGGAGTGTCAGCCCCGGACTCATATAGCAACGTGCGCCCATACAATCAAACAAGCTTATTCAACCTGTTTATCAAGGTACTTTAAGCGTGCGGATTGAACAGCGTGCAAATACAACAAAGATAGGGAATAAAATGCTCAGGAAAGCAAGGCTTTTTCGCTACATATCGATACTTCTCGCTCCGATTCTTTTGTGGCCTAGCATTTCGAGTGCTGTCATCGCCGGCGGGATGGTTTCAAATTCATTTTCATTTTCACCGAATTCAAGCGGAAGTCGGATTAACACCAGTGTGCAGGTGACTCATGAGCCTGGCGCAAACGGAAATACATTTTATGCCAACCAGTTCTGGTTCTTGGGTGGAATTGGCGGGTATGTGGGGATACAGCAGAATTCCGGCACCCAGAAGATCGCCATATTTTCTATCTGGAACGTATCAGCTGCGGCACCTTCAACTGCTGCCCAATGCCAGTCATTCGGCGGCGAAGGTACCGGCATACAGTGCAAAATAAACTACAGTTGGGTTGAGGGTTCAACCTACACCCTTTCCGTCTTTCCGGTTGCTACCGGCTCCGGTAGCGGTAACTCCACCTGGCGGGCGACAGTTACCGATCAGGCCGGGCATTCCACGACGATCGGTGATATTTACGTTCCCGCTTCGCAAGGCCTTCTGCAGGGCACCGTGAGCCAGTTCGTCGAGAACTTTACTCAGGGAGCGCAACAATACGCGAGCTGCTCCAACGTTCCGCCGACCACCGCCGTTTTCCGGACCCCGAACCTGGACGGGCATCCGGCAACGTCGGCTTCGACCAACACCTACGGTAATTGCCAGTCCATTGCCAGTTCAGTCTGTACTTCAGATCTCGCATGTACTGCCACCGTCAACCAGGCCGGTTCAGTCAACAATCAGTCGCTGCTCCAGAATGCAGTCAATGGATACTGTGCTGATACGCTAGCTGGGGGCAGCAACGTGGGTCTATGGAATTGCACGACAAAAGATGCGAACCAGATCCTCAGCATAGACGCAAGTAATCATCTGAAGCTCGTTGACCGGGGTTTGTGCCTGCAATCCGGCTCGCCAGTCCAGGCGACCGCATGCAATCAAAGCAGTAGCCAGGAATGGCTTTACATACCGTCCACTCAAGCATTTCTGAACGTGGGGTCCAATCAGTGTCTGGATGCAAGCGGTGGCGGCGTACTTAATGCCAAGGTCAATACTTACAGTTGCAACAACCTTTCCTACCAGAAATGGAAATGGGTTCCCAATAACTAGCTACCCCGGTTCGGCACATTTTTGCCAGGTATAGGAAATTCAGGGGGAATGCGTTCAACTTGAACAGACCAAAGCGATTGAAATGGTGAGTCTGCTATGGACTGAAAGCCGCAAGCAGTTCCGGCGTCAGCCGCATCCCCCGGACCTATCCGTGATTTCGTGTGCGGGGCATATCATGAGGTGTAAAAATCATGGATATGTCGATGAAGAAGAGACGCACCGTAGCGCGTCAGGCAGCGGCTCGCGGGCCGCTCACGCAACTAATTTTGTTACTGCCATCGCGCACCGCAATATTTCCCGAAAACCCTTGCTGCGCAGGGGTTCAAGGTCAATTCCGCTTTCAACTAAAGTTGCGCCGCACTGGACGACGCGAGCGGGACGTTCTGGCGGCGGGCCTCGGCAACGGCAAGATAAACCCTGTTCTCACGTCGGCACGTTCCTGTGACGAAACCCGGCCGAAGATTGACTAAGGGGGCTTTGCCAGGAAGCTGGGCCAGCAGGACGCCAGAGGGAGGCTGCCAACGGACCTTGTTGGCAGCCGCGAGCAGCAGACTTAGTTGAATGTGAGCGCAGGGGCCCATTGCTTCCATAATGCCCCCTTCACTTTTTTGACCAAACTGGGAATATTTTTTGGGCCCTGTCCGGAATGCCTTGCCGGGCGCGGCGCAGCGGCCGGTGCCGCGCGAACAGCCCCGACTCCCCGGCTGCGCGAACACCGTGTTGCCCACCACGCTTTCCGTCTCGATCACGACCTGCCGTTCGACGAAGTGAAAGTTGATCCATTCCGGAAGTAAAACTCGTACCGGCCTGGGGAAATCATCGAACCGGAACGGCAAACATCACCGGAACAGCTGCGCCGGGAGCTGCGCAAAATTCGCCCACATCACCGTACTCCGGAATGCATGGCGATCGTCATCAATCGATGACAATCACGCGCTTCGCCCCCCCGGTCAGCGTCGTTCGAAGCGCGCGCGCGAGCCAGCCAGCGGCGTGGCGGGCTGATAGTCCGCCAGCAGCCGGGCGATGCCCGCGCCGACCGACTGCCCGTAAAACTCGCCGCCCCGCGACAGGCCGGGCCAGCTAGCTTCGGGATCCTCCCGCAACAGCAAGTCCAGCTGCGCGTAAACGAATGCCGCCGACAACGGCGGCACCAGCAGATTGGTTTCCGCATCCAGCACGGTTTCCGGGCGGTCGGTGCTGAAACGGCACGTGATGCACGGCACGCCGAGCACGGCCGCTTCCTCCTGCAGGCCGCCGCTGTCGGTATACACCGCGTGGCAATGCGGCGACGCGAGAAACGCGATCACGTCGACGTAGCCCGGCCACAGTTCATGGATCATCACGCCATGCCGGGCCGCGTCGTCGAGCAGGCCTTCCAGTGCATGCTGATGCAGCGCGCCGAGGAGCGCATTGGTCTTCACCAGCACGACCTGCACGCCCGCGCGGCTCAGCCGGGCCACGCCCTCCAGCACCGCCCGCAGCCGCGCGGGCGTCATGTTCTCGCGACGATGCAGGTCGACCCTGAGCCAGCGCCCCGACGCCAGCCGCGGATAGCGCTGGAACAGCGATGCCGATCCGGCCGCCGCGTGCGCGAGCCGGACCGCGTCGCTGCTCAGCGAACCCACACGGGCGATCCGCCCGGCCGGGTACCCTTCCCGCACCAACTGATCGACGTTGCGCTCGACGGGCGCCAGCAGCAGATCCGATGCGACGGACGCGAGCCGGGTATCGATGCCCTCCGGAAACGGCTCGTCATGAAACGCCGTCCATGCGCCGGTGCGCTGCGCCCGGACGTCGTCCAGCGCTTCCCAGCCGCCTGGCCATGACGGCCCCAGGCTGCGCAACCCCGCCTCGACGTGCACGCTGCGCACGCCGTTCGCGAAATACCAGTACTGCGGAAATAGCGCCGCCGTCGACGTGTCGCCCGACACGACCGGCACGATGGCGGTCCGGCTGCCGCGTCGCGCGAGTTGCTCGCCCAGCGCGTCGATTCCGCGGGCGAGGTGCGCAGCGCGTTCGAGCAAGGTGCCGCGAATGCCGAACAACACCGCGACGTGCTCGGCATAGCCCAGCTCCCGCTTCGCGCCCGTCAGTTCGAGATCGTAATGCTGGCCGCTGTCGACGAGCAGGAACGGCACCTCCGCCGCGAGGCAGGCGTGCACCAGACTGGCCAGCTTGATGTAGCAAGGCTTGGTGGCCAGCACGAGCAGATAGAGCGGTCGCCCCCGCTCGTTCGCGGCGGATACGGCGGCATCGATCCGTACCGGGTCGACATAGGCAAGCGCATCGGTCAGTGCAGGCATGCCGGCACCTTGATGCGGAGAATTTCACGCTGCGCGAGCCGGTCGATCGACGCCAGCGCCTCAACCACCTGTTCGGGCGCGATCTGCGCCAGGCACGGATAGCGGCCCGCGCAGGTTTCCGCCTTGTTGCACGGACAACAGTCGAGTTCGGCCTGCAGGACCCGCACCCGTTGTTGCCGGGTCGCGCGAAAGCGCGGCTCGATGCCGCCGAATATCGCCAGCGTCGGGACCGCGCGCGCCATCGCCAGATGCAGCATGCCTGAATCGAAGCACAGCACCGCGCGCGCCTGGTCGAGCAGCCCGAGCAATTGCGGCAGGCTCAGCCGGCCGCGCAGATCGGCGCGGCACGGCAGCGCGGGTGTCTCGCTCAGGCCGCTCAGCACCACGTGCTCGCGCGCGAGTCGCGATGCGAGCGCCTTCAGATGCGCGACCGGCCAGCTGCGCGCAGGATGACCGGATTCCGGCGCAATCACCAGCGCGCCCGCATGTCGGACGAACGGCTCGCTCCACGTCTTCGGCACATGCAGGCGCGGCGCGTCGAACGGCCCGGTCACGCGCAGCAGACGGGCGAATTCCAGGGTCCGGTGCGTCGTCGGCGCCAGTGTGCAGGTGGCCGCGTCGAGATCGATCGTCCCGGCGCGCGCCGTCGCCGAGCAGGTCACGTCGGGCCGGCCCGACTGAACGGCCTCGATCCAGTCGGGCCGGGTCACGAGATGCACGTCGACGCCCTGCGCGGCCAGCTTGTCCACGACGGGCAGCAACATGACGAGATTGCCCAGCCCATGCGTGCGTTTGATCGAGATGCCCACGGTCCGCCTCATCGCACACTTCCGGCGACGGCGTAATAACCGGACGCGAGTTTCGCGAAGCCGTCGACCAGTTCCGCTTCGTCGACCGCCACGAGCGGCAACCCCGCGGTCACGGCCGGCCGGCCGAGGCGTTCCAGCAGCACGAACGAATGTTCGCGCGGTTTCAGCGCGATCCGGCCGCGCTTGTTGTCGCGCCGGATGCGCTCGACCACTGCCGCCGTATCGACCGGGCCCGGCAGCGTCACGGGCGCGCGCGCGCGTGACAGCAGGTCTGCGTGGCGCGCTTCCTCCGCCTCCGTCAACCAGCCGCGCGCACGCGATATCGCCGCCGCGACCAGCATGCCGAGGCCGACCGCGTGGCCGTGGGTCAGCGTGCCCGTCTCCAGCTCCAGTGCGTGACCGACCGTATGCCCGTATTCGAGCACGACGCCCTGCTGCTGCTCGAACGGATCGTCGTCCAGCAGCCGCTGCTTCGCGGCGACGCCCAGCTTGACGAGCGCGCACCATGCGGCGGGATCGGCGCGCCCCGCGATTGCGTCGTAGTACGGCAGCGACGCCGCGTCGAACGCCAGCCCGTTCTTGCACAGCTCGACCACGCCCGCCGAGAACTCGGCCGGCGGCAACGTATGCAGGTACTGTACGTCGACGCCGCTCAGCTGGGCGGGATGGTAGAGGCCGTACAGATTCTTCGCGCCCAGCCCGTTGACGGCCTGCTTCTGCGACAGCACGGAATCGGACATTGCCAGCAGGGTCGTTGGCACATGCACCAGCCGGACGCCGCGAAACAGCAATCCGGCGGCGAGTCCCGCGAGATTGCCGGTGAGGCCGCCGCCGAACGAGACCACCACCGAGCGTCGCGTCGCGCCCGCGCCGACTGCCTCGTCAAGGATCGACTGGACGCGGTCGAGCGACTTGGCGGCTTCGGTCGCCTCGACCAGGATGCTGGACACCCTGACCCGCGCCCGCAGTGCGCGGACCAGCTCCGCCCCCCACAGCGCATGCACTCGCGCGTCGGCCACCAACACGACATGGTCGGTCAACCCCGCGATCTGTTCGGCCAGCGCGTCCGTGCACCGATAGCCGAGCAGAAACCGCATGTCGCGCGCGCCGAAACGGAAATCCATCGTATCGACGGCACCGGGCGTTGCCGCGGCCTCGTCGCCGCGAAAGTCGCAGCCTTGCGTCTGTTCCATGATTCAGGCCCGGAGTCGGTGCGCGTGGCGCTTGAGCTTGTCGAAGGCGGCGGCGAGATCGTCGATGTCGGCCTCGTCGCCGAGAAACAGCCAGTGCGGCAGCACGATGTGCCGGCGATGCGCGTCGAGCGCATGCGGCAGCGGCGCGCGCGCCTCCGCCGTGCCGGGGGCGAGCAGCGCGTGCCGGTCGAGCGGCGCATAGGGCGGATGGACCCAGCAGCGCAGTTCGGCGGACAGCGCGGCGCCGAACCGGGTTGCCTCGACGCCGTCGAACACCGGGTGCTCGAGACGCACGGGAAAGTGATAGAGCGTCGTCGCGTCGCTGCCGGGCGCGCTGTGCTGGAGGCCGAAGCCACCGATTTCCGTCAACGCGCGGCGCAACCGCTGCGCGCGCTGCCCCCGCCGGCGATTCTCGTCGTCGAGATCCGCCAGGCGCACGTGCAGCATCGCCGCCTGCAGTTCGCTCAGGCAGAAATTCTGCGCGAAGATCCCGCCGGCGTCCTCGAGATCCATCCGCCCTTCCGGCGCGCGCTGCGCCGTCAGCCGGCGCCCGTCCGAGCGCGCGCGATAGATCCGGTCGGCCAGCTCGCCGTCGCGGCAGATGCAGGCGCCGCCCTCGCCGGCCGTCAGCACTTTGCCGTTCTGCATGCTGAAGGTGCCGACCGTGCCGATCGACCCGACCCGCCGGCCTCGCCAGAGCGCGCCGTGCGCCTGCGCGCAGTCCTCGATCAATGCGATGCCGGCCTGCTGCGCAAGCGTGGTCAGCGCATCGAGATCCGCGATCGCGTTGTACAGGTGCACCACCATCAGCGCGCGCGTGCGCGGCGTGATCGCGTCGCGCGCCCGGCGCGGATCGATGCAAAGCGACGCCGGATCGATGTCGACGAGCACCGGCGTCGCGCCGACCGCGCTCACCGCGCTCGCGCAGGCCACCCAGGTCAGCGCCGGCACGAGGACCTCGTCACCGGCGCCGATCCCAAGCGCGCGCATCGCGCACATCAGCGCACTGGTGCCGTTCGCCGTCGGGATGCAGTGTTCGACGCCGTTGTACGCGGCGAACGCGCGCGCGAAGCGTGTGTCGTAGGCGTCCTGCGGCCCGTTCGACAACCCGCTGACCGCCCAGCGGCCGCTGCGCAGCACCTCGACGACTTCCCGCTCCAGCGCGTCCGTCGTGCGCGGCCAGCGCGGCCACGGCCGATCGCGTACCGCGCGCCCGCCTTCCCAAGCCAGTTCACTCATGCGATGCTCTCCGTCAACGATCGAGGGTCGGGCCGCTCGTCACACGCAGGTTCGACACGCCCCCCAGGTAGTACTGCACGCTCGGCCGGCGGCTGCACGCGAAACGGATCGCCGCATCGACGCAGCGCCGGTAGAGTTTGTCGTCCTCGCCCACCCGCATCCGCAGATCGGCCGCGCTGAAAGCGGTGTCGAAACCGACCCGCCGCAGCACGGCCGTCCGGAACAGCCATTCGTTCATGTCCACCGTCGCCCAGTCCGCATCCTCCGCGGCAACCGACGCGCCGTCGCGCATCACCGGGTCGCCCGGCACGATGACGCCGTGCTCGATGCACGCGCGATAAAGCCGCGCGGCGATGTCGGGATCGTCGTGCCACGGATAGCGATCGAACGAGAACGGCGACCCATCCGGATTCCTGACGAAGCGCCACGCGTGCGCGGCATCGAGTCCGTCGCGTTCGATCAGGTTCAGCAGCGATTCGACATGATGCGGATCGAGCGCGTTGTCATCGTCGAGAAAGCAGACGAACGGCGTCTCGACGTCGTCCAGCGCCGCTGCGCGCAGGCGCGCAATGCGCGGCGACGACGCGCCCTGGAATGGCGCGCCGTCAAGCGCGCGCCACTCGACCGCGTCGCGCCAGCCCGCCAGCGGGGCGGCGGCACGCCAGCGGGGCGGCGGCACGCAGCGCGTCGATCCGCTCCGACAGCACGCGATGCCGCACGCGATGCCGGACGGATTGCGCCGCGACGCTCGCGATGCAACGCGCCAGCGCCTCCGGACGATCGACCGCGAAAGTCAGAACACACACATCAACGACAGCACCAGACACGCTCGCCTCCAATTCGATAGGTATGTGCGACGACGGCGCACAGGTCCTTCCGCGCGACTTGCGACGTATAGCCGGCCAGCACGCGCAGCTTGTCCGCCAGCCATGCGCCGTTCGGCGTGAGAGCCGGCCGGGCCCGGCCGGTCCGGCGTGCCAGCTCCGTCCCGTAAGCGCGCGCGTCCAGCTCGCCCGCGTAAGGCAGGTCCTCGTACAGCCACACCTCGCACCGCGAGGCGAACGCCGCCTGGGCGGCGACGCGGGTCACGAGATGATCGACGTGGCCGCCGATACCGAGCGGCGCATAGACCGCGCGCGGCCGGAGCATCGCGTTCAGCGTCGTCAGGTGCCGGACCAGCGCGCCGACGGCCGGATCGCGCATCGCGACGGCATCGTCGACGAACAGCGCATCGACCGTGCGGTAGCCGCGCAGCGGCGCTTCGGCGAACGGCAGCGACAGGCTGCGCAAGCGCAGCGCGCGATACGCTTCGGCATCCTCCGCGCCGCGCAGCCGCGTGATCGCCGCGATGCCGAGTCCCGGCCGCGCATACGGTGCGAAATTGCTGCGCGTGAACACCGTGACGGCGACGCCGGCCGAGCGCGACGCGGCCGCGCAAAGGAGCCGGCCAGCCAGCGAATAGGCGATGTCGTCGCGATGCGGGGACAAATAGAGCACTGGCGCCGCGCTCATCCGGCGGCCGCATGTCCGAGCATCGTCGCGTAGGCCGTGCGCAGCGCGCCGACCGACTGCTCGGGCGAAAAACACTGCGTGAAGCGGCTCGTCAGTCGCGCCCCCGCGGCGCGGCGCGACGGCTCCGACGCGAGCAGGCTCGCGAGCGCGGCCGCGAGGCCGCCGGTATCGCCGATCGGCACGATCCAGTCGTAGTCGCTGCCGCAAACCCAGCGCGCACCGGCGGTTCCGGTCGCGACGACCGGCCGGCCGCGCGCCGCCAGCTCCAGCAACGCCACCGGCGCGCCTTCGAACAGCGAACTCGAGACGAACACGTCGGCCGCGTGCGCGATGTCGTCGATCGCGCTGAACGGCGCGAACGCCCCCCGAAACTCGACCTGGGACGCGATATCGAGCATCGTGGCCAGCTCGCCTAGCCGCGTCCGGTCGTCGCCGTCTCCCCAGATCGCGAGCCGCGCCGCCGGCATCGTCCGCCGCAACAAGCCGAACGCGGCCAGCAGGAATTCGATCCCCTTCTCCGCCGAGAGCCGGGCGATGCAGCCCACTACCGGGGCGGACCCGGCGCGGACGGACGGCACGTACGGTCCGGCGGGCGCCACCGTGTTCGGCACCACGTGTATCCCGCCGCGATAGCCATAGCGGCGCACCGCATGGCTGGCCGCGTCGGGATTGAAAACCAGCAGCGCGTCGAGCCGATGAATCAGCGTATCGAGCGCATCGGACAGCCACCAGCAGCGCGCGCTCAGGTCAGTCGGCTCCCAGCCCGCGACGGGCAGCGCGGGGGCATCGCTCAGCCATGCCAGGCAATGCGCCTCGATCGGCATGAACTGGATCAGGTCGGCCGGCGCCGTCTGATGCAGGCGGCGCGCCAGCGCGCATAGCGCCAATGGTGAATCCTGCTCCGCCTCGATCAGATCGAGCCGCCCGCTTTCGTCGTCGCGCAGCCGCGCTCGCCAGGATGGATGCGCGCCCCGCCCGGTGACGAAGCGCAACCGGTGACCATCGGCCGCGATCAGCTTCGCGAACGTGACGGCCGCGTACTCGGTGCCGCCGAGATTGGCCAGCGACGGCACGACCCAGATCAGATCGAACGCCATGTCACGCGGCCCGCTGCCGGCGCCACCGGAAATAGCCGCCCTGCCCGCCGGCCTCCGTCTCGCCGGCGCGGCCGGTCGCCGATTCCAGGGAGAATCCCGCCCGTTCCGCCGCATCGATCAGCAGCGCATTCGAATGGTTGTACTGAACGATCGTCGTCCAGACCCGCTGCGCCTCGCGGCCGTCGACGTCAACGTCAACGTCAACGTCGATGAAACTGTAGATCTGGTGGCTGACCAGCCGGCGGTTGGCGGGATCGTATTCTTCCCAGCCCATCATCGCGGCATGCCGCATGCCGTCCTCCGTCCGCATGCCCTCGGTGAGGCCGTAGGTTTCGGGAAACCCGCCGACGCCGCCGCGAGGCGCGCCGCGCACCCGCAGGTCGCACAGCAGCAATACGCCGTCCGGCTTGAGCCACGTCGCCGCGACCTGGAAGAAGCGCTCGATCGAACGCGTGTCGAAGTGGCTGACGAAATCGTCCATGGTGATCAGTGCGTCGAACGTTCGCGGCGGCGCCGGCGCGAGCACGTCGACATGCCACCGGTCGAGCCGGTCGCGCGCGTCGCGCGGCAGGCGCTCCGCCTTGCGGCCCAGTGGCGCCAGCATCGTCTCCGACGTGTCGACGCCATGGACGCGATGACCATCGTCGATCAACCGCAGGGCGATCCGTCCCGTCCCGCAGCCGATGTCGGCCACATCCTGTTCCGTGCCCGCGAGCTGGGCGCGGGAGTGGGAGATCGTCGCGATGGAGTCGCTCTCCCCCGCCCCCGCATCGAACAGCGCGGGATCATAGAAATTCGACAACCAGGGCACATCGTTTGCCTGCATCCCGATCTCCGTCCGTTTACACCGTTACGCGATAAGCCGACCAGTCCGGCGCGATCCAGTCCTCGAGATCCATATAGCGACGCTCGTAACACCAGTTGCAGTCGACGCACTGGGTAATCGTGTCGCCGGACAGCCGGCTCAGGTGCTCGGCGCGCAGCCGGCGCATCGCGGCGCCGTTCCAGAACGCGGCAAAGCCGTCCGTCTGCCAGTCCCCGAACGTGTATTCGTCGCGACCGTTGAGGTGATCGCAGAAGCCGAGGCGGCCTCGGCTGTTGATATACAGGTATTCCCACGGATGGATGCAGGTCTTGCGCACCGCATCGCCGCGGGTGCCGGCGGGCAGCAGCGACGCCGACAGTTCGATCATCAGGTCGTGGTCGCGGCTGAGCGCGGCCAGCCGGGCGAGCGCCGGCGGGATCTTGTCCGCGTGGCGCTCGAGGCGGTCGGGATCGTCGTCGGCCGCGTGCAGCGGCTCGATCTTGAAACGCCGCACGCCGAGCGCCATGCCGGTTTCGACGATCCGGTCGAGCTGCCCGACGTTGCGGCCGCTCGCCGTGATGCAGAAATAGAGCCGCTCGCCCGGATCGTGGCCGGCGCTACGCTGCGCATCGACCAGCATCCGGAGATTCGCGATCACCTGACCCAGGTCCGCCCCGCCGCGCAGCGCGTGGAACAGGTCGGCGTCGGCGGCATCGAACGACACGCCGACCGTGATCCCGTCGCGGCCGAGCCTCGCCCACAGCCCCGGCCGGCGCGCGACCCCGTTCGTGATCAGCTTGACCCTGACCGGATAGGCCTGTGCGACGTCGAGGTAACGTTCGAAATCGGGGATGATCGTGCTTTCCCCCCAACCGCGCAGATCGACGAAATCGGCGGATGGAAACAGGGCCGCGGCCATCTCCGAGAACAGCGGCAACGGCAGGATGTTGCCCTTGACCGGACTGCACCGGCACATCGGGCAAGTCAGATTGCACAGGTCGGTCAACTCGACATAGATTGCGCGCGGCAGGCTCGCATGCACCTCGGGTACGTCCGGGGAGCGGGTATCGTGAAAGCGGACTGTCTGGGTACGCATGTTCTCTCTTCCCGTCAGGGACTGAGTGGGGAGCCGGGCGCCTGAAGCACGGCGCCGCGCCCTGCGTACGTGCCGGGTTCGCCGGACGCGCATGCGGACTCGCTCCGTCCACATGCGTCGTCGATGCCGTGCGGTGATTGCAACCCCTTTTCCCCCGACGCGTAACTACCTGAATTGGTAGTTGCCCCGGAAAATCCGCGAATGATTAGATGTCCGATATTCCCGCCGATCGCCCGTGTCGCCGCGACGATCTCGCGACCCTACCAAGCGGAGCGCGATGAATTCGACGGCCTATTACTTTCCGCCCGACATCACGAAAATCGGCGACAACCTGCTGACCTGGGAGATCGCCCACGAGGCGAGCCGCGCGCATGCGCGCCTGATCTATGTCGCGACGCCGACCGTCGCCGGTGTGCTGGAGCGCTTCGGCATCGACAACATCGAATTCCGTTGCGTCGCGACCGAACCCGCGTCCTTCCGGCTCGCCCGCTCGCTGCGGCCGCGCGGCGGCGTGATCGATCTGCAGCAGCTGAATGCCTGGCTCGACTGGCCCGCCTACCGACATCTGTTCGACACACCGATCCATCCGCGCGCGACGCGCGAATGGGACGACCCGGCCAGCGTGCGGCGCTGGGGCCATGCGCACTTCGCCGACATATTCAGAAGCATGCTGGATCTGCCCGATCAGGGCCGCCCGAGACCGGCACTGCGCACGACCGGCGCACCCGGCGCCCGCCTGCTGCTGTTTCCCCATGCGATGACGGGCTGTCAGCAGCTGGGTTGCTGGCAGGCCATCGCCGCGTTCGCGTCGTCGCGCGCGCCGACCGCCGTGGTCGGCCTGTCCGCCGTGCGCGGCCTGGCCGCCTGGCCGCCCGGCGTCGACGTGTTGACCGACCTGTCCGGCGGCGAACTGGTCGACCTGATCGCCAGTGCGCACGCGTGCATTGGCGGGTCCACGGGACTCAGCCATCTTGCAGCGGAACTCGGTCGCCCCGTGCTGTTCGTGTGGGGATGCGATACATCGACGGTGTTTCGGCCGATCCGGACGGAAACGGTCCGGCATGTGCAGGCCCAGCGCCTGACGGAAAGCCAGATCCTTGCGGCGGTCGAGGCTTTCGTCGCCGCGGGGATGGAGCCGGCGCGTTAATGCGTGGACGGCCTCACGCGGGCGCTTGATCCGGCAAGGCCATTACGTCCCGATACCGAGCGGCTGAATATCGACGACCGACCTCGGTATAACGCAGTGGCTTTAACCTGGATCTCGGCGTTTCGCCGGAAAATTTGTCGATTTTTGTGAAAATGACTTGCTTCTTTAATTTGATTGTCGCTTCATCTCGTCTTAAATATTTCGCAGTTTTACAAGCCACCATTCATTATGTTTAGCAATGCGCGATAAACGCCACGCGATGATGATAAGTATTGCTGGCAAACGGGATTGAAGTTTTCCAACTTCGGCGAAACCGCTCGTTGGAGCGCTGAACTAAGTGCATCGGTGTACTGATTTAAATCGAGGGGAAGATCTTGCAGCCGCTGCCGATCAATCATCCGTACCAGGACACGCGCACGCGGGCAGCCGCTCTGTTGATGCTTGCGGATGGCAAGCTGTGCCCGATGGAGGTGGGCGCAAATCGAATCGGTTTTGCCAGGCAAGGAAGGCGTTCGCGCGGTGGACTGACGACCAAGCCGCCTCTGGCTGGCGATGAAGCCGGACGCCCCCTGCGCATGAGCCTCTCCGTGGGACAGGTTGTCGATAATTCGTGCGCGCACGCCTGGGTCGAGCATGTGCGCACGGGCGCGGGAATTCCCGACAAAGGCTACGACTCGGATGCCTGTGCGAATGCGATCCGTGCCGCGCGTGGCAAGGTTGTCATCCCGCCACGGTCGAATCGAAAGGCCAAACGTCGGCACAGCCGAGTGCTGCACCGAACTCGACACATCGTTGAACGCTTCTTCAATCGCATCAAAAATTTCGTCGCGTCGCCACTCGATACGACAAGCTCGCGGGCAACTATCTCGCCTTCTCAGCGCTTGTGAGAATGTGAACGCGAGTCAGTGGATTTCATAGGAACCCGCAGCGGAAAGTCAGCTGCAACCCATCCTGTCAACGTTAAAGCACGCGAAAGCATTTCGTAAAGAGACGTGTTCACATATTGGATCTTATTAACCGACAGGGTTCGATTATCGGAAAGCAGCATGGAAATTATCACTTTATATTTTTAGGAGGACTACCTGTTTTTCGTGCGCTTAAGCAAGATCGCTCACCCACTGAAATTTCTTCACTATCAAACATAAATGGCAGGCTGGTCGGTTCTCAGCGCCGTTCGGGCCCGCCGCCGCCACACAGAGGGAACACTATGCGTCACGTCTGCATACGCCATGCCGGGCTGCACATGCTCTGGAAGCTCTTCCCGTTCTGCGCCGCGCTGCTTCTCACCGCCTGCGGCGGTGACGGCAGCCCCGCGCCGTCCTCCGCCGCCGGTACATCAGCACAGGCGAACGCCGCCCAATCCGCTCAATCCATGGCGGAACAGCGAGCCGCCGAGGTCGCGCCGACCGGGTTGTTCATCAGTGAAGTGGCGGGCAACTTTCGCCAGGACAAGAACTATGACACGGGAGTCGTGACCAACAGCGTCGCGTGGGTGGAGCTGTACAACAAGCAGGATGTCGCGGTGAACCTGAGGGACTACGTGCTGCGCACCGGCGGCATCGAACAGAACGATCCGTCGCAGATCAGCGAATCGGTCGACTACGCGCTGCCTGACGTGGCGATCCCGGCCCACGGCTACGTCGTGATCGCGGGGAAGAAGTCGTCCTACCTGACGAATTCGACCGTGACCGACACCAGCAAGGTCGTCTACATTCTCGACGCCAGCGAGACCTACCTGCCGTACTGGAGCAACAGCGGCGGATTCATCGAGCTGCAGGCGGCCAAAACCGCGACGGCGGCGGCAAAAACGGTGGACTTCGTCCGCTTCGGCGCGAACACCACCGCTCCGCTCACCAGGGCCGCGTGGGCAGGCCCGAGCGTGCCGGCTTTCGCCACACCTCCGGCGACTTACGTCGGCAGCCAGTCACTGGATCCGCTGGACACGCATGACCAGTCCCTCGTCCGTCTCAGCAACCATTTCACCGTCACCGGAACCAGCAAGGACTGGACGTTGGTCAACTTCCCGACGCCCGGCGGGCCCAACGACGTGGCGGCGGGCGTCACGGACAGCGATCACGACGGTATCCCCGACACGGCCAAGGCTGCGAGCGGAACCTACGCAGGCCTGAACCTGTACGCGATGGGCGCGCGGAAGGGACAGAAGGACATGTTCATCCAGCTTGACTACATGGGCGACGACGCCGGCGCGGCTCGCCAGGACACGGCCCGCCAGTTGCAGGAGGCCGCGCTGACCAAGATGGTCAATGCGTTCAACCCGCACCACATCGTGGTGCACTTCGATGCGGGGACACGCTTCTCCGCCAATGTCGACGGCACTCACTACAATCTTGACGGCAAGAGCCACGAACGCCCCTTCAACAGGTGCTCGCAGGTCACCACGCTCGGCGAGAATCCGAGCCGCACACAGCTCGACGACGGCTGCACGTCGATGTATTCATACTATAGCCAGTACGTCGATCCGCGACGCCGGGCCTTCTTCCGCTATGGTCTGCTTGCCTCTTCGCAACGGAGCAACGGCGGCGCGGGATCGTCCGGTTCTTCCGAGCTACCCGGCAACAAGGCGCTCGTGACCTTAGGAGGGGCCCTCGCGAACGACCTGAGTGACGCAGGGAAAATGATACGCGTGAACTACCAGGCCGCCACGCTGATGCACGAATTCGGCCATAGCCTGGGTCTGCAACACGGCGGCGACGTAGGCATCAACAATAAGCCGAACTACCTCAGCATCATGAACTATCTGTACCAGCTGTCGGGCGTACCCACCGACGGCACCGGCACTGATGCAGTCGAGCGCTACTACTATCGTCGGAATGCCTGGGACGGCGTCCCGGTGCCCAATACGAGGATGCCGAACGCAATCTATGCGGCGGGGACGTATCCCGCCAACGCGTTACCGCACGGCCCGACCTCGGACAGCTTCAAGATCGACTACTCCGACGGTAGCGGCCTCAACCTGAACGAGAATGCGCTCAGCGAAAATGACTATGTCGGCCGGGGTGCGGGGGCCGTGCCCACCGCTTTTGGCGACTGGAACCTGGACGGCGTCAAGCAGGAAGTTCCGTACCTATTGTCGCTGACGGCTCAGACGGACAACTTCGGCCGACCCGTCTATGCGATCCTGCGCGACTACAATGACTGGGATCATCTCGCGCTGGTGACCGGCAAGAACTACAACCTCGTCGGAATCGCGCAAAGCTTTGGGATCGGCGCCGTTCAGCCGCCGCTGATCAAGGTCAGCCGGATCGAGACGGAAGAAGCCCTGCCCGCGGCCTTGCTCGCGCATCTGAAGCAAGTCAGCGCCAAGTAACGGGAGATCATGGATGGCCACTTTCGGTTTGCGGGGCGCCGCTGTCGCCGTACTTCTCGGATTGTCGATGCCGCTTCCCGCGGAACCCCTGCGAATCGACGGTCTCTCCCCGCCGCCCGTGGCAGGCGCGGCGGCGGAGGTGCTCGTGCCGCACTTCGAGTTGCATGCGAAGGCCGGGCTGCAATTCCGGCTCGACGAACAGCAGGTCAGCATCTCGCCCTGGCCGGCGCAGCTTCCCAGGCACCTGGGCGCCCAGTATGTCGCGGCATGGGTCGTCATGCATCCGGCGGGGCCGATGCGGATCATGACCTTTCGCACCGCGGGGGACGACACCCCATGGCTGCGGCTGACGGCAAACGGCGGCCAGCGCAGCCAGTTGCTGCCCGGCCACGTCGTCAGCAAGATCAACGGCGATTTCGTCTATCTGCTCGAGCACGATGAGCCACGGCGCGTCGACGTCAACCGGCCGGTCACGCTGACCGACGATGCACGTCACCAGTGCTGGCAGTTCGTTTTGCTGAACACGTCGGTGCCGAAAGGCACGCGGGTCGAGACGGAGCCGCGGGCGGACTGGTACATGCGACGCACGGCCTGTCCATGATGCGTTCGAGGCCGGCCGCGCACGCGGCCGGCGATCCGCCGCGCACGGAGAATCAGGATCGAGAGGGCAGCGGTATATGCCCTCTTCCATGGCCGCTTACAACGCGCGCTTCGCAAAGCCGCCGAAGAGCGGCTTCAATACGCACCCGACGAGAATTTGGACTTGGCGCCGACGGCGGCCCGAGCTGGGAAAAGTGACGAAATCGCTTACGGTACAGTGCGCCCGGCTGATGTACTTGCTGGAGGATACGCACGAGAACGGAAGCTGATCGACCGCATGGGATCGAAAGCCTGACCGATGGCCGTGTGTTGCGCTGCAGGTAATAAGGAGGACCGCCTGGACGAAATCGATCAAGGCGCTGCATCGAACACAAGCGCCTGGGGCGCGTGCTTCGAGTCGCCGACGCGAATCAGGCGCAGCGCGACAATCGGTGAATCTCGGGTTCGCCGTCGCTCACTCATCGAGGTCTGCCGGTACGGGCGAAGGCGGCGTTCTGCAACCGCCTCCCGCGGCCTCGCCACTCACTTTGCCGCGGAGAAAAGTCATGTCAACTCGGAATATTCCTGCATCCGATTTATCAGCCGAATTAGCGTACTCAGTGGAAGAAAGGCAAAGCCAAAAAAATCTCGCCAGACCCGAGCCAAACGTTCGCGACTCAATTCAAACCAGCCAGAATAATTGGCGCCGCCCAGCAACTTCCTTGAATCGCGGTGACAAAAAGTGGCCGCCAACTCACTGTCTCCATCAAACCCAAGCGTACTAAAGACGCCCCATTAAATTGACTTCGGACAAGAATTCCGACTTTACTCGTTGCCAGTATCATGTGAAGTCGGTAAGCGCCACGGCTCGCAGGCCCATCGCCACAAGCAAAGCGGCGAGCTGCTCGGACGGTATCGTTGGCTGGCCGAACACACGAATACCTGGTTCTCCGGCTACGTAAAACCGCGTATTCGCTTCGAACTTATCATATCGTTTTACTTGCCCCGACTGCCGCCGTCGCATGCCCCAGCCTCACTGAAGGCTTCTAAATAAAATATAAAACCAATAACAATTCGATCATTTATTTAGTATCAACGCTCGGGATTTTCGCTTTGCGGCAAATCCCCGACAAAATCCGACAATATGCAGGCTCGATCCGACGCCGCTATCGGCTCATGGCTTTACAAGCCTTAATATTCAATTTCAGAAAGGAATCCGTAAATATACAGTGGGATATCAATGGACAATGCTGCCGATTTTTCCGTACTCGTCGATTGCGTTCCTCCTGCCGCCGCTTCCGCGCCGGCCCGCGTCACCTGGCAGATCGGCATCCTGTTGCAGGATCTCTTTCCGCTGCCCGACGCGAGCAACGTGGCCGAAATCTTTGATCTAGCCAACCGCCTGCATGCGCCGGGCTCGCGGCCCTACGCGGTGAACTGGCTCTCCGCGCGGGGCGGAATGGTGCGATCGCGCTCCGGCATGTGTACGTGGACGGAGCGCGCCGACGTGCGGCACGCGGGCTGTTTCGACATGCTGTTCGTCGTTGGCGATGCCCCCCGTTCCGCTGATGAGGCGCTCGACTGGCGGCGGCTGCTCGCCCACCCGAACGTCCGCGAGACCGCCTACCGCGAGGGTCTCGCGCTCGTCGCGATGCCCGCGATGCAGGGCGTCAACGAGCCGCAGTACGCAGACGCCGCCGGCCACGCGCTGTCGCTGGTGCGTCGCACGTCGAACGCCGGGCTCGCCACGCGCGTCGCGCAGCAACTGACGACCGCCCGCCTCGCGGCTCCGCCGAACGCATGGCCCGACACGCTGCCGGCGCGCATCAGCGAACCGATCAAAGCCGTCGCGCACCGGATGCGCGAGGATTGCGAACAGTGCCTGTCGATCCCCGACGCCGCGCAGATGGCGTCGATGAGCGAGCGCAATTTCCTGCGCCGCTTCAAGCTGGAGATGGGGGTGACGCCGTCCGAGTACCTGTTGCGCGCGCGTCTCGATCTCGCCTGCGCGCTGCTCGCCGACCTGGACCTGCCGGTCGACAAGATCGCGCGCCGCGCCGGACTCGGCTGCGGAGACCGCCTCGCGAAGCTGTTCCGCCAGCGCCTGGCGATGTCGCCCACCGAGTATCGCGTGACGGCGCGCTACCGCGCCGCCGCGGGGAGGGCCGCATGATTCCCACTCTGTCGCAACTCGCGGACGTCTTCCTGATCCTGCTCGCCGCCTTGGGCGCGCATCTGTTGCGGTTCGACACCGCGAGCGGCTTCTCCGATCTCCAGGCCCTGCTCGTCGGCTCCTCGGTCGCGCTGTCGCTCGTGATCTTTCCGCTGTTCGACGTCTACCGCTCCTGGCGCGGCAAGCCGGTGTTCGCGCTGCTGCTCAACACCCTGCTCGCCTGGACGACCGTGCAAGCGATGAACGTGGTGCTGGTGTTCACGACGCGCGAATCCACGCTGGTGTCGCGCGGCTGGTTCGCGCTGTGGAGCCTGCTGTCGATCGTCGGGCTGCTGTGCACGAAAGTGTCGATCCGCGCGACGCTCAATTATCTGCGCAGCACCGGCCGCAACGGCCGCGCGGTCGCGATCGTGGCGGGCGACACCGAGATCCGCCGCATGGTGAAGCGGGTCCTGCTCGCCCGCCACGCCGGTTTCAGGCCCGCGATCGTGTTCGATATGCGCGAACACGACAACACGAACGTGCTCGGCGTGCCCGTTACCCGCCGGCTGGAGGAGTTCGTCGTCGCGGTGCGTCGCGAGCAGGTGTCGGAAGTCTGGATCGTCGGCCGGCCGGGCGAGGCGCAGCCCGTCGAATGGTTCGTCGAGACCTTCCAGCACGATTTCGTCAACATCCGTTTCTTCCCCGACCTCGGCAGCCTCGCGTTCGGCGACGCCGGCGCCGTCGAGCTGCTCGGCGTCCCGGCGATCAATATCGTGACCTCGCCCGTCAACCGCTTGCAGATCGTGCCGAAGGCGATCTTCGACCGCATGTTCGCCGCGCTCGCGCTGATCGGGCTCGCGCCGGCGCTCGCCACGATCGCGATCGCCGTGAAGCTGTCGTCCCCCGGTCCCGTGCTGTTTCGCCAGCGCCGCATGGGCGCCGACGGCGCGGTCTTCACGATCTACAAATTCCGCTCGATGGTCGTGCATCACGAGCACGCCAACCAGGTCACGCAGGCGACGCGGCACGATCCACGCATCACCCGGATTGGCGCGTTCCTGCGCCGCACGAGCCTGGACGAACTGCCGCAGTTCCTCAACGTGCTGCGCGGCGAGATGTCGGTCGTGGGACCGCGTCCGCACGCGACCCAGCATGACGAGTTCTACAAGAACCTCGTCAAGCACTACATGTATCGCTACCGGATCAAGCCGGGCATCACCGGCTGGGCCCAGGTCAACGGCCTGCGCGGCGAAACCGGACGCGTCGAGAACATGGCGGACCGCGTCGCGTTCGACCTTTACTACATTCGCAACCGAACCTTCTGGTTCGACCTGAAGATCGTGCTGCTCACCGTCCTGAAAGGGTTCAGAGGCGCCAACGCACACTGATCCGGCCGCGCGTCGTCCGCGGCCGCCTCGGCGGGTCCGCGCCGCGGATCCCCGGGCGGGGCGGCGCGGCAGTCTTTCCCACTCTCATTCGAATCGACGATGCTGTTTCCACTTCCTGGGCTTGCACGCGGGTGCGCCCTTCTGTCGTTGCTGTGCGGACTGTCCGGCTGTGTGCTCGCACCCGGCATGAAGTTCGACGCGCGCGCGCTGGCCGGGCCGCCGATCGCGGTCACCGAACTCGCTCCGTCGAATATCGCGCAACTCGACGCGCTCAACGAACAGGCACTCGCGAAACGTTGCGAGACCGATGCGCTCGCGGGCATGGGCGAGCCTTACCGGATCGGCCCGGCCGACGTGATTTCCGTCATCGTCTGGGACCACCCCGAACTGGTGATGCCGAATCTCACCTACGACATCGGCTCGACGGGCGGCGCGCAGCCGCAGAGCGTCGGCCTCGCGAGCCAGCGGCTGCCGGGCTACGTCGTCAGCGAGGACGGCCTGCTGCAGTTTCCGTACGTGAAGCGCTTCCGGGTCGGCGGCATGACCGAGATCGAGGCGCAGCAGCGGCTCGAGGCCGCGCTCGAGCCGTACATCCACGATCCGCAGATCTCGCTGCGCGTGATCGGCTACCGCAGCAAGAAGGTGTACGTGAACGGCGAAGTGCATTCGCCCGGCGTGAAACCGATCACCGACGTGCCGATGACGCTCGCGCAGGCGCTGCACGAGGCGGACGGCGTGCTCAGCACGGGCGACGCGAGCCGCATGACGCTGCTGCGCGCCGGCCGACGCTACGGCGTCTGCCTGCCGGAGTACACGTCGCGCGGACTGGACGCGAGCCGCGTCCCGCTCGTCGACGGCGACGTGCTGCGCGTGCCGCCGCAGAGCGACTTCAACGTGTTCGTGCTCGGCGAGGTGCAGCGTCCCGGCGCGGTCAAGTTCCGCTCCGATGGCCGCCTCACGCTGTCGCAAGCGCTTGGCATGGCGCAACCGAGCCAGGAGACGAGCGATCCGTCACAGATCTATCTGGTGCGCCCGCCCGAGAATGTCCGGGAACTGCGCGACGTGCGCCGCGATCCGCTCGCGCTCAGCCGCCCGATCGATGCCCAGGTGTACCACCTGAACGCGAAATCGCCGCAGGGCTTCGCGCTCGCCCAGCAGATCGAACTGCGACCCGACGACGTCGTCTACGTCGACGCGCCCGGCATCGTGCGCTGGAACCGCGTGATCGCGCAGCTTCTCGGTGGCACGACGGCGGCCTACAACGTGCAGAATGCCGCGAAGGGAGGCTGGTGGTGATCGGTTCGATCCTGGTCGTCTGCCACGCGAACCTCTGCCGCAGCCCGCTCGCGGAGGCGCTGCTGCGGCGCGCGCTGCCGCACCTGACGATCCGCTCGGCCGGCATCGCCGCGCGGGGCGGCGCCCCCGCGGCGCAAGGCGCGTGCGATGCGGCCCGCCTTCGCGGGCTCGATCTGTCCGTGCACCGCGCGCAAGCGCTGACCGCCCTCGCCTGCGCACGGGCCGACCTGATCCTCGTGATGGAAACCGCGCAGCGCCGCCGCCTCGAGGCGCGTTACCCGTTCACGCGCGGCCGCGTGTTCAATCTCGCCGGGCCCGGCGTCGGCCCACCCGATGTCGCCGATCCATACGGCGGCCCGCCCGAGACATTCGCCGCGTGCCTGGATCACCTCGAGCGCTGCGTCACGCACTGGCGCGATCGGATCGACGCGGCCGCCGCCCTGTCCGGGCCTTGAAACCCCGTCTTCCGTTCCGCCGCCCGCGACGACCCACCCACTGATTATCGCCATGTCCACTGCTGCAGATTTTCCCGACGATCTCCGCGACGAACTCGATCTCGTCGGCGTGCTGGACATCCTGATCGCCCAGCACCGCTGGATCGTCGCGGCCACCCTCGCCGGCCTGCTGTTCGGCGCGCTCGGCGCGGTTTTGCTGCCGCCCCGCTATCAGGCCGACATGATGATCCAGGTCGAGAGTGCCCCCGAAGGCGCGGCCGCCAACAATCTGGTCGCGGACGTCTCGGCGCTCTTCGACGTGAAATCGTCCGCCGCCGCGGAAGCGCAGATCGTCGCGTCGCGGCTTGTCGTGACCCGTTCGGTCGATCGCGTCCGCTACTTCGTCGACGCGCGGCCCAAGCGCTTGCCGTTGATCGGCGCGCCGCTGTCGCGGCTGATCGGCGGCGTGCCGCCCGCCTGGCTCGCCGGCTTCGGGGGCTATGCGTGGGGCGCCGAAAGCGCGGACATCGCGCGCTTCGACGTGCCCGCCGCGCTGGAAGGCGAGCGCTTCACGCTGACGACGCCGCTCCCGGGCGTCTGGCTGCTGAGCGGCCCCGGCGTCGACGCGCCGGTGCAAGGCCGCGTCGGCGCGCCGGCGACCATCGCGTCGGCGTACGGCCCGCTCACGCTCGACGTCGCCGGGTTCCAGGCGCCGCCCGGCACGCGCTTCGCGCTGGTGCGCCAGTCGCGCAGCCAGATCATCGGCGATGTGCAGGACGCCTTGACCGTCCAGGAACGCGTCAAGCAGTCGGGCGTCGTGATCGCGACGCTGACGGGCGACGATCCCGGCCGCGTCGAACGCCTGCTCAGTGAAATCGGCCGCCAGTACGCGGCGCAGAACGTCGCGCGCAAGTCCGCCGACGCTGCGCAATCGCTGGCCTTCCTCGAACGGCAGCTGCCGACGATGAAACGGCAGTTGCAGGACGCCGAGGCGCGCTTCACAGCGATGCGCAACCAGAACGGCACCATCGACCTGCCCGAGGAAGCCCGTCTCAGCCTGCAGCAGGACGCGCAGACGCGCACGCAGCTTCTGCTGCTGCAACAGAAGCGCGACGAACTGACGACGCGTTTCAATCAGCGCCACCCGAGCCTGGTCGCGCTCGATCGCCAGATCGGCGCGCTGCGCGCGGCACAGGCGGACATCGAGCGCCAGATCAAGCGCATGCCGGATCTTCAGCAGGACGTCGCGCGTCTCACGCTCGACGTGCGCGTTCACACCGACCTCTACACGGCGTTGCTCAACAATGTGCAGCAGCTGCAACTCGTCAAGGCAGGGCAAGTCGGCAACGTGCGGATCGTCGATTTTCCGGTGGTGCCCGACGATCCCGTCAAGCCGAACAAACTCGTTCTGATACTGGGCGGGACGCTCGCCGGCTGCGTGCTCGGCATCGCGTTCGCATTCGCCCGCGACCTGCTGTTCGGCGGCGTCGCGAGCCCGGACGAGATCGAGCGCGCGCTGCCGCTCGACGTCTACGCCGTGGTGCCCGCCGCCGCCGCGCAGCGCGCGCTCCATCGCCACATCACCGCGCTCGCGGGCGGCCAGCATCTGCTCGCCGTCAACGCGCCCGGCGATCCGGCGGTCGAGAGCCTGCGCAGCCTGCGCACCGCGCTGCGCTTCGGCCAGTCGGGCGCGAGCAACAGTACGCTGCTCATCACGAGCGCCGAGCCGGGCGCGGGCAAGTCGTTCGTGATCGCCAATCTCGCCGCCGTGCTCGGCGGCAGCGGCCATCGCGTCGCCGTGGTCGACGCCGACCTGCGGCGCGGCCATCTGAATCAGTATTTTGGTCTGGCGCGCCAGCCCGGCCTCGCGGAGGTGCTCGACGGCGCGATGCCGGTCGACGCCGCGCTGCGCCCCGAGGTGGCCCCGCACGTCGACCTGCTGACGACCGGCGCGCTGCCCGCGAATCCCGATGCGCTGTTGTTCGGCCCGCATCTCGGCCCGCTGCTCGATACGCTGCGCGCCCGCTACGACTACGTGCTGATCGACGCGCCGCCCGTGCTCGCCGCGGCGGACGCGACCGTGATCGGCCGCCACGCGCCCATCGTGCTGATGATCGTCCGCGCGGGACAGACCCGCATCGGCGATCTGCGCGAATCGCTGAAGCGGTTGCGCCGCGGCGGCGTCACGTCCGCCGGCGCGGTGCTCAACGGATTCGCACCGCGCCTGGGCGGCTACGGCGGCAAATACGAGGGCTACCGCTACACCCAATACGACTACGGCGCGCTGCCCCATCCCGGGTGGGTACGGCGCGTATTGCAAGCCGCCGCTCGATGGAGAAGACCATGACCACGTCGCAGAAAGAAACCTCGCAGCACGTCGCCGTTGCGACGCCCGTTCCACGACCCGGCCCGCGCGACGCGGCGAACGCGCGACGCCCGCTGAGCGTCGCGCTTGTCGTCGAGGCGGCGGGCGGCGGTGTCGGCGTCCATGTCGCCGACCTGATCGACGGGCTCGCCGACGCCGGCGTCGAGATCCACTTGATCGCGCCAGCCGGCAATCGCTTCGATGCGCAGATCCTCACGCAACGCACGGTCAGCCGCTGCGCGTCGTTCGCACGCGTGCCGATGGGGCGCGCGGTGTCGTGGCGGGACACTCGCGCGTTCGCGCACTTGTTCCGGCATCTGGCGCGCATCGCGCCGGACGTCGTGCACAGTCACAGCTCGAAGGCGGGCGCGCTCGCCCGCGCATGCCGCGGATCGTGGCGGCATGTCTATACGCCGCATGCACTCTATACGCTGAACCCGCATCTGACACGCGCGCAGCGCCTGTTCTACGGCGCGATCGAGCGCCTGCTCGGCAAGTGGCTGACGGATCGACTGATCGCCGTATCGATCGACGAGGCGCATCACGCGCGTCACGCGCTCAAATTGCCGCTCGGCCTCACGACCGTGATCCACAACGGCGTGCCCGATTTCCCGCGCCTGCCGCGCGCCGCCGCGCGCGAAGCGCTTGGCCTCGCGCCGGAAGGCTTCACGGTCGGCTTCGTCGGGCGCTTCTCGTTCCAGAAGGGTCTCGATCGCCTGATGAGCGCGGCCGACCGGCTCGCCGAGCGCTACGGCAAGGCGATCGAGATCGCCGTGATCGGCAGCGGCGACCTGGAGGAAAGCGCCGCCCGTCCGCGCGGTGCGTATCCGCCCAACGTGCGGCCGCTCGGCGAGATCGCCGACGCGCGCCGCTACTTCAACGCGTTCGACCTGTTCGTGCTGCCGAGCCGCTACGAGGGCTTCCCGTATGTGTATCTGGAAGCGATGGCCGCGCGCCTGCCGATCGTCACCACCCGCGTCGCGGGCGCCGAGGAACTGGTCGCGGCCGAGCGGATCGGCGTCGTCGTCGCGAACGAGGAGACGGCCGAGCCGCTCGCCGCCGCGATCGGGACGCTGTACGACGACCGGCGCGCGCTCGCTCGCCTCAGCGCCAACTGCGACCGCGCGATCGAACGGTTCAGCGCGGCGCGCATGGTGCGCCGCACGCTGAACGTCTATCACGAAACTGTCTTCGGAACCCGCTCATGACACGCCCTTTCCATGTCGTCCTGCTGCACGCGTACAGCCGTCGCAACTCAGGCGACGGACTGCTCGTCGATCTGTCCGTCGAACTGCTGCGCGAGGCATTCGGCGACGGCGTGCGCACCACCATCGTCGCCGCCGATCCCGACTCGTTCGCCGACGCCGGCGACCCGCTCGGCGCGCCCGTGCTCGCGCAGCACGGCGTCGCGCGCCGCCTCGCGGCCGTGGCGCGCGCCTGGCTGTCGTCGCGCGGGCCCGCCGCGCTCGCGCCGGTGCTCGCCGATGCCGATCTGATCGTCGGCGTCGGCGGCGGCTACCTGCGCGCTCGCACGCTCACCGAAGCGCTTCGGCTCGAAGCCGGCCATCTGTTGCAGCTGCGCGCCGCGCGGGCGTCGGGCAAGCCCGCGGTCTATCTGCCGCAAAGCATCGGTCCCGCGCGCGCCGGCCTGCCGTTCATGTCGCGCGCGTGGCGGAAGCACGTCACCTCGCTGCTCGACGCGTGCGCTGTCGTGTTCGTGCGCGACGACCGCTCGCTCGCGATGTTGGGCGGCAATCGGAACACGCGCCGCGCCCCCGACCTCGCGGTGCTCGCGTTCGGCATGCGGCTGCCGGGCCCGGCCGTCGCGCCGGGCGCCGATGTGCCGGGCGCCGTCGCGCCGGGCGCCGATGTGCCGGGCGCCGTCGCGCCGGGCGCCGATGCGCCGGGCGCCGTCGCGCCGGTGCGTCACATCGCATTGGTCCTGCGCGACGCGCCGCGCTGGAGCCGAGCGCAGCGCACCCGCTACCGGCGCGCGCTCGATCGCCTGATCGCGCGGCTCGAGTCCCGCAGCCGGATCACGCTCGCGGTGCAAAGCACGGGGCGCGGCAACGACGACGCGGCGTTCTACCGCCGGCTCGGCGTCGCCCGCCCGTTGCCGTCCCTGCGCCAGGTGCTCGCCGACGACCCGCCCGATTTCGTCGTCTCCGTGCGACTTCACGGCGCGCTCGAATCGATCCTCGCCGGCGTGCCGGCCTTCCATCTCAGCTACGAACGCAAAGGATTCGGCGCTTACGCGGATCTGGGTCTCGACGATTGGGTCGTCAACGCGGCCGATTTCGACGCCGATGCCGTCGCCGACCATCTGTACGCGCCGCGCGCCGCCTTACGCTTCTGGGAGGCGGCGACGAGCCGAGCCGATGCGCTGCGGGTCGAACGCGCGCGTCTCGTCGCGGCCCTGCGCGACGCGGCGATGCCGTTGGAGACCGCGCCATGTTGATGCGCATCGCGTTGCGGATCGCCGCGCTCGGCGCGAAATTCGCGCTGACGATCGTGATCGCGCGCGTACTCGGCTTCGCGGCGGTCGCCGACTACGGGATCGCGATCGCGGTCTCGGTGATCACCTCGAAAGTGCTCGGCCTCGGCTTCAGCGCGGAACTGAACCGTCGGCTCGCGCTGCCCGCGCCGCGCCAGGCGATCCGTGACGCGCGCTCGGTCGGCTTCGTCTATGCGCTGGCGTATCTGCTGCTCGGCGCCGGCGCGCTGCTGCTGATGCACACGAACCTGCTTTCGGCCGCACACGGGCCGCGCGCCGCCATCGGGCTCACGATCGTCGCGGTCGCGATCGCCGAGCACTATGCATTCGAGTGCAACACATATGTGTTCTCGCTGCATCGCGCCCGGACGGCGTCGCTGATGCTGTTCGCGCGCACCGGCGCGTGGCCGGCGCTCGCGATCGCCGGCCTCGCGTCGGGCGCGATCGTTCGGCTTGATACTGTTTTATGGCTTTGGGTCGCGGTCAACGTGACCGTGATCGGCTGGGCGTGGCGCGTGCTCGCCACGTCGGCGGCCGACGCCTGCTCGGCGGCCACCCGCGTGGACAGCGCCGCCGGCACGCTTGCGCTCTGGCGAGACGGCCTGTCGTTCTATGTCGGCGCGGCGCTGCTCGCCGGCCTGCAATACGCGGAGCGGCTGATCGCCTCGCGGCTCGTCGACGCGGATGCGCTCGGGCGCTACGTGTTCGCGTGGTCGATCGCGAACGCGATTCAGACGATCGCCTTCGCGGCGATCGTGTCGACGGCCGGCCCCGCGCTCACCCGTGCCGCCGCGACCGAGCCGCACGCGTTCGCGCCCACGTTGCGGCGTGCGCTGCTCGCGTCGCTCGGCGCGACGCTGCTGCTGTCGGCCGCGATTCTCGCGGTGCGCGAGCCGCTGTTCCGGATGGCGCGCGAACCGCTCGACGCGGCCGGCACGCTGTTGCTCGCGATCCTGCTGCTGTCGTTCGTGCTGCGCGGCGCGATCGACCTGCTGTGGGCCGCCGCGATCGCACTGCGGGCAGGCCGCGCGTTCGCGCTTGCCACGGCGCTGTTCACGGCAGGCAGCCTGCCCGTCATCGGCTATGCGATCCGCGCGCACGGCGTTCTCGGCGCGGCCTGCGGCCACCTGCTCGTCAGCGTGCTGCTCGCCGCGGGCTTCGGCGGGCTGCTCGTCCGGGCGGACGCGGGCGGCCGAACCGGACGCTTCACGCCGTCGCGGGAAGTGAAGCGCCATGCGCTATGACCACCCACCGAGGGGACGGCGACTCAGCCGCGGTGTGGTACGCGCCGTCGCGGCCGCTTATGTGTTCGGCTATCTGGTGCTGTATCGCAATGCAGGCGCGCTGCTGCCTGAGTTCATCTTTCGCGACGCCGAGAAGATCCAGGCGCAGATGGGTGGCGCGGACACCTTCGCCGACACCTCGTTCGACGCCGTCGGCAAGCTCTATGGATGGTTCGGCGGCGGCGTCGACCTGTTGATCGCGGGCATCGGCGCGTGGTTCATCTGGGCGATGCTGGGTCCGGCGAATCGCTTCGGGCTGATGGCGGCGGCGTTCGTGCTGTCCGCGCCCTGTGTGTTCTTCAATCTGTTCGTGGCCAGCAAGGACACGCTCGTCGTGCTGATCTCGTTGCTCGTCGCGGCAGCCGCGCGCCGTCACGGGGTACGCGGCACGCTCGTCGCCGCGCTCGGGCTCTACGGCCTGTACGCGGGGTTCATCCGCAGCTACTTCGCCCTGATCGCCGTCATCGCGCTCGGATGCGTGGCGTTCTACGCCCTGTCGACGCGCGGCCGGCTGGTGCTGGGTGCGGCCGCCGCGTCGGGCTTCGCGTTGCTGCCAGGCTGGGTCTACTACGCGCTGCTGCATCCGCGCGACATGGCGGTCGACTACCTGGTGTACGCGTCGCCGTTCGGCGCGCGCACGAGCTTCTACAATCCGGTCGATCCGTCGTCGTTCCACGGATTCGTCGTCGACTATCTGTATGCGATCGGCAAGCTCAATCTCGCGCCGCTGTTTTCGCCGGGGCCAAAGGAAGTCGCGATGCAGGCGTTCGTCGCGCTCGCCGTCGCGCCCGCGCTGCGGGCGCTGCGCCGGACGCGCGACACGGTGGGGCGACCGTCGGACATCGTGCTTGCCAGTCTCGTGATCGGGCACGTCGCGGTGTCGATGCTGTTCGAGCCGGATCTCGGCAGCTACATGCGGCATCTGTCCAGCGTCGCGCTGCTGTCGATGACCTTGCTGGTGCCCCGCGCGCGGCCGTCGAGCGCGGCATCCGGGTCAGGGGTGGGATGGCGCGGGGCCGCCCGATGACTGCGGCGGCGGGTCGACCGGATCCTCGACGCGCGGCAGTTCCGCGCCGGCCGCGCCGAGCGCCGCCTTCGCCATCCCGCCGACCGTCACGAGCCCATAGTTGCGCTGGGCGAGGTCGATGCCGTTCGGCGAATCCTTCCATTCGTAGATCGATACGAGCGGCGCGCCGGTGCCGCGCACGGCCGACAGGAACGCCGCGACCTGCGCGGCCTGACCCGCGTCGCCGCCCGTGGCCGGAATCGACGGCACCCCCCACTCGGTGATGACGGCGGGCAACCGGTAGCGCTCGTGGAGGTCCGCGCTGACCGCGGATATCTGCGGGCCCGTCATCCCATAGGCGTGATACGACACGCCGCCCAGGCAGCCGGGTGCGCGCTGCACGACCTGCGCGAGCAGCGCGTCGGGCAGCGAGCCTTTCGACGGCGGCCGCGCGAAGCCCAGCCCGAGCACCGGCACCTGCCGGCCGAGCGTCGTCCACTGCGCGCAGGCGGCCTGCATGTAAGGCGGCAAGGTCGCCTCCACGTCGCCGGGCGGCCAGTACTTCGCGAGGTCCGGCTCGTTCCAGATCTCGACCGCGAGCAGTTGGCCCGCATGCGCCTGGACCAGCCCCGCGACCGCGCGCCCGAAGGTCGCGCCGGCGCTTTCGAGCACGGCGGCGCGCAGGGACGGATCGACCGGCAGCGTGCCGAACGGGTTCAACGACCGGACCGTCATCAATACCCCGAGGCTCGCGGCTTTCGCCTGGGCGAACGCGGTCTCGAGCTGTTGTTGATACTTGCGCGATCCGAGGCTGTCGGCCCACACGCCCAACCGCACGAACTCGAAACCGGTTTCGCGAATGCGCGTGGCGTCGTCCATGGTGAAGCTGCCGACGTCGACCTGGACGCCGACGCGCAATTCGCCCGTCGTCGTGGGCAGCGGGTGCGCGACCGCGGCGTTTCGCTGCGCGTGCGCGGTGGTCGCGGCGGCCGTCAGCAGCATGGCGGCGCAAACGAACGCGCATGCACGAGACGGCGGGAATGAGGCGGCGACGACGGGCGCGCCGCGCCGGCGCTGGAAGCGTGATGTCATGAGGGGGCTCCCTGGAAGAACGGTCGGCACGCGTCATACCGTCGGGATACGACGCATGCCACGGCGATCTTAGCGCGCCGGATTAGGATAATTCAGCCAATTCCCTGTCTGTATCCGCCGCCGGTACGCCAAAACGGCGTGCCGCGGACAAGACCAAGGCGATCTGCGCGGTCGGAAACGCGGTCAGTTCCCGGTCCTCGCCAGCGTCGTCGGGGCCACGACGCACCGAGCAGTTCAGTTGTTTCTTCATCAAAACTGCGCCGTCACCTGGAAACCGAGCGTGGCCCGGGCCGTTGGGAAACCGGATGGCTTGTACACCGGCGTGCCGACAAACCGGTCGTAACCGTACCCGCCGAAGCGCGTTGCGACACTGCCCCCGACACCTATCACCGCACCCGCGAGTTGCCTGCCGACAAGCACGACCGGCTGCGGCCCCCATACCCGTCCATCGTCCAGCCCGGCGTAGATCGCTTGACCCGTTTGGCCGATTCAAGGTCACGCAGGTTCAGCACTTCGCCGTCACCGGCCGGGAAAGCGGTCTTCCACGTGCCGCGCAATTTCTCGTCGGCGAAACGGACCTGCCGAATCACACCCGGAATCAGTGAGAACGTCAGCGTACCGGTCGTCAAATCCTGTTCCGGCAGCAACACGCGTGTCGTGATGCTGCCGCGTGCCAAGATTTCCCGCGACAACGCCTTGACGATCATATCGATGCCTTGCTTACCGGCACACTGGCTTCCGGATTCGAGGCGAAGCTCGACGAGCCGCGCAAACGCTTCATCACGACGCTGTTCTGCTGCGGCTGCAATCTCGGGCCAACGCAGACGGCGCGGTCAGTCAAGAATCTCAGCCGAAAGCAAGTCGCGTGGCTGAATTTGAAATGCGTGACCGAGGCACGCCTCGACAAAGCGATCGTGAAAGTCATCAGCGCCTACAACCGATTTGCGCCGCCGAGGTTTCGAGGCTCCGGCAAGCGCATCTCGGCTGACGGCACGAAGTGGATCGTCGGCATCCGCGGTCGAAGCCGTCACAAGGCGCCCCTGTCGTCATAGATCGCCGGATCGTGTTCAATCGGCATGACCCCATCCTCGGGCGCGAGGCGTCGGTCAGGCTCTAAGCACCAACGTCACCGTTCAACCGAGTGCGTATGCTCGTGCAGCGCGCCCGGAATGCAGGTCCGTTCGAAACCGCCATCGCCGAGCCACGCACGGGTCCGCTCGGCCGCCAGTTCGATCAGCGCCCTGCACCGGGTGTAGTCGTACGGCGAAACGTCGAGCGGACACAAGGGGGGCACCACGAAGATATCGGCGCGCGTCTCGTAGAACGCCAAATCGCGTACGAGCTGGCGTGCGATCACGAGGGTAAGCGCATGCATCGCCTGGGCGATTGCGCTCGCCGGCGGCTTATGCAACGCGCATGCAAAGCCCGCCGGCAGCACGACGATACGCGTCGCGCCCTGTGCGACGGCAATCGAAATCGGCGTATTGTTTGCAACGCCGCCGTCAACCATCAGCCGATCGTCGATCCGTACCGGCGGAAATACGCCCGGGATGGCCGCGCTGGCGAGTACGGCGTCGACGACGAGGCCCGACGACAGCACGATTTCGCTGCCGCTGAGCATATCGGTCGCGACGACGTGCAGCGGCAGCGACGCGCGCTCCACGTACTGATACCGCAGATGCCTTTCCAGCAGCATTCGCAGCGCAGTCGTTTCGACGAGGTGTGCGCGATTCTGAAGAATGGTCCTCAACAGGCCGAGCATGGAAAACGGCATGATGTCGCGCCGGCGGATGTTGCACCACAGTGCTTCGAGATTCGCGACGCCGTCGCGGTCGGGCTGTCCGGCGAAATAGGCGGCGTTGATCGCGCCGGCGGACGCGCCGACCACGAAGTCGGGCCGTTCACCGTAATTGAGCAGTTCGCGCAGCATGCCCACCTCGATCGCACCGAGGCTGCCCCCGCCTGCAAAAACGAAAGCGGTCCGCTTCGGACGCGCACCTCGATCGAAGACCATGCTTGTCTCACAAAACGGGCCAGTAGGAAAGGATGAACGCCGAGGTCGGCGAGACAGATTCGCACAAATTGCCAGGCAGCTCAATTCGCATCATGCCTGCCTCAGTCGGCAACGCCCGGAGCAGCCGGGACCTCGACACGCGTGCCCGCTTGCGCCACGCTTCAGCCGTCTCCGGCGGCTCACCGGTGCCCCGGAACGCCGGAACGCCGGATTTCCGCCCCACTCGCCAATGAAGATATCCTTGACGCAAATGCCTTCCCCCTGTGCGCGGCATAGGGGCGGCCTGGTGAAATACGCATCGCAGCCGGACACGATGCCTCGGCCGTGCCTGAACACAAGGTACTCGTAAGGTATTTGATTTCCGCCATTCCAGACATTTGAGAACGCAGGGCCCGAGACATCTTGAACCCATTCACCGCATCATGACCGCCACAAGAAGAAGCCTGGCGCTCATCCCGGCATGCATGCTTGCCCTTTCCCTGCAGGGCCACGCGCAATGCGTCGACCTGGTCGCCAATCTCGACGACGGCCAGCTGATGCAGTCGCGGATCGCACTGGTCGACCATGCCACGCCCGCCGAGCAGATCCGCGTCCTCGCCTACATCTTCGAAATCGATCAGACCGGCGGCCTGCTGCTGCGTCATCTGGCCGGGGCCGCGCGCCGCGGCGTGCCGGTCAAGCTGCTGATCGACGGCATCGGCCCCGAGCCGCACTTTCCCCTCGAGGATGAGCTCATCGTCGCGCTGCACGAGGTGGCGCCCGGCATCGAACTGCGAATCTTCCACCCACGATCCCATCTCATCGGGATCGCGCATCGCATGCACGACAAGCTGTTCCTGGTCGGCGACACGGCCGTGATCGGCAGCACCTCGATCTGGGATCCAAGCTTTCGCAACTGGCTCAGCGAGCGCGATCTGATGGTGTCGGGCGACGCCGGCCAAGACGCTTCCGCCCTGCACGCCATGCACCGGCATTTCGACCTGTTCTGGGACAGCCCGGCAGCAGTGCACCCCGAGCCGGAAAAATTCCTCGGCATCGAAAGTCCCTATGGCCTCTCGCGGGGTTATGCCACGCTTGACCCGGCGCGCATCCGCTATTGGCGCAAGTGGCTGCTGGCTCCGCCCGACGGTACGGCCCCGGCGGCGAACCCGGCCGCGGCCGATACGCCGACCGCCTCCGACAGGCCTGCCGATCCCGACGCCGCGCCCGCTTCCGGTGCGGATGTCGATCCTGGCTGGATGCCGATCGCCTGCGAGCGCCTGCGCTATGTCCACGACGAGCCCGACAAGCGCTCGCCCGGCACGTTGCAGGACATGCTGTCCGCGTTCGATACGGCACAACGCGAGATCCTGGTCATCACCCCCTACCTGATCCTGGTGCCGGAACTGCGCGAGACGCTTGAGCGCAAGCAGCGCGAAGGCGTCCGCGTGATCCTGGTGAGCGCCTCGCTGGCGAGCATCACGCAGGAATTTCCCGCGGTCGGCCGCGCCTATGCCGACGACCTGTCCGGCTTGGTCGATGCCGGGATCGAGGTGCGCGAGTACAACGACCGGGAGAACCGCATGATGCACGCCAAGCTGATCCGCATCGACGGCCATCGGTATTATCTCGGCAGCTTCAATTTCGATCCGCTGTCGGCCCGCCTGAATACGGAAAACGGCCTGTGGATGGATATCCCCGAGGACGGCCTCGATCCCTTGCAGGACAGCGCGGCGTACTACCTGCGCAACGCCAGCCCGGTGAGCGATGCCAAGCGCCGCTTGCTGGCGGATCCCGATGCGCGCTGCCGGGCCGCCGGCTGCGGAGGCGCCTGGCGGTGGATGACGATACTGATCAGGGATTTCCTCTGAGCCTCGGCGTGCGCCATCCGTGCCGATTTGACGGGCCTCGCCGCCGGCGCGTGCGGCCGCGCGCGTCGCGCGTCTCTCCGGGACAGAAGAGACGTCCGCGAAATGGCTCGGGGACGTCGCGGCCCCTCGACTGAGCGCGTAGGCGCGACGGCAAGGGAAAGCATGAAGGTCGGCGTCCGCGACGGACAAATCGACGCAGCGCACCGGCGAGGACGGGCAACCCGGCAGCGCGGCGCGCCGCCAACCGGTATCCGATACAGCGACAAGGCTCGGCGTGCCTCCGACGGCCATGCCACTCGGTCAACCCGGTGGCCCATCCAGCATCCCGATCGCATTGCTGCCGGCGTCAGATTGCCCACTGCACCGAAAGCCGCCGTCGCGGTCTTCCGCGACGAACCTTACTTCCGTCCATCATCCGACCTCGATGCTGAGGGCGCCCCACCCCTTGTTGAGGTGAAGCGCCGACTCAACACAGTCGCGCCAACCTCCAGGATTCCGATCTACTCCAGGAAGGCGTCGGCCTGGACAGATCACGCGCTCGCGTCAGGTATGGCTCAACCACTGATAGACCACGGGATCGTCGGCGCATTGGCCGAATCCGCATTCGAGCAGGGTCGACGCCAGGTTCGCCGCGATCATCACGAGAAAGAGCGCAATGGCTATCTTGCCCATCGTATTGATATCGTTGGATGGCGATCCGGAACGCTCGTCACCCGGCAAGAGCAGCATGAGCGCGACGAACACCACGACCACGATCGAGGCGATGGCGGCCCAGGTATAGAAATGGAGGCCGAGCAAGGATGACCCATACGCGCCGGTGCCGGGAACGATGTGCAGCAGAACCTGACGAACCGCGATCGCGCCCGTCGCCACGGCTGCGACGAGCGCCGCGCCGTAATGCAGGCCGCGTACGCCGAACCGCACGTTCAACGCCAAGCCAATCCCGATGAGAATCAAACCCGCCCTTTGCAACAGACAAAGCGGACAGGGCAATTCGCCGAAAGCGAGTTGGTAGTAAAAGGCAATGCCCAACGCCAGGCAAACGCCCAACAGCGCGAGGCTGTTCAGATTCCGGCTGCTCCACGCGGGCTGCGCCGCCTGCTGATTGATAGTTGCATTCATGCGCTGTTCCCGCGACTAGAAGGTCAGTTGGAGCGCATCAGTTGCATGATGCTCGAACGAAGCCAGGGTCACGACCAGGGTGACGAGAAACAGAACGAGACTCGACGTATATTTTCCGCGAGCGACTTGTCCCATCGTGGCAAGCGCCAGTAAGAACGGCAAAAACATAAACATTTCATATTCCTAAACAATAATCCATATCGATCACCAGACAACAGCCCTTGACTGGATCTGGCGCCCGCAAGCCTATCATGTCGTCTGCGGCGCGTCGCGCAGCATGCCTGTCGACGCCAGGTCCGGGCATCGGATATCGGCGGACGGCATCCGTTGCCGGATGCCGTCGCGGGCCCTTCCGTGCGTACGAGAAAAGCGGTAAGGTCGTCACCCGAGGGTTCCGTCTGCCCGCGGAGGCATGGGCTGGCCGGTTGTAGTAGTTTCCAGACAAGATCCACAATATCGAGAGAACTGCGCCATGAGTGAGCCGAGGGCCATCGTATTTTTCATCAATCCGCCGAACAGCAACGATCTGGATGCGGACGGCGCGGGCGAAGCGAACAATATCGTCGTATCGAAGGGCATTCAACATACCGACTGGGCCAATTTCCCGCATCTCGGCATCCTATCGCTGGCTTCTCATGTCGACGCGCTGCCGGGCTTTGAGGGCCATTATGTCGATGGCGTGATTCATCCGCTCGACCGTATCCTCACGGCGGTCCGCGAGCGGGCCAGCCGCACCCTTGCCGTCTGCCTCAGTGCGATCACGGCGAATTACGAAGCCGCTATCCGGATCGCTCACGCGGTCAAATCCATCGATCCGCATATCGCGATCGTGGTCGGCAACGATCACTTCACGGCATTGAGCCGCGAGATCCTCGATCGTCACGGCGAACTGATCGACTGCGGATTCGTCGGCAACGAAGTGTATGGCGGTCTGGTCGATTTCCTGAGGGATCGGCAGCACGCGCGAGCCGCCAGCGTTTATCCCGGGTCGGTTCGTCTGGAATCCGGGCGAATCGTCGCTGATCCGACGATTCGTGAGGCGGTGAACCGCGTCATCGACTACAGCCTGATCGACCGGACTTTGCCGCATACCGCCGTCTACACCGAGAATTTCACCCGGCGCCTGGGCCGGCGGATCCTGGCATTGACCGGGCGGCAGGTACGCAAGGGCGTGCCGGTCGAAATCGGGCGCGGTTGCATCAAGTTCAGCGGCGACGATGCCTGTTCGTTCTGCTCGATCCAGTATGGCAGCATGTGGAAGAACGAACTGCCGGCGGATCACGCGTGGTCCGTCATCCGCAGCGCGTGGGAGGCGGGCTACGATTACCTGTACGTGACGGCCGACGAACTGCCGCTCACGTTCGCGCGGCTGATGCTCGACATGGCGGAGTCGACGCCGTCGTGGTGGCGCGCGTTACCGGCGGACGCGCGCCCGGTCCTGGTCGGCTACGCGCGCGCGGACGGCATGGAGAAGGAGCAGGTACTGAAAGCAATGCGCGGGATCGGCTTCCGCATTCTGTTCGTGGGCGTCGACGCGGGCGCCGCGCGTTCGCTGCAGGCGCTCAACAAGCCACTGCGCAACAAGGATCCGGTGGCGGCCGCGAAGCGGATGGCCGACGCCAATTTGCGTGCGCTGCACAATGCGCGCACGCATGGCGTGGCGATCAAGGCGGGATTCGTGCTGGGGCATCTGGGAATGAACGAGGCGTTGCTGGAGGAAAACATCGAGACCTACATCGCATTCCTCAAGGTCGGGCGGGATGTGATCATCAGCGCCGACATCGAATTGCTGTCGCCAGAACCGGGCTCGAAGGAATTTCGCTATCTGACCGATCCCGACGAGGCTGAAACGATGTCGGCCCGACTGGGTCTCGCGATCGGAAGTCGCGCACGGCGGCAGGACGTGGCCGATCGCTACCGGAACGTCGATATCTTCGATCGCGAGGCCGCCATCGACGACTATATCGGCGTGTTCATGCCCGAGCTGTCGAAGGAGCGGCTTGCCATCGCGCGCGATCGGGTGCGCGGCGAATGCGGCCGGCTCGGCATCGTGATCGGAGACGATCTCTGATGTCGCCCGAGCAAGCGCTGTTCTTCGGCCTGACCTGCATCGGCTTCGGTTTCATCCCGGGGCCCGCGCTGCTGCAGACCGTATCGTTGACGCTGCAGCACGGGCGGCGGGCCGGCTTCCTGTCCGCGCTCGGCATTCATCTCGGCGCCTTCTTCCAGATCTGCATCGTCGCGCTCGGTGCGGTCGCGGTGCTGAAGACGTCGCCGATGCTGTATCACGTGCTTAAGGTGGTCGGCGGCGCCTATCTGGTCTGGCTCGGTATCCAGCGCATCCGCGCGCCCGTCGGGCAGGACGCGGCGATCGACGTGCCGCGCAACGTCGTGTCGTCGAGCGCGTTCATCGAGGCGTCGAATCCGAAATCGGCGCTGTTCTATTTTTCGTTCCTGCTGCAATTCACCGATCCGGACGCGTCGATCGGGCTCGGCTGGCAACTGTTCCTGCTCGGCGCTTGCGCGAACCTGCTGTTTTCCGCCGCCGACGTGTTCTGCATCCTGCTCGCCCATCCGTTGCGCGCCCGCGTGTCGCCGGGCGGCCACGCGCTACGGATCGGCCAGTTTCTCGCCGGCACGCTGTTCGTCGTGCTGGGCGCGATCGCGATCGTCAGCGACTAGCGCGGGGCCCGCACGAGGCGACGACAAGTGCGCCGACAGCCCGACACCGGGACCGCTCAAACGCAAGTCGCGCTCCCGATTCGTTCTCGGTGCCGAAGTCCATCGCGCGTGGAGAGCTGCGCCCATTGACCGGGGGGAGCGATCTATGAAGTACTTCGGGTACGTTCGCCGGGCTTAACTGACTTCCCTGTTCCGTTGCTCCCCAGACCCCTCCTCGCCGAAATGTGCGGCGGCTTCCTTCGATACGTGTCGTTTCGGCGA
Source organism: Burkholderia sp. FERM BP-3421 (assembly GCF_028657905.1). Classification (NCBI taxonomy): domain Bacteria; kingdom Pseudomonadati; phylum Pseudomonadota; class Betaproteobacteria; order Burkholderiales; family Burkholderiaceae; genus Burkholderia; species Burkholderia sp. FERM BP-3421. Next base: position 39,098 of record NZ_CP117780.1, on the reverse strand, counting down.
AGTCATGGTAGGAAAAACACCGCGATTCATCCATAGGTGATCCGCCGGCATACTTTCGCGATCGTCTTTTCTTCAATGGGCGGCGATGGCGGACCCGGTCCGGAAAGCAGGCGGCGGGCGCGTTCCAACCAGCCGAACGGGCGGCCATGCGTCGGCGCGATCGATGTCCGGCGGCGTTTGACCGCGCGCGCTGACCTGCTGTCCGCAAGCGTCCTGACGCATGCAGCCCGCGCGAGTCGGCTCATGATTGCGTGGCGGACAGGCCCTGGCCGATTGGGGGACGCCGGCGAGCAACGCAACAACAACCGCGTGTCGCGAAACGACGCCCCCTTGTCCGGAATTTCCTTGCGCGGCGCCCTGTCGTAGACCCGCGACATGGCCTTGAGCTTGTCTCCGCTCAGCCCTTGCGTTACCGAGGTTGGCCGGCTTCGGCCGGAGCGCTTGCGCGAAGTCGACGAACGGCCGGATCTCCGCCTCCGTCACCGGCCCGCAACGTCAATTGTGCTCGGCGTGCGCCGTCCATCGCGGCCCCCGCCTTCCCGAACAGATCGAGCCGCTTGACCCGGGCCGGATCGATCGACCGCTCCGCCGCATCGAGCTTCGCGTGCCTCATCAAAGAGCGATCGGCATCGAGGACGCGTCCGAGTCGGAGCGGGTCGGAGCGGGTCGCGTGCTGTGGCCGCACGATCGCTGCGGCGCGACCGCAATGCGCGACGCACCGGCACGTGACGCTCCGGCAAATGCAGGTCTCTTTCCGAGTTGTATGTCACACGCGCGGCGTCAATGTGGTGACATCGTGAAAGACGCCGTCCGGGTCATAGCGCCGCCGTAATTCCACCAGCCGCCGCCAGTTTTCCGCGGAGAAGCAGCGGGCGATGTCCAGTGCGCGCGTCTCGATGTCAAATTCGTTGATATAGCATCCGGACGCGACTGTCGCGAGCTCGTCATACAAGCACTTGAGCCACTCCCGGTTGACTTCGTCGTCGGCGGCGTCGTTCCATTGAGCGTAAGTCGACAGGAAGAACCTGCCGTGCGCCGAATAGGCCGCGTCCTCAAACGCGTGCATGCCACGCCAGATGAAGAGCGGCACGCTTGCCGGAGACGGTTGGCGAGGCAAATGCGACGCGAGAATCCGAACAGCGTCTTCCGCCCTGTCCGTGAGAATGTTGTCGGTCCGGAAGCGCTTCGCGGCCATCATGGCATCCGTCTGCCTATAAATGGCTTCGAAGCTGGATGCCTGATCTTCTTCCACCGGCGTGAGCCAACCGTCGGGCAGCCTGGAGACGAGCGCCGCGTGCAATGCGTTCGCCTGCGATGCATTGTCGGCAAACGCGATCGTACTGAGCAGGCCTTCGCGGCTGCATTCGGCTGCGGTGACGCTTGCCGATGGGACCACCGCGAGCATGACCTGCAAGGCCGGGGCGGGTCGGATGCGTTCGATTTCCGTCAACAGCGCCGCGAGTCTTCCGAACGGCACACGATACGTATTGGTCGTCATCGCGTGCGGCAGCGGCTCGCAAGCCAGGTAGAAGCGGGTGACGACGAAGAACGCGGTCGGGCCACAGCCTCTGGCGGCCCAGAAAAGGTCAGGCTCGCTGTCGGCGCTGAGGTGGCGGATCCGGCCGTCGGCGGTGACGGCGTCCATGGCCAGCACGTTGAAGAGGCTCATCCCACCCCATGAAGTGCAATTGATGCCAAGTCCGCCGCCGAGCAGAAACCCGCTGATCGCGACGCCGCCTCCATGGCCAGTCGGAAAGGCGAGATCATGCGCGGCGAGGCTTTCGCTCAACTGGCGGCTCGTCACGCCAGGTTGAACGATCGCCCGGCGCGCGGCGACCTCAACGCGAATGTCCTGCATCTCCGAGAGGTCGAGAAGCATGCCGCCCTCGCGCAGAAAACAGCCGCTGTAGCTGTGGCCGCCGCCCCGCACGCTGATGCGCATCCCGTGCGCGTGCGCGAAGTCAATCGCCTGAACGATGTCGTCCTCGCACTCCACTTTCACGATGTACTCGGGATAGCGCTCGAACGAACGTCCATTCCACGTCGAGCGCCGGTGCCAGCCCGCATACTCGGGATGGTGCCGCGAGCGCACCCGGCCTTTGACTCTTGCTGGGAATGTGCGGAAATCGTCCGCCAATGCAACCGTATTAAGCATAGTCATTGGGCTTACTCCTTTCGCAACGAAGAGTCGATAGAATCAGTTGTTTCCGAAACTGCCATGTGATTGAGTGAGGCGACGCGAGCGGCAGCGGGTTTCAGGTCGTCGCTCGTGACGGCATAGAGCCGGCCCGGCCGCATCCCCAGCCGGGTCTTGATTCTCGCGTTGAGCCGGCCGCCTTCGAGGCGATGCAGGTTGCGTTCGAACGCATACCGGTACGACGCCGCGAACGCGATCGTGTATGGACTGAAATCCGTCTGGTCGTACGTGACGCCAGCAGACCACGTGTAGAACGTATCGGGGCCCTCGAAACATATGAGGCCGCCGACGACTCGCCCTCCGGTTTCGATCGTGCACAGGCGCACGAGGCTGCCGCAAAGTCGGCAAAACTCCGCTAACGGAACGGTGGGGAAGTATTGCGGCGTCCCATGGCGTGACGTGGTCGCGTGGCACAGCGCGGCGAGCTGTTGCAGTCGGCCGTCGAACGGCGGCGCGATGATCTGCGAGCAGGCGCCGCTGGCGGTGAATTTCCGAAGCTGGCGATTCATCTCCCTTCGGCCGTCGGCCGGTAGTTGCTCGACGAAATCGTCGAAGTCGCCGAACCTGTCGAGATCCGTATAGAAGCGATCCACCATGTAGTTCACATGCATGCCGCGATCGATCGCAGCCGCAAGCAGCATTTCGTCGCAAACGTTCAGCAAACCGTAGTATCGGGCGCCAGTGCATTGCGCGAGGTCCGCAAGCGCATCGAACATCAGCGGATATACATGCGGTGATCCGACGATCGACGGGATAGTGCTCGTGAAGCAGTGCATGATATGACTGAGCAGCGCAAGGTCGCAGCCGTCGTCCACGAGTCCCGCGTTCTGCCTCAGCACACCCAGGGGATCGACGACCATGAGCCTTTGCAGATAGACGGGCATGAACGCGACGATCCGCCGCCCATGCAAAACGAGAACATAGTAGGTACCGAGCGCCGGCAGCAGCGGTGAACGTTCCGCCGCACGCAGGAACTGCGGATCGTAAAAAAGAGAGGCGCCACTGGCGTGAAAGAACGATTCGTATGCGCCGGGCACAATCCGTTCAATCGACTCGATGATTTCCACCGACAGTTGCATAGCCTGCGCCCCCTTGCGTCTCGTTCAGGCGCGCCAGGTCAGCACGACCTTGCCCGCTGTGCCGTTCCTCATCGCGCCAACCTCTTCCCGGTACCGCTCAGCGGACAGACGGTGTGTGACAACGCATGGAAAACTCCGGGACGTTGGGAAAAAAGCGGCGGTGACGCGGGTCGGTGGCGCGCGATGTGCGATGTCTACCGACAATCCAGAATCACGGCGTGAGGTCGCGACAGATATGGGCGAAGTGTCTCGGGTGCGTGCTCGATGGGCGTCAGCGCCGACGGCAGAGGGTTGCGATGGACGATATGCTCAAAGCCGGCCGCCCGTAACGCCGCATCGAGTGACGCCTTGGACCAATACCATGCGGTCACGGTACCGCCGTATCCCGAATGAAACAGCTCGATCCGGACTTCTCCGCCATCCTCGTGCGCGGGGGTCTGCGTCAGCGAAAAGCCATAACACGCGTAGTAGGCAGGGTCTGCGACATACTCGGGATGAATCGGAAGCGTGACAAGCCGGCCGCCGGGGTGTAGCAGCCGCTTCATGCTCGCGCACATTTGCTCGAGCGCCGACTTGTCCGCCGCATAGGGCAACACATACACGCCCAATACGAGATCGAACCGGTGATCGAGATCCGGATCGAGCCGCGACACGAAATCGATGCCCAGGTGTTCGCCGGACTCGCGATCGCACGCATGCCGCAACATGCCTTCGGCCTCATCGAATCCGGTCACCCTGCGCGCGCCTCTTTGCTTAAGGATGCGCGAGTAGGTACCGTCTCCACAGCCGAAATCGAGAATATCCTTGCCCGCCACGTCTCCCACTACTTCCAGCACGCTGGGTATTTCAATATCTCTTCGAAATGGCCACGTTGCCATGTTTTCGTATAGAGCGGCCAGCCCGTCGAACTGGCTATGCGTTGCGGACGTCATGTCGGATTCCCCGTAAATGCATGACACATCGGAGGCCCGCAGATCTCTCTTGGATTTGGCGAGGTCGAGACGTGTCGCACGCAGCCGCTTTTATTCGATCAGCGGATGACGGTATCAATATATAAATATTATTTATTTTTATCAAGAAATATTTTCAAACTTTAAATGAAATTCTTTATTAATTCCATGGATTATCAGATAACCGGAGTCGACCCTGTAATGGCAGGGATGGTTTTGATTCCCGCGGCTTCCCTGCTGAGTGTAGGCTTACCCAGCAGCGATACGGCTTGGTGCTTCGCCCCCGAATTCCACGCTTCCGTGCCAGGAAAGACAGCCGATCGTGATCCGCTCTGGATCGGGTCCGAACAACCCAAGCGCAGCATGGCACCGCGTGCCTTCACGGAATTGGACATCGAAGCGGCGGCTCCACGGGGCGCGCCTCAAGCCGATCAAGCGGGCCGACGGCCTGGCAAGGTGCATGGATCGAATGTCAGCGTCCTGCCCCTTCAAGCTCGGCGCTTCGCTAAATGATGGAGCGACCGATGAAATATGCGGCATCTATATTGAGCCCGCGCTACGACATCTGAATCCGGCCTCGACATTAAGTATGGGTCCCAGGTTCAGATGTCGCGTTTCCGCTCAATAAAAATGTCGTGTTTGAGCATATAGGTTGATCGCCGCCGCCCTCAGGGAACACTGGTGATGAACGCAACCGGGACGGTCGCGATGACGATCGCTTGAACCGGATGGGTCCACGGTCTCACCTCGTGACACGGCTCGACAAACCGAACGGCGCCTCGCAACGGCTCCGGTGCACAGAAAAGTCGCTCGAACATGGCGGGTCGCGCCGTGCGCCGATCATGCAATTCGAAACATCCGGCCATGCCACGACGAAGTTCGCCGATCAGCCATCCATCCCGTGCCATTGCGCTGGCAATCCTGATTGCAAGGTTCACCAAAAATTCATTCGCCACCATGAATTTATTGGAAGCACCCACCAATAAAATCATCCTATTGAATCATAGGACAATAGAATAATTAACAATATTTTATAAAATAAAATAGTGATTTTTATTCACCGTCGATTTGAAAATAAAGGTAACCTATTCGCCATCCAAGATTAATTCAAACAACGAGAGACGACCCCATGAGAGATTCGATCGCAGCCTGCCTTGTCGCCGCCCTGCTTGGAGGCATGCTCTCGGCGTGCGGGGGGGACAGCCCAGGCCATGCGGTTTCTCCCGCCGCCTTGATGCAAGCCGGGCAGACGATCGATGCGGCGCTTCCTGCCTTGAGCCCGGCGAACCCGCCCGGATTGAATTTCAACCTCGCGCCCTTCACGCTCCAACTCCCCACCGGGGCATCGGGCAGCGTCGACACCGTGAACGCGGATAGCCTCGCGGCGGGATATACGAATCCGTATTACTTCTACACGGACAAGTCGGACGGCGCGATGGTCATGATGGACCCTCGGCGCGGATGGACCACATCGGGATCGCAGCATCCCCGGACCGAGCTGCGTGAAAATACGGCATGGCCCCCCGCCGGAACGAATCTCCTGCAGGCAACCGTCTCCGTGGTCCAGGTGCCCGACCACACCACGATCGGTCAGATTTTCCAGGGCTCCGGGCCCAGCAAGCCGCTGTGTGAAATACAAGTGACATCGAAAGGCGTCGTGCAGCTCTTGCTCGAGGCAACCAACCAGGGTGGGAAATCCACGACCTATCCGATCGCGGACGTCACGCTCGGGACGCCGTTCAGCTATGAACTGAGTCTGTCCGGCACGACGATAGGCGTGAAGATCAATCACACCACCCGATCCTTCACGATGGATGCGAGCTTCGAGGGAGAGGACTTCTATTTCAAGGCCGGCAACTACGACCAAACGGCCAGCTCGGGCACACCGACGACAGCCCCCGGCACCGTCGTCAAATTCCATGCGCTTTCCCTGACCCATCGCTAGAAGCGCGGTTTCGCGCAGCGGATTTTTCTGCATCCTCGGCGGATTCGCCTGCTCCGGCATTCCGGTCGAATCCACCGTGACACGTTGGTCGCTGTTTCCCACCGGCATCAACACCTTGGCGCGCACGTATCGCGCGCGGCCATGTCGTGTGCTGTAAAAATCGCGCCGTCTGCTCGTCGCGATTTTCTTGAATTGATTGAAAAATACCATTCACAACGGAGCGTTCAAGATGAAAAAAACGTCGATTCAAACGCTGAAGATCATGTCGATTTCCGCTGCACTGTCCGGGCTGCTTTCCTTTCCCTGGAGCGCCAATGCGCAGCTCGCCACCGGAAGCGATGCGGGACAGTCCGCGAACGCGGAGATCTGCGATGCGCCCTGGTCGGGAAACCGCATTTATCAGCCCGGGAATGTCGTCAGCGACACAGGCGTGAACTACACGGCCGCCTACCGGACGCAAGGTAACGCGCCGTCCCTCAGCAGCGGTCTCGACGGCAGCGGGCAGCCGTGGGTAACCGGTGCGGCCTGCACGCCGACCCGGATCGATGCCCGGCTACTCGACCACGACGCCAATTTCTCGCCGGCCACGCTGCAGTTCCTGAAATCGAAGACCCAACTCGATGGCGAGCAATGGGACAACATCATGAAGCTGATCAACAAGCCGGAACAGGACACCCTCGAATGGACGAAGTTCTACGGCTATTGCGAGAATATCGGTGACGATCGGGGCTACACCATCGGCATCTTCGGCGCCACGACCGGCGGTCCGAACGACACCGGCCCCGATGCGCCGGCACTGTTCAAGGAATATGACGCCTTCGGCGGCGCCTCGAATCCCTCGATCCAGGGCGGGCTGTCACGCATCGGCGTACACGGCAGCATGTCCGGATCGATCCTGAAGATCACCGACAGCGCGAAGACGTTCTGCGGAAAGATCAACGCGCTGCAAAGCAATGCGAACTGGCGCGAGGCGATGTGGCGTACGTTCTACAACGTCTACATCGGATACAGCGTGGCGCAGGCGCGGCAGCGCGGCTTCAATTCGGCGCTGACCATCGGCTCCTTCGTCGACACGGCGCTCAACCAAGGCGCAACGGGCGACAAGAATTCGCTCGAAGGCCTGCTGGCCCGCTCCGGCAACAGCGTGGACGAGAAGACGTTCATGACGAAGTTCTATGCCGAGCGCGCGAAGGTGGTCGACACGCACGATTTCAACCAACCGCCGAACGGCACCCATCGCGTGCAGGAATGGAGCATCCTGATGCAGGAAGGCCAGACGAGCCTCAAGAATGTCGATGCCGCCATCGTCAAGGTCACGAATTGGACGATGCATTGATGCGTGTCGACGCGATCGAGACAGCGGGACGCCGGCCTGTCGTCCGGAACGGCTGGCGTTCCCGCGGACGGTCGCGACACGTAGCTTGCCGCCCGGCGGTTCGACCGGGTGCTGTCGATCCCGATGCAGTTTGCCGGTGCAGGTCGAACCAGAGAACAACACGATCGACACCGCACCGTTCGCCTGCGGCACGCCCATCACGCCGGCGCACAGGCGGCCGGAAGTCCGGCTTCGCGTTTGCATGCGTCGGTGAAGCGCCTTCTCGTACGGCCTGCTCCGCTCCCTCCGGATTGCATCAGCGAAGCTGATGTATCCGGAGAACGACGGAAAACCGCTCAACCCGCTCATGCCGGCATCGCACCCCTGATGTTTCGTCTTGCTATAGATTCGCGTTGATGAAACCGATTGCCAATCACTGCTCACTCAATAAAACAAATATAAAGAATTGCACACCCCCTGGCATCAATCGATGCATCGACTCCAGCGGTCTTGTTGAGTCGACAGCCGATCATCGCCGGTAGACCGGAAGCTGCCGGGCAAGAAGCCGATCGAATTAGAACGGTCACCTCGCTCTTTACGTATATGAAAGTCCGCTCCTTGAGTGCGCCTCGAATCGATTCATCCGGAATCGCTTCGAGCGCCTCCCCGGGGAGGCAGCGGTGCCGTCCAGGGGCCGAACCATTCCGGTGACGATGGCGCATCGCCGTCCTCCCGCGCCACCAACCACCGGCACGGTCCCGTTCCCGGGCGATTCGTTCAATGTGAGGCGTTCATCGTCGCGTGCCTCGAATCCCGGCATGTGTCGCCGCTTCGCGATCCGCCCTATGGCGCGTTCCAATCCGTCGCGCCCGCCCGGTCTCACGGCGTACGAAATTTTCGGAGCGCCTCATCCGTCATCGGATCGCGCCATTAATACTCCCCCAATTTATCTTGACAATCGTTAACAAATGCCCGCCGCTCAGGCCAGGCTTTCGAAGGCCTGACGCGTGTACGCTATCGACAGCCCGTTCGATGGAAATGAATTCCATCCGCCCGTGCGAACCGACGGCAATCCTCGCGACAACATTAGGAAACCTTATCGTGACGACACAGCATGACGGTACGTTGTATGTCCTGCAGGCGCGCCCGCCCGCGATCATTGCCCTGTCACCCGATGGGTCCCATCAAACGGTGCTCGGGAATCTGACCCGAACGCCCGACGGCATCAAGGTCGATGCCGAAAGCAACATCGTGTACTGGACCAACATGGGCACCGGCATCCACCTGATCGACAGCGATCCGACCAGCCGTCCGGTTCCGCCGAACGACGGCACGATCGAATGCGCGTATCTCGACGGGACCGGCCACCGCGTGCTGGTGCCGAGCGGCCAGGCCGGAACGCCGAAGGAACTGGTGCTCGACAAGCCGGGCGGCCATCTTTACTGGTGCGACCGCGAAGGCATGCGCGTCATGCGTGCCCGGCTCGACGGCGCGGAGGTCACCGAACTCGTGCGCACGGGCGAGTTCCCCGCCGACACGGCCGACGCGACCCGCCACTGCGTCGGCATCGTGCTGGACAAGGCGAACGGTCATGTCTACTGGACCCAGAAGGGGCCGCCGGACGCCGGCCAAGGTCGTATCTTCAGGGCAAACATCGAGCCGCCCGCGGGCGCGCGCCCCGACCAGCGCCCGGACGTCGAATGCCTGTTGGCCGACCTGCCGGAGCCGATCGATCTCGATCTCGATCACGACAACGGCGTGCTGTACTGGACCGATCGCGGCAGCGACACGGACGACGGCAACACGCTGAACCGCGCCAGGATCACCGCGTCCGGATTGATCGATCGCGAAGTACTCGCGCGCGATCTGAAAGAGGGAATCGGCGTGTCGCTCGACGCACGCGGTCGGCGCGCGTTCGTGACGGATCTCGGCGGCAACGTCCGGGTGCTCGATATCGACACGAAACACGAAGCGCACTTCACGACCATTGCCCAACTGGGTCCGCTGACCGGCATCGACTACGCGGAGCGTTAAACGGGCCTTGCCCGAGCGGATCGGTACGCGCGGCGTACCGGGTTCTCCCGCGTGATCGTGCATGCACCGGACCAGCGAGCGCGCCCGGCCACGCCCGTCGCGCGAGTGGGCATCCGGCGGCGCCTGCATGCATCGAGGCGCGTGCACCGATGCCGGGGCCGGCGGGTCAACCGATGCTTGCCTGGCGGCCGAGGCCCTTCCCCTCTTTACAAGACATTGATATGAGCAATCTGAACGGAAAAGTCGCTGTCGTGACGGGCGCGGCGAGCGGGATCGGCAAGGAGATCGCGCTGGAACTGGCGAAGGCGGGCGCGGCGGTGGCGATCGCGGACCTGAACCAGGACGGCGCGAACGCGGTGGCGGAACAGATCAGGCAGGCGGGCGGCAAAGCGATCGGCGTCGCGATGGACGTGACCAGCGAGGAAGCGGTCAACAGCGGGATCGACAAGGTGGCGGCGGCCTTCGGCACGATCGACATCCTGGTGTCGAACGCGGGCATCCAGATCGTGAATCCGATCGAGAACTATGCGTTCTCGGACTGGAAGAAGATGCAGGCGATCCACGTCGACGGCGCGTTCCTGACGACCAAGGCGGCGCTCAAGTACATGTACAAGGACGATCGCGGCGGCGTGGTGATCTACATGGGCTCGGTGCACTCGCACGAGGCGTCGCCGCTGAAGTCGGCCTATGTGACGGCGAAGCACGGCTTGCTGGGCCTCGCGCGCGTGCTGGCCAAGGAAGGCGCGAAGCACAACGTGCGCTCGCACGTGGTGTGTCCGGGCTTCGTGCGCACGCCGCTCGTCGACAAGCAGATTCCGGAGCAGGCGAAGGAACTCGGCATCAGCGAAGACGACGTGATCAAGCATGTGATGCTCGGCAACACGGTGGACGGCGTGTTCACCACGGTCGAGGACGTCGCGCAGACGGTGCTGTTCCTGTCCGCGTTCCCGAGCGCCGCGTTGACCGGCCAGTCGTTCATCGTCAGTCACGGATGGTTCATGCAATGAAGCCGCGCGCCCGTACCGAAAAACAGACCGTCGATCCGGCCGATCTGCACAGCGAGGCCGGGGGGCGGCCGGCTCACCTGCTGCCGTACGAGACGATCGCGCTCGTGCTGCAAGGCGGCGGCGCGCTCGGCGCCTACCAGGCGGGAGTGTTCGAGGGCCTGCATGAAGCAGGCGTTCCGCTCGATTGGATCGCCGGCATCTCGATCGGCGCGCTCAACACCGCGCTGATCGCCGGCAATCCGCCGGAACGGCGCGTCGAGCGCCTGCGCGAATTCTGGGAAACGATCTGCCAGCCCGCGTTCCTCCCCGCACTGCCGGCCGCTTTCGAATACGCGCTGTTCAACGGCCACGAACACATCCGCTCGATGCTCACCGCGACCCAGACGGCCAGCGCGTTCCTGCAGGGCCAGCGCGGCTTCTTCACGCCGCGCTTCCCGCCGCCGCTGCCGGGCGCAGCCCAACCGCCCGGCAAGGTCAGCTACTACGACACCTCCGCGCTGCGCGCAACGCTGCTCAAGCTGTGCGATTTCGACCGCATCAACTCGGGCGAAACGCGGGTGTCGGTGGGCGCCGTGAACGTAGGCACGGGCAACTTCATCTACTTCGACAACACGAAGACGACGCTTCGGCCCGAGCATTTCATGGCCTCGGGCGCGCTGCCGCCCGCGTTCCCGCCCGTCGAGATCGACGGCGAGTTCTACTGGGACGGCGGCATCGTCTCGAACACGCCGCTCATGGAAGTGCTGCGCGCGTCGCCGCGACGCGACACGCTCGCGTTCCAGGTCGATCTGTGGAGCGCGCATGGGCCGCTGCCGCAGTCGCTGGACGACGTCGCCGAACGCACCAAGGATGTCCAGTATTCGAGCCGGACCCGCTTCGTGACCGATACGCTGCAGCGCGAACAGCGTTATCGCAGCCTTCTGCATCGCGTGCTCGGGCACGTGCCGGAGGATGTGCGCAGGAGCGATCCGTGGTGCCAGCAGGCCGAAGAGGTCTCGTCCGGCCGGCGCTACAACGTGCAGCATCTGATCTACCAGCAAAAGCCCTCGGAGAATCAGTACAAGGATGCGCAGTTCGGCCTGTCGACCATGCGCGATCGCTGGGCGACAGGTCTGGAGGATATCCGCAAGACGCTCGCCGTCAAGGATGGCCTCGCACCGCCCGACAACGAGGCCGGCTTCGTCACGCACGATATCCACCGAGCCCGCTGATACCGGCCGGGATTGGCGCGCAGCATGGCCGGCGCGCGGATCGAGCGACGTGCGGCCGATCGACGCGCCGGCGAGCCGACGCAGTCCGGAATCGGTCGAGGATCGTTTCAGGGTGCCCGTGGCTGAGCGGCCGGGACGCGCTCGCCTCGCCTTCCGCATCGAGATACGCCTAAATCCCGTTTCGCCGTGTTCTTCAGCGGCGCGATCGCGCGCGCTTGGGTCCTGCGCGGCACGACGTGCAGATCGAGGTGAGTGCGATGACGGCGCAGCGTCCGTTCCCGAGCGAAACGGCCGTGAAAAAACGATTCAACGAAGAGCACATCATCGGCAACGAGAGGAAGCCGAGACTGGAAAGATCAAGGTCATTCAGGTCGATATTTACAATTCAATGGCGACTGCCCCGCATCGAAAATCCCCTCAGGAAGATCGCCGCCCCTCCGGGCATCTTGCGCCTCCTGATCCGAGCCTTGCCGATCTTGACGAGTGACCGGTTCACGCCGATGCCGCCGCAATCATGCGCGATGCTGCGCCAGAAGCCCGCTCAACACCACGCGCCTTGAGCGCCGCCGCCTTCCCCCGCTAGCCGTCAAACACAACGCTTTCGCCTCACTTTCATTTTCCATCGAATTCCATTAATTAAAATAGAACATCGAATTAATTCTCCGCCCAACAAATATCTAAAATCCAATGTTTTGAATTTTCATCCCCTCGTCATCATTCATTCGATATCTTAACAATTGGAATCGTGTCGAACGCGGCACTCACCGACTGCGAGCGCGACACGATTCCGTTCCACGCATTCAATTCAAATTTCGAGGGGGTTCAATTGAAGAAGATTCTTGTTGCCCTGGCGTTATCCGTCGCTTCCCTGTCCGCGCTCGCCGCCGATGTCTGTCAAGGCGGAACCCTGCTGACCGGCACCGTCCAGACTCCGCCCACGTTCAAGTCCGGCTCGGCGCTGCAAGGCATCTATCTGTCACACACCCACGTGAGCCTGCTCGGCACCGACGGCGTCATCTACGACGTCGCGATGGACAATGTCTTTGCGAACGGCTACTCCCGCAACCAGAAAAGCGTGCCGACGCCGCTGAACCAGATTCAGGTCGGCGATCAGCTCGAACTGTGCGGCGAACTCTACACGGGCGGCGACGTCGGGATCCACTGGGTCCATACGAACTGCGGCGATACGCCGACGCCGACGGATCCGAACGGCTGGGTCAAGGATCTGTCGCAGCCCGCGCTGGGCAACAATCTCGAAAGCAACGAAACCTACTGCTATCTCTGGCAATAAGCCCCTCGATCCGCGCCCGGACACCCTCGCGAGCATGAAGCCCGCATACTGGCTCGCCCTCGGCGTCGCGGGATGCGTGCTGGCCGGCGTCTATCACGCCGCGCGCAGCCCGGACCCCGCCCCGGGTCCGGGCGCGCGCGCCCGGGATGCGCAGGTCGAGGAACGCGGCGCGTCGACCTTCTCGTCATCGGCTTCGCCGGGCGCGGGCGGGAATGTCGTCGATGCACCGGCCTTGATCGGCAGCAGCGGCAGGATCATCGACCTGGGCGGCAAGACGGTGGCGCAGTACGTCGCGCAATACGAGGGCGCGGCGCGCCTGGGCAACCCCGATGCGGCCTATCGGGTCTACTTGGCGGAATCGCTTTGCGCCGCGAATCCGACGCAGCGCGACGCCGGCAGCGCGTCATCCGCGCCCGCCGATACGACGCATCCATGCGCCGGCGTCACGCCGGCCGAGGTACAGGAGCGCCTGCGGTTTCTCGCGCTGGCCGCACGCACGGGACGGGCGGACGCGCAGATCGATTTCTACCTGGAAGGCCCGGATGGCACCGGCACGGTTCCATCGGCCGGCGCGAACCCGGACGATCCGGACGTCAAACGCTGGAAAGACGACGCGCTGAGCCATCTGAAGGAGGCCGCCAGCCAATGCGACCCGCTGGCCGCCGGCCTGCTCGCCACGAACTACCCCTCCGGCAAGTTCAACGCCCAGGACCCCGCGCAGGCGATTGCATTCAACCTGCTGGCGGCCGCGGCGGGAAACGGCAAATGGTCCCGCGAGCGGCTGCAGGCCCGGTTCGGCGCGCAAATGACGGCCCAGGCGTTCGACGCGGCGTATGCGGAAGGGCTCCGGAGTGCGCGCGCGACCTGTTCCCAGGCCAGGACGCCATGAGTTGATGAGTTGAAGTCCGCCCAGGGTCGTCATGCACGTCGATACCCAGACCTGTGCGTGCTCGATCGGCATCGACACGCTGCCGGCCAGGCGCCCTCTCCCATGCGAGATTGTCACCACGGCGGCACGAACCTCTGCGCCGCCCTTGCTTCGGCGTGTTCACGGACGGCTTGACCACCGACGCCATGCGCCCCCGGACATTCCTGTCCGGCTGCAGCGGCAACGACTCGGCGATCGCCGGCACGTCTGCGCGATAGGCGGTGCACGTCCCTTACCGCGCGCGACGCCTGCCCGTCATGGCCGCGTGGCTGGCCGATCGCGCGGCGAACGAGGGGCCGGCAATGCGTAAGCCAACGCCCCCATTCATATGGAATCCCGATTAAAACACCGACCTCATGATCGAAGCCGCCAATTTCAAGCACTGAACCAACAGGATTGCACCGATCGCGGATGCGGTCAGGCGGCGAGTGGGCCCGCCGTCGGCTATCCAGCAGATGAACTTATAGAAGCGCGTTCCTGACCGATCTTTTCTTAACGCTCGCGCCAACAGCCAAAATGCACCGATCGCCATCGGCAGCATCAAACATAATTCGGCAATCGAGATTTGCCAGTCGTACCGCCCCAGCGGAAAAGCCATCCGATAGCAAACCGACAGAAAAAAGCCAACGACGATCGATGTTGCCGTGGCATTAAGCGCGAGAATCATCCCCTTCCTCACATCCCTCCCTCAGGTCCCGGGTTAGGCTATCGCGTTCCCGCCGGATGAAGCAGCCGCGTCCGGCGTGTACAACCGGAACGAACCGGCGACGATGCGTGAAGCGGATCGGCGGAAGGCCGTCGAGGCGGCGGCCGGGCGCCGCCTCGACGCCCGGGATCGGGCGCGCGCCGGTGAACGACTCACGCGCCGCTTGCCCTCACTTGCCGCGGGCCCGCTGATCCTTCACCCACAGAAAGCGCGAGTAGGCGCCGATGTTGCTGATGCCGCCGACCCGGATGCCGCCGTCGCCCATCATCCTGGCGTAGACATCGGGCTGCAGCAGCGCGAGAAACAGATAGCCGCTGCGCAGATAGTTCGTGCCCTTGCTGTTGCCGTCGCCGCTCGTGCCGTTCAACCGGCCCGCGAAGCTGCGATCGCCGAGCCGCAGGACATCCATGACCGTATTGACCATGGGCGCCATCCAGGTGATGTCGACGCCATAGCGGCCGCTCTGGGACAGCCGATAGAACCCGGCGACATCGAGGCTGCCGTGATTGCCGTCTTCACGGGACACGGCCGGCATCGCGTAGCCCCAGTCGAAGGCGGTGCGCCCCTGCTTGTCCGCGTAGCGCGTCAGGCCGTCGCCGATGAACCATTCGAGGTTGGCCTTGACGATCTGGTCGTAACGCTGGACCCGCTTCGGGTCGTCCTTCAGCAGATCGTGCGCCTGCGCCAGCTTGAGGAAACCATAGGCGAACATCATCTGCTGGTTCCACGGCACCGGCTGGCCGGACTTGTAGGGGGAGACCTTGGCGAACGACATGTGCTTGGCGCTGTCGAGCGTCAGCAGCGATGACAGGATGTGCGCATCGACCGTCTTGTCCGCCTCGGCGACATAGCGCCGGGCGCGCTCCAGGTACGTCGCGCCGAAATGGAACGGGTCGCCGCCCGCGACGGCCTGGCCGTACAGCGCCGGCGTCTTCAGGATCTGCGCGGCGCAGCTGCCCAGGTGCCCCACCGGGTCGCCCTGCTCGCCGCCCGTCTCGATCGGATGACCGTCCGGATCGTTCGGCCACACCGGATCGATGCGGCCCGTCCAGATGACGCGCTGCCCCGCGGGCGCCGGCAGGATGTCGTTGCGCTGCGACAGCAGCGTGTCGCAGAACGACACCATCTTGTCCAGAATTTCCTTGCGCGGCGCAATGTCGTAGACCAGCGACATGGCCTTGAGGTTTTCGCCGCTGGGCCCTTGCGCCCATGCATTGCCGACATTGGTCGGTTGCGGCTGCAACGTTTGTGCAAAATCGACGAACGACTGGATTTCCGCGTTCGTGACCGGCCCGTCCAGGCTTTGCACCAGCATGCCGGGCGCCGCGGCGGCGATCGGCTCCACGTACGCGGGAACGGGCTGTTTGCCTTGGGTGGAAGCGAACGACGCGGTGCAGATCAATCCCGCGCACGACAGAATGGCTAACGGAAAGAGACGTTTCATGGCCGCCTTGGAAGGAATGGGTGTCGCATCATAGCGCAGGGATAGGCGCGGCGGGCACCCGATTCCACGCCCGTTTCGCGATCCCGCGCAACGCGCCTCCATCCGCTTGCGCAAACCCATCCCGGCTGCGCAACCAGCCGCGCTCACCGCGATGGCGATCGCGGGCGGCAATCCGGCGATCGTCATGCCCATGGACCCGCGCAACGCCGCCAGTTTCCCCAAGAGCGGCGCGATGATCGCCGTACCGAAGAAGGTCGCGCCCGGCCACTGAATCACGGCGGATGGCGACGCGACGCCGAGCCGTCGCCCATACAACGGCAGGAACGGCCGCAGCACGCCGAGGCTGACCAGCGTGGTGAATGAACCCAATACGCACACGGCGATCCTGAGCGGCCTGCCGTCATACGGCTACGATTGGCGCGCCGACTATTCCGACACGCCTCTCTTCTGGGCCGATACCGATGCGCTCGTGAAGCAGTCCGGCGCAACGCCGCGCTACGATGGCGCGACCCACTCGGTGACGTTTCGCTATACGCCCGGCGCCTGCAGCGGCACGCGCATCGTTTTCCGGGCCCGAGGCACCCTCAGGTGGCCGCGATCGCGCCAAGCCTGCCGAATCGCACCGGGAATGGGGCTGCGTCGCTTCGTGACGAAACGCGCAGCCGCGCGCGATGCCCCCGCACAGATCAGAAAAATTACGGATTACTGTTCTTTCATGCGGATACCTATGAAAAATCAGTGATGCCGCGGCGCACACACGCTCACGTCAGATATCACGATAAATTTAATTTTTCGTGAGGAATCCGACACCACCCATCCGCTAGTATTTCCATACGTTCTGAACGGATCGAGTCGACAGGACTTACAGCGCGCTCGATCTGCCAGGCGGTCGACAAGAAATACAACGGGCTTTTGTTTCACTTTATTCCGCCATATTCAAGCGTGAATGATGCGTCGTGCGCACGGTCCGATGATGCTGATCCGTCGTCGGCACGGACAAGCCTTCGCGGCAGGCGCGGTATGGCGAATTCGTCATTCGAGTGTTTTCCGTAGTAGGCCGCACCGGAGTGGGTTCGATGAAACGGCATACAACAAGGAAGCGTTACTTCGAACCAAGTCCTGATTCATTTCGGCAGCCGCAATTTCCCGGCATGCCTCATCAACTTCATGGAGAAATTCAATGTCTGCAAATAAAACCGTGGTGAGTTCCGCCCTGCTGGCCAGCGCAGTGGCCACCCTGCTTGCGGCGACGGCGCAGGCTGCACCCTTGACCCAGGCGGAAGTCAAGGCGGCCACCGCCGCTCACAAGGAGAAATGCTTCGGCGTTGCCCTGAAAGGACAGAACGATTGCGCGGCAGGTCCGGGCACCACGTGCCAGGGCACGTCGACGATGGATTTCCAGGGCAACTCGTGGAAGTTCGTCCAGGGCGGGACGTGCGCGAGCATCACCGTGCCGGGCGGCGCCCACGGCTCGCTCACGCCGATCAAGTCCTGATCACCGCCTGCGCGGCATACGGGGACGGCGATGAGCGAATTCATCCACTTTGCGGCAATGCGCCCTGACACGCTTCCCCGTCGCCCGGCAACGGACGCCGCGGGATGGATCGGCACCAGTTTCAAGCACGAGCATCTCGCGGCCATCCTGGCTGACCGTACCAACGACAGTTTCTTCGAAGTGCACGCCGAGAATTACATGGGCGCCGGCGGTCCCCCGCATCGCGCCCTGGCCCGCATCCGCGACGCCTACCCGCTTTCGATTCACGGCGTGGGCATGTCGATAGGCGGAAGCGAGCCGCTGGACCAACCGCACCTGGCGCGTTTTCGCGACCTGATTGCGCGCTGCGAGCCGGCGCTCGTCTCCGAGCATCTGGCCTGGTCGACGCATGCCGGCACGTTCTTCAACGACCTGCTCCCGCTGCCGTATACAGCGGAGACGCTCGCGAGAGTATGCCGGCATATCGACGAGGTCCAGGAAGCGATTCGACGTCCGATCCTGCTCGAGAACCCGGCCACCTATGTCGCGTTTTCGTCGTCGACGATGAGCGAGACGGAATTCATCGCATCGGTGGCGCGACGCACCGGCTGCGGATTGCTGCTGGACGTCAACAACGTATTCGTTTCCGCGACGAACCACGGCTATTCCGCCGCGGCCTATCTGGATGCGTTCCCGCTTGGGCGCGTCGGCGAAATTCATCTGGCGGGTCATACCGAGCAAACCGACGATGAAGGCGAACCGTTGCTGATCGATAGCCATGACTGCGCGGTGGCGAGCCCGGTGTGGTCGCTCTATGAAAACGTCATCGCTCGGACGGGCCCGGTCCCGACCCTGGTCGAGTGGGACAGCAAGGTTCCCGCATGGCCGGTATTGCAATCGCAGGCGCTCGCGGCACGCCAGCTCATGCACAAGCATCCCATCCCGACGACTGCAGGTGAACACGATGAGACGTGACAACCGGGCATCCGCGAACGCGACGGGATTTGCGGCGGCTTTCGCACGCGGCCTGATCGACCCTGCCGCCGAGGCGCCGGCGGAGCTGCGCGCCGCAGCGGGGAAGAACGTCGTCAAACGCTACAACGTCTACCGCAACAACGTCATCGTGAGCCTCATCGACACGCTTGCCGCAGTATATCCGGCGGTTCAGCGCATCACGGGCGACACGTTCTTCCGGGCGCTGGCCCGCTTCTACGCTCGCGCGACACCGCCGAGTTCGCCGTTGCTGTTCGAGTATGGGCGCGGCTTTCCGGATTTCATCGACGCCTACGAATACGCGCAGGACATGCCCTGGCTCGCGGATGTCGCGCGCATCGAACGGGCGTGGCTCGACGCATATCACGCGGCCGATCGACCGGTTGTGCCGCCTCGGGCATTCGAAGCCATCGCGCCCGAACGCCTGGCTGACGTCTGCTTCGTCGCGCACCCCGCGACCCGCATCATTCGGTCCGCCTACCCGGCCGTCGCCATCTTCACGATGAACCGCCGGAGCGGGCCGGTCGAGCCGCTGTGTTCGAGCGACCGGGAAGACGCGCTCGTCACCCGACCGGACCAGGACGTCTCGGTGTTCCGCCTGCCGGCCGGCGGCGCCGCTTTTCTGAGCGCCCTGATCGCAGGCGAATCGCTGGGCGCCGCCGTGGCCGCGGCGCTCGACGAAACGCCCTGTTTCGATCTCGCGGCCAACCTGACGGACATGATTTCATCCGGCGTATTTACCGCCATTCAACCTGGAGACTGAGCGTGATGTCCAACCAACCGGAAACGAAGCCCGCCTTGGCCGTTCGTCTTGCCGTGACGATCGGAAAATCCAGCGATTGGATCGGGCAGCTTGCGCGGCCGTGGCTGACACAGCTTGTACTGCGCCTTGCCTTGTCCGTGCCGTTCTGGAAGTCCGGCATCCTCAAGTGGCATGGCTTTCTTCAATTGAACGACACGGCGATCGCCCTCTTCACCGATGAATTTCAGCTGCATCTTCCAGGCGGCCCCTATCCGTTTCCGGCGCCGGCCGTCGTGGCCTTCCTGTCGGCCTGCGGCGAGGTCGGCTTTCCCGTTCTGTTGATGCTCGGCTTCGGTACCCGGTTTGCAGCCGCGGGCCTGTTTCTGATGACATGCGTCATCGAGCTGACCATTCCGGACGGCTGGCCGATTCACATTACCTGGGCAGCGATGGCGCTGGCCATCGTGGCATGGGGACCGGGCGCGATCTCGATCGATCACGTGCTGGCGCGCGCAACCCCTGAGTCGCGACGCTGACGTGAGCGGGCGTGATGGTGTGGTGAGTAGGTCGCAGTTCCAACAATCGGAGGCAATATGAACACAGTCAAAGGTTTGGTGTCGGCCGGCATGGTGGCGTTGTGCATGGTGACGGGCGTGGCCCACGCGGACGGAGGAATCGGGCGCGGAGGCATGTACGGGCCCGACTGGGGCATGATGATGGAAAAGCTGACGCCTGATCAGCGGGCCCAGGCAATCACGATCCAGCAAAAAATGATGCAGATGAAAATGGACCACGAAGACGCGATGGCCAAAATGGAAATGGACTACAACCATGAAATGATGCGGATGCAGAATCAATTGCTTGAGCTGTACAAGGGCCATTGACGCTGCATCGGCCTGAAACGTCGCCCCGGCATCGGGCGATTTCCGTCCACACGGCACGGCCTCAACGACCAGCGATGACCGCTGGCCGCTTGAGGCCCCGGCTCCGCCGCAGTCGGCGTAGGGACGCCGCGCCGCTGCGCGACCGATGCACTTTGCCTCATTGCCCCCTACCGCACCGCATCGCCTTGACGACCATCGATCCCGCAGCCGCGCTGATCAAGCGAAAATCGTCGCGATGCGCATGCTTCCATGCACACACGCGGACGTTGCAACGATGCCGTCTTGCGCTATACCGGCAGCGCATGCGTCGACAGGATCTCCTTGAGCACCATGAACGACCGCACCTGCCGCACGCCGGGCAGGTAGAGGAGCTGCTCCGCGTGCAGCCGGTTGAAGCTCGCGTTGTCGCGCGTGCGCACCAGCATGAAATAGTCGAACTCGCCGGTCACGACGTGGCATTCGACGCATCCCGACACTTTCTGCGCGGCCTTCTCGAATGCGGCGAACGCTTCCGGCGTCGAGCGATCGAGCACGAAGCCGATCACGACGAGCATGCCGGCGCCGAGCGGCTTCGGGTCGAGCAGCGCGACGATCCCGCGGATCATGCCCATCTCCTTGAGCCGCTCGACGCGCCGCAGGCACGCCGGCGCGCTCAGCTTCACCTTGGCGGCCAGGCTCACGTTCGAGATCGACGCGTCCGCCTGGAGCTGCTTGAGGATCGCGCGATCGATGCGATCGAGCCCAGGTACGGCTCCGGGCGCCGCCCTCGTCCTTCTGCCTAATTTCATTAGGTTTTCCTCCCGTGAGGTGAATGCATATTGCGTCATTGGTCATATCGACGTTCATCAACGTAGGCCGACGATATTCATTTCGCAAGCTCATTTCGCGCTCGCACGCCTA
Organism: Burkholderia sp. FERM BP-3421; assembly: GCF_028657905.1. NCBI lineage: Bacteria > Pseudomonadati > Pseudomonadota > Betaproteobacteria > Burkholderiales > Burkholderiaceae > Burkholderia > Burkholderia sp. FERM BP-3421. The sequence continues at coordinate 17,998 of NZ_CP117780.1, read as the reverse complement.
TCATTTTTGCATCGGGAGACGGCGCGCCAGCGCCTTCCGAACCCACCGCTTTCCGTGCTCAGCCCGCCTTTCCGGAGACCGATTCGATGAACCTGCACCGCTTCCCCCGTTACCCGCTGACGTTCGGACCGACGCCGATCCAGCCGCTCAAGCGCCTGAGCGCGCACCTCGGCGGCAAGGTCGAGCTGTACGCGAAGCGCGAAGACTGCAACAGCGGCCTCGCGTTCGGCGGCAACAAGACCCGCAAGCTCGAATACCTGATCCCCGACGCGCTCGCACAGGGCGCGGACACGCTCGTCTCGATCGGCGGCGTCCAGTCGAACCAGACGCGGCAGGTCGCGGCCGTCGCCGCGCATCTCGGGATGAAATGCGTGCTCGTGCAGGAGCACTGGGTCAACTACGACGATCCCGTGTACGACCGGGTCGGCAACATCCAGCTGTCGCGCATGATGGGCGCCGACGTGCGGCTCGCGCCGGACGGCTTCGACATCGGTATCCGCCGCAGCTGGGAAGAAGCGATGGACAGCGTGCGGCGGGCGGGCGGCAAGCCGTATCCGGTGCCGGCCGGCTGCTCCGAGCATCCGCTCGGCGGCCTGGGCTTCGTCGGCTTCGCCGAGGAAGTCCGCCGGCAGGAAGCCGAACTCGGCTTCAGGTTCGACTACGTCGTCGTCTGCTCGGTGACGGGCAGCACGCAGGCGGGGATGGTCGTCGGCTTCGCGGCCGACGGGCGCGCGAACCGCGTGATCGGGATCGACGCATCGGCGACGCCGGAGAAAACCCATGCGCAGATCACGCGCATCGCGCAGCATACGGCTGACCTCGTGGAACTCGGCCGCCGGATCGACGCGCAGGACGTCGTGCTCGATACGCGCTATGCCGGCCCCGAATACGGCTTGCCGAACGACGGCACGCTGGAGGCGATCCGGCTGTGCGCGCGACTCGAAGGCGTGCTGACCGATCCCGTGTATGAAGGGAAATCGATGCACGGGATGATCGACAAGGTGCGGCGCGGGGAATTCGAGGCGGGCGCGAAGGTGCTGTATGCCCACCTGGGCGGGGTGCCCGCGCTGAGCGCCTACGCGGCGATTTTCCGCGACGGGTGACGCGCGCCCGATTGCGATCCGGCGCGCGCGGATCGTCAGACGCAGGCGGGCGGCGCGACGGCGCCCGTCATCCTCGGCACGGTCTGCCCGCCCGGAGATCCTCCGCCGCCCCGGGCCGGCGTGGCCCTAAGCCGGCGCATTCACGTTGCGGAAGCGCGGGCCGTAGAACACCGGCTTCGACAGATCGGTATAGGTTCGCAGGAACGCGATCTCGTCCGGATACAGCGTGTCCAGCCGCGCCAGCGCCGCCGCCGGCACCGGATGGCGCAGGATGTTGAAGCACGACAGCACCCGCAGATCCACCATCCCGTGCACCGCCGCGCCGAGCGATTTCCACGAGCCGCCCGCGGGGCCGTTCCACACGACGTCGAGCGTGGCGAGTATCGTCGAGAATCCCGTATCGAACGCCTCGAGATCGGCGCTCACCGCGGCCTGGTTCGGATCGAGCGCGAGCAGCGCCGCGTAGCCGTCGCGCGGCACCGCGAGTGTGTTGACGACCACCGGCGCAGCGAGCGGGGCGCCGGCGAAGAAGCGCGGCTCGGTGTGCCGGTCGAACGGCACCGGCGGCACCGGTGCCTGATAGCACGCGCCGTAGTACAACTCGGCGAAGCGCGCGTAGTGCGACTTTTCTCCTTCGAACACACCGGGCGTCAGCACGTCGCCCCTGCCCGCTCCTTCGCCCTGCTGAAGAATCTCGTCGATGCCCGCATGAAACGCCTCGACGGGATCGGCGTCGGGCGAGTACGTCACCGTCGCGAAGCCGATATCGTCACCCACCTGGTTGGAGGTCCCGCCCGCCTTCACGGCGGCCCGCACCGCGTCGGCATTGCGACCGACCGCGTCGCGGATGCCCGCGTAGAACGCCGCGATCGTCGGGTAGGTCTCGGCGCGCCCGAGTTGCTTGAGCAGGAACGCGGGCATCTCGATCCGCATGAAATTCTGCAGCTGCGGCTTCGCGTATCGCGCGAGGCCGACCGTGAGATCGGGTTCCGCGCCGCCCGGCAGGCCCTGCACCGGATAGTCGATGCGGATGCCGCGAAACTGCGGCGTGCCACCCAGCGCCGCGAGCAGGTTGGACACGATGGCCATGTGCACCATCTCCTCCATCACGACGCTGCGGATCGCGTTGTACGCGGAATAGTTCTGCACTTCGAGCGAGAACATCGCGGACAGATAGAGCGGCAAGGTCGAGTATTCGAGTTCGATGGCGCTCTGCAGCGCGGCCTTGATCCAGGCCAGGTCGCGATCGGCCGGCGATACGGTGCTCGGGTTCATGGCGGGTCTCCTGTCGGTCGGCGTCAATAGAACAGTGCGTAGGCGGTGTCGTCGAGCCGGTACGGCACGACGCGGGCCGCCCCCGCCGGCGTCGCGGCCGAGCCTGCCCGGGTCCAGCCGAGGCAGTCCGCGTGGATCCGATAGACGGCCGTCGTGCCGTCCTGCGCGATGTAGGTGATCAGATACGGCTCGCCGTGCGCCCACGGCACGCACGCGGCGCTGCTGATGCGCAGCGCGTCGGGCAACTGATCCTGCAGATAGCTGCCGACCTCGACGGTGCCGAGCGCGGGATTGTCCTGGATGTGGTCGATGTTGACGTTGAGCTTGGCCGTGTTGATCTTGAAGAAGAAGTTGGCGCCGCCGAGCTGGAACAACGAGAACTGCGTCCAGCCTTTCGCCCACTGGTGATACCAGACGTTGAGCGCGAGCAGCGGCGGCACGCCGTCCTTCGAGACCGGCGTCACGGCGACGCTGAAGTTGGCGACCTGTCCGGTGTCCGCGTCGTAGCCGAGCAGGTATTGCTGGCCGAGCGACGTATACGGCGCGACGTTGGTGAAGTGGTGCGTGGGCGTGTTGCGCGGCAGCGCGAACGTATACGGCGGCGAGGTCGCGAGGCCGTCCTTGACCGTGAAGAAGCCGAACGTGCCGGTGTCCGCTCGGTATGTGAGCAGGTAGGGGACGTTGCCCAGCACGAAGGTGTCGAGGCTGTCCCACGGGCCGCCCGACAGATCGAGCGCCGCATCGACGGCGCTCACCCACGGCGCGCGCCCGGTCAAGGCGTACGCGTCGGTCTTCTGCGTCGCCTTGTCGTAGGCGATCAGATGGCTCCGCCCGCCGGTCCGCAGCACCGTGAAGCCGCTGTAGCCCGCGGGCAGCTGCGCGCCGTTCCACACCTGTTCCAGCGCCACCTGGTCCGATCCCTTGACGGGACTGATCGAATAGATGCTGCTCATATGCATGCGCTCCTCTGGCAATGACCGATCGCGCCGCGTCGGCTCAGGCGATCGATTCGACGTAAATCGGCAGGGGCGCGGGGTCCGCGCCTTCGATCTGGAAATAGCTGAGCCGGGCGGGCTGTCCCGCGCCCGCCAGCTCGAGCAGCTGGAAGCCACGGTTGTACCAGCCGTCCGTCAGGCCGAGCGTCAGGTCCGGCCGTTGCAGCGGCACCGGGAATTTCTGCGCGTAGGGCGCCTCGCCCGCCTGGACGGGGATCGCGCTGTGGCCCGCGCAGCGCCCCTTGGGCAGCGCCTTGAAGATCTGCGCGGCCTCGCCCTCGGCGTCGCCCTCGCCCGTCGGCCAGTCGGCCGGCCGATAGCCGTCCGCGAAAATGCCGAGATTGTGCTCGTGGCCCCAGAGCCACGCGGCCACCCGGTCGCCGAACATCGCGCCGAACTGCCGCCACAGCGCGGTGTCCACCCACGCGCGGTTGAAGTCGGCCGGGTCCGGCGCGCTCGATCCCGCCAACGGCCGCTGCGCGATGCCGCACACGTCGAGCGCCGAATACAGCTGGTGATGCGACAGCAGGATCGAACGGCCGGGGAAGCGCGTGAGCTTGTCGAGATGCCAGGCGACCTCGTCGGGGCGCACGAACACCTGATCGTCCGGCGCGGTGGTGTCGCGGCGCGGCAGGTCGGCGCGCGACGCGCGGCGGAAGTACGGATTGACGTCGGTGGGCCAGTGCGGGCTCGCCGCCGCGCCCGCCGTCTCGACCGGGCCGATGTGCAGCCGATCGAGCGTCGCCTGCTGCGCCGAGGCCGCGACGTTCATGTAGTGCCCGTGATAGCCGGTGTCGAGGCCGAGAAACTGCCAGCCGTCGTCGGCGCTGCGCAGGCAGAAATAGCTCGCGGCCTGCCGCTGCGCGGGCTGGTCGATCAGCGCGCCGGAATCGAGCGCCTGCAGGTACGCGACCGCGCCCGTGAAATACTCGTGATTGCCCGGCACCGTGAAGAACGGCACGCGCCGCCGCGCGCCGCGCAGCACCGCGCGCACCAGACCGACCAGCCGATGCTCGGTCTCGAAATGGGTGCCGGAGAAATAGACGTCGCCGAGATGCAGGATCGCGTCGGGCTCGAACTTCAGCGCGGCGACCAGCACCGCGGCGGCGACGTCCGTGCCGGTGCCGATGTCGCCGACGATCGCGATCCGCGCGCGCGACGGCAGCCGCCACTCGATCACGCCGTAGCCCAGGTCGCCGTTGCCGGGGCCGGGCGCCTGCCACGACCGGTACTGCGGCTCGCCGCCCTTGTGGAACGGGTACTGCCAGTAATACTTGTAGTACTGCACATACATCTGCTGCCACAGCGGATTGCCGAACTTGTACTGCTGCGTCTGCTGTTCCAGGTCGCGCTCGAGGTCGGCCGCGCCGGCGATGCGCGCATGCGCGCGCCGGTGATGCAGGTACGACAGATAGGCCTGCACCGCCGCTTCGTCGTCGCTGTCCGCCGCCGGCGCATCGAGCGGCAGGTTGTCGTGCATCGCGCGACAGTAGCGGTCGGTGGCGTCGACGAGCGGATGCCCGCAGTCGATCGCGGCGGCGGGATCGCGCGCCGCATCCAGCGAGCGCGCCAGCACCTCGGCCACGCACGACTTCCACAGCGCGAGATGCGGCGCCTCGAAATGTTCGATCGGCTTCATCGCGCCTCCGGTTCGCGCGGCGCGGCGCGCGAGGCGCGCGGGCGCGGAAACTGCAGGTTCAGGCAGCTGTCCTGCGTCAGGTCGAGTCCCGGCCAGTCGTCCCACAGCCCCGCCGGCAGCGCGAGCGGCCGCGCGGCCGCGCGCAGCACCGGCGTCGTCAGCGCGGCAAGCCCGTCGAGGGCCGCGCCGGGCTGCGCCTGCGCGCTCGGGCTGTGCGCCCACGCGACCGCGTAGTCGTTGCCGCAGCACACGAGCGCGCCGTCGATGCCTTCGGGCGGCTGCGCGCGCAGCGCCGACGCCCACGCAAAGGCCGCCGTCAGGAAGTCGGCCGCGCTCAGATCCACGCGGCGCGCGCCCACCACGTGCCCGACGCTGCCGATCATCCAGTCGGCCGGCCGCTCAAGCAGGAAGTACGGCTGTTCGGCCTGCAGCGCGCCGCCCAAGGCGACCGGCACTTCCGGCAGTTTGCTGCGCGCCATGTCGTACACGTCGCCGTGCAGGTTCTGGTAGATCCGCACCGCGATCGCCTTCTCCGCGCGATCGTGCGACTGCGGCGTCGCCCAGAACATCAGCGCGGTCTGGTCGGGCACGGCGGGCGGCTTGCCGTCCTGCGGCACCATCGCGGGCAGGTAGGCGCGCAGGCCGACGGGCGGTTGCAGCAACGCGCAGGCGGGCACGAACACGCTGCCGAGAAACTGCGCGAACTGCGCGTAGCCGAGCGCGGGAGACCGGAAGCCGCGCCACACGTACACCGCGTCGGGCGCGACGGGGAAGGATTCCCGGGGCGTGTTCATCCGCGTGCTTCCCGTTCGAACTGAAGGTTGAAGCTGCTGCCCGCGCGCACGTCCATGCCCGCCCATTCGTCCCACAGCCCGATCGGCAGGAAGGTCGGCGCCGGCGCGAACGCGGCGTTCCAGCCGCTCAGCAGCGGCTGCAGCAGCGGCACGCCGGTGGCGCCCTGCGCGGCGCCCACCGCGACCGGCCCCAGCTCCCAGTACACGAGGTAGTCGTCGCCCGCGCACGCGATCGCGCCGTCGAGCGGGACGCCGTTGCGGATCTCGGTCAGCGCCTTCGCGACCGACGCGCGGAACGACGCGGGATCGACGGCGGCCGGACGCGCCGCCACCACATGCCGGACCGCGCCGTGCATCCAGTCGGCCGGCTGGTCGAACAGATACACCGGTTGATCGGCCGTGAGCGAACCGGCGAACCGGACCGGGAAATCGGCGCGGCTCTGGTTGTCCTGCGTCAGATACACGCCGCCGTGCGTCAGCGTGTAGGTGCGCACCGCGAGCCGGGTGAAGCCGTTCCAGTACGTCGACTGCGACGCCCAGAACAGGATCGCCGTCTCGTCGGGCACCGCATCGGGCTTGCCCGGCAGCCCGGCCGGCACCGTCGGCGCGTACGCGCACAGGCCCGCGTCGATCTGCATCTTCACGGTGGCCGGCACGAACACCGTGCCGAGCTTGTTCATGAACTGGTCGAGCGCCAGCGCCGGCAGCCGGAAGCCGCGCCATACCCGCACCGCGTCGGGCGCGACGGCCCGCGGGGCGGCAAGATCCTGTCCGTTCATTGCGCTTCTCCCGATTCCGCAACGGTGGCCGGCCCGTCCGGGCGCAGCGCGGCGGCGGCGAACGGCACCGCCGGCCTGCCGGTCTTGACGACCGACTCGGCGACTTTCGCGAGCCAGCCGGCCGGCGGCGGCGTCTCGCTGGTCTTGCCGTAGCGGCATTCGCCGAGGAACTGCCAGTGCCGGTTCACGCAGAACTGACACGACCCCTGCGTGCGGCCCAGATAGCCGCCCGTCGCGGTGTCCTGCCAGGCGAGCTGACCGTGCGCGTACATATCCGCCAGCACCGACGCCATCAGCGCGTGCGGTTCGACATAGCCAGGCGCGAGCGCGCGGTAGGCGTCCGGGTACTGATGCGCGAGCCAGGCGCGCGCCGCGGCCGCCGCATCGGTGTCGGCCGGCAGCTGGATCGCGGTGTAGTCATTCGGGTAGTGGGGATCGGGCGGCACGACCGTGAAGCCGTTGGCCGGCACGAGCGCGGCGACGCAGGCCGGCTGCGCCTGCGCGAACGCCGCCCAGTCGGTCGGACTCAGCCGGTACTGCGCCAGAAAGTTGCTGTTGTACGAGAAGTGCGGCGTGATGACGAGCCGCGTGCGGTTCTGGTAGCGCTGGCCGTCGATCGTCGCGTCGATGTCGAGATAGGCCGGATGCGCCGGATCGGTGGTTTCGCGCAGCAGCGTGAAATCCTTGTCGGCCGGATGCGTCGAGATCGGCGGATCGCGCTTCACGTGCGCGCCGAACGCCGAATAGAACATGTTCCAGCTCGACTGGCTGACCACGTACAGCACCGCCGGCCGCGTCTGCACGATCTGCTTGATCGCCCACGCGTTGCGGCTCACGCAGTTGTCGACGATGGTCGCGATGCTCGCGGGGCTGCCGCCGAGAAAGCCCGCGTTCCAGTGCGGCGACGCGCACGCGACCATGTCCAGCTGGCAGACGTCCTCGCCGACGCGCAGCGACGCGCCCGGATGCCCCGCATGCCGCAGCACGCCCTCGAACTGGTCGAGCACCGGGACGAACTGCATGTAGTAGCCCTGCGGCTGCTGCAACACGTCGACCTGGATGCCCTCGGGCACCGAGACCTGCGCGACGAGCACGTCGCCTTTCTCGAAGCGGTTGCGCGGCGGGTACGGATCGAACAGCAGGACATACGGAAACGCGCCCTGCCTGCCCGGCACGGCGACCACCGTATCGACGGCGTCGCCGTCGTAGCGCACCGTGATGGTCCAGGCCGCGCTCGCGTCCGGGCGAAGCGCCGCCGTCACCACGCCGCCGCGCGGCGCGACGACCTGCCCTTCGGGGAGCAGGAAGCGCCGCACGAAGTCGAGATCCAGCTTCTCCTGGTAGACGGTCCGGTAGCGGTAGTACCACGCGTACTTCGCCCACGCGCTGGTGTCGTCGTCGGACGAGAAATCCGGATAGCACCATGCCGCGCCCGTCTGGCCCGGCAGGAACGCGGTCAGGTTCGGATTGATGCCGATCGTCATGATCGGCGCCTTGCGGCAGCCGTCGATCACCTCGCCGTTCGGGAACGCGGGCGGCCGCGTGCGGCCCTGCACCCAGCGCGACGCCCCGCCGTAGCCGCCGCTCGCCGCGTACGGCTGCTCGACGTCGAAATCGAACGCCGTATAGGGGCCGTAGGTGCGCTGCTTCAGATCCTCGGGCCAGAAGAACGAGCAGGTGCCGCATGCGCGCACCTGGAACGCCAGCTGGACTTCAAGCGGATCCTGCGCGTGCGCATCGTGAGACGCCGCGTGCCGCGCGGGACTGCGGCTCGGGTTGTAGACCGCCGAGCCTTCGCCCGCGATCGTCGCCCACGCGGCCAGCGCGCCGTTGTAGCTGGTATGCGTGCCGAACGTCGTGTAGATCAGCCCCGACCAGTCGGCGCGGGTGGCGTCGGCGATCGGCGCGCCGTGCCGGGTGCGGTTCGGAACGACCGGGTCCGAGATGTTGCGCACGCACGCAAAGCGCACGCCGAGCCGGTTCGCCTCCTGCGCGATGATCGCGTCGTCCATCTCCAGGCACGCGTACGCATCCGCGCGGCGGCCCTCCGCGATGTAGTAGAAATCCGTCGTGAGGAGCGGCGTGTCCTTGAGCGGCCGGATCGCCGGCGCGCCCAGACACTCCGGCCGCAGCGCGTCGTTGAGCAGATCCGCGAGCGTCAGCTCGCTCAATCCCGGATCGTTCGGATGCTGCGCCTTCAACTGGTCGAACAGGCGCTGCAGCGACTGCTGCGTCACGACCTCGTTCATCCGGAACAGCAGCTCGCGCTCCACGGCGCCGACCAGCGCCGTCGACGGATACCAGGTCGGGCAGCGCGCCATGTTGCCGTCGTCGGGGCTCGTCGTGTTCTGGGGCCGCTGCAGTTCGAGCAGCGTCGCGTTCGCGACGACCGTATCGCCGAGCCGCTGATCGGCGCGCGCCCCGCCCGCCGTGCCGATCGTATAGAGGCGGTCCGGCCGCGCATCCTCGACGATGCAGCGGACCATCGCCGCGAGGCCGTCCAGCCAGGGCGCATGCGCGAGATGCGCATTCGACTTGAACAGCAGCACGTTCCAGGGTCGCCCCGACCGGTCGACGATCCGCACCATCTGGAACAGCCCCCACAGCGCGCCCGACTGCGCGTCGGCCGCATACCCGGACGCGCCCCGGCAGTACGGCAGCCAGCCGTCGCGCCAGCCGTACTGCGAGGCGTCGCCTACCGTGTCGCTGTTCACGAACACGTGATCGAGCGCGAACCACTCGGCGCTCGTCCAGGTGATGATCACGATGTCGGCGCGCGGCAGCGGATCGTACGGCGTGCGCGCGCCCGACGCGATGCGCGCCGGCGCCTGCTGGCCGATCCTGCGCCAGTCGATGGGCGGCAGGCTCGGGCTCGCGCGCGGCACGACCTCGGGCACGACGTCGGTGTGGCGGGTCAGGATCGACGCGGGCGTGTCCGGCACGGGATTCGCATTCATGGCGAGGCTCCGGGAAGAAGAGGACAGCGGGTTGGGCGGCGCGGCAGGAGCGGCGGGGCGGCACGCGCGACGGGCGCGGCTAGGCCGCCGGCGCGGCGTGCGTCGCCTGGATCATCGCGAGCGCCTGCGCGCGGGTTCTGCCCGGCGGCGGAATGATCAGGTCCGTCTGCGACAGCGCCGTCCACAGCACCGGGTCCTGGAGCGCGATCGTGCCGCCGCCGCGCTTCTCCTGCGACACCATCCGGTTGATGTCGCCGACACACACCCAGTTGCCGGTCGTGGTGATGCCCCACTTCGCATGATCCTGGGTTTCCGGCCAGGCCCACGGCGCGCCGAGCTTGCGCAGATCGATGTACTTGATGTCGAAGGTCTTGTGCACGCCGTCGCTGTCGAGGATCGGCGGGATCTTGCCGCGGATCCAGGTTTCGACGTTCATGGTGGCGTCCAACGTGGGGCCGACGAGAGCGTTCCAGAAATCCTTGCCCCAATTGCGGTTCTTCGCGATCACCGTGAACGGCACGCCGCCGCGCGTACTGAGCGGCACCACGCTCGAATCGCCGGGCGTCGATACGCTGAGCGGCTGCGTGAGCACGTACAGCGGATGATCGGCCGGCAGGTTCGCGGTGCGCGGCAGGTACACCTGCGGCTGCTGGTTCAGCGCCATCTGCGCCGCCAGCTTGCCCGCCGTCGCGAGATCGAGGCTCAGGCACATGAAGGTCTGGCCGTAGATCGGCGTCGGCACGCCGGGTTCGGACGGGCTCGCGTACTTCGGCCACGAATGGAGCAGCCAGAAGGCGGAATCCGATGCGGTGTCGAAGGCGATGATGCCCTTCGTGTGGCCGAGCGTGTCGTTGTTGCTGCGATCCGCGCTGGACGGCATCTCGTCGTTGTAGAGCACCCAGCCGAACGTGCCGGCCGGATTGCCGAACACCGCGTCGAGCGTGTAGAACAGCGCGCCCTGCTTGTCGTTCATCAGGTTCGGCGATTTCGCGAGCGCGCCGACCGTACGGTCGTAATACGCGTACTCGTAGCCGGTGGCGCCCGCGCTGTCCGCGCTGCCCACGAGCTTCGGCACCTTGTAGGCAAACCACAGATCGACCGGCTGATTCTGTTCGTCGCGCGCTGAAATGCTCATGGTGTTCCCCGTTGCATCATGACGCCGCCGATGCGGCAATCGGCGTCCGGTACGACGGCGCGCCGCTCTTTCCAGTATTCCGGGCGCGCGCGATCGTCGCGCGGGGCCGGTGCGCGACGCCAGGTCCGGCATGCTCGGACACACAGCCGCCCCGCGCATGCCGGCCTACGCCGTTGCGTTCATTCGCTCGTCGCCCTATGCATGGGATTGCGCTTCGTCGAATACCGTCTCCAATCTATTTTTAATGGCTTTTTCATTGCCTAATGATCATTTTCAGGCAATGAAATCACGTATTGCGGGATCGCTTCGCTCTTGTCGAATCAGCATAGGACACGCTAATAAAAAGGGTAAGAATTTCATTCTCCGAACCGCAACGCGTGCTAAGTAGTTGCCTATGTAATTTAATATCACGCTCAATTTTCCGTATTTTTCTTTCAATATTTTTACGGTTTTTGAGTGAGAATATATATTTGAAATGTCGCTGTATCCGCCACGCGATTCATCTCATCGGCCAGGGCGGCGCGGCCGCCGTTGGCCACCGAGGCGCTCGACCCAGCCTTGCCCGCCCTGGCGGCATGCGTCGCTTTTCCCCAAAGGCGGCCGGCACGCCGCAGACAAGCCCCCGGTCGTGATCGTGAACGGCCGTTCGGAACCGGCAACGGTGCTGCGCTGGGCGCTGCAGCGGCTCGCGCAGGAATTCGGCGCGACCTCGATCGGCGCTCCCCTGATGGTTCGTCATCTCGTGCACATGATGCTGGTGCAAATCCTGCGGCTCCACGCGGACGCTCACGCGCACAGCGAGGCCACCTGGCTCGCGGCGGTCACCGACCCGCGCATCGCGACGGCGCTCGCGGCGATCCACGACGAACCCGCGCGGCGCTGGACCGTCGCCGATCTCGCGGCATGCTGCCATCTCTCGCGCTCGACGCTTGCGGCCCGCTTCAAGCAACAGATGAGTTTCGGCCCGCTGGAATACGTGCTGCGCTGGCGCATGCAGCTCGCGATACGGATGTTGCGCCGTTCGGATGCGTCCGTGTCCGTGGTCGCGCAATCGCCGGGCTACGATTCCGACAACGCATTCAGCCACGCTTTCAAACGAATCGTAGGCGGTTCGCCCCGGGATTTCCGATCCGGCGCGAGGGGGCAAGCGGGTTGAATCGCGTATTTCGCGGTTGCCGATCCGTCCTCGATCGCACCGCCACATCGCAAGCGCGAGGATTGGCCGGCATTCGTAAAATCCGCCCGATCTCCAGCTAACGCATTGAATGAAGCGCCTTGTCTCGAACGGCGATGCATCAAAATCCACGCCAACGACAAGCGTGAGCATCACCAGGGACCGGGAACCCGGCCCGACGGGATCGAGATGAAATATACCGGAACAGTGCGCACAGGCGCTGGAACGCGCGCTGCCTTTCCACTCGCACGACAGCACGGAGTTCGCGGATGACGAGGCAACTGGCGCGTCGAGCACGGATACGCTTGCCAGCCTGATCAGGCAAAAACGCTACGCAGCAGTCAGATCACACATCGACGATCTGATCGTTGTGATGGATAACGCCGCCTGCATCGCGCTGAAGACACTCATCGACTCAACGCCCTGCCTCCCCCGCCTGCTGGATCCATGTGACGGCGCGCCTCCCGTTTATGCGAATAAACGCTACAGGTATATTTCAACGTCGGCCGATCTATATCGCATCACTGAATTTCTCGATAGCTTGCCGGCCTTGTCTGGGGATTGACCTCGTTTCACGGAAAGGAGGCCGCCCGTATCGGCGGAGGCATCTGTATTGCCGCCCTATCGGCGCGACCACGCCGAAGCCGTCGACGGCCCGGTTGGGCCGTTCCGTGATGTCTTGCCCGACGCGGCGCCGGAACACCGGCGCCTGCCGCGAATCCGGGCGGCACCGGGAGATTCGGCGGCCGGGCCGATCCTCCACCAGCCCGGCAAGGAAGCCGGGCCGCCGAATATCACGCTGATCGATCAGGCGAAGGCTCGTCCCCCCAGGCGGATTCCCTCGCGAATGCCGCCACGCCTCGACAACCCGCTTTCCCGCTTCCGACGATGCGGCGCACGCTGCCGTGCTGCGCTGTCGCGCACGTCCGCGCCACGCGACCGACGCCGCGCACCGGATATCGGTGATTTACCCGACGCGGACGCGGCGTCCACCTGAAATAATCGCGGCCCATGCTTCATCGATCCGATGCACGAACGCGGCCTGCACCGATCCGCGCCGCTGTGTCACGCCATCCGTCAGTCATCCGAATCGTACCGAACACCGCCATGAACGCTCACCGCATGCGCCCGCACCGAACGACCGCCCGCTGCTACACGCCGCGCCGGTCGCACGTCCCGCCTCGTCGCGACGTTTCTTTCCTGACACGATCATGACCATGTACGGATCTCTCTCCTATGCCGACGGGCACGGTGCGCCCCGCGCGCCGAAGATCACGGTATCCGGCCCGATGTTGCCCGCCGGCCCCTATGCTCCGCCCGTACACGATCCGCGCACCTGTGCCCCGCCGCCCGCAGCCGCCCCCGCTCCCGAACCGGCGGACACCCGACGCTTCGTGGCCCCGCCCGACCTCCCGACCTGGACGGGCTTCGACGGGATGCGCTTCGATTTCAATGACGGTTGCCGCATCGCGTTGCCGGACGGGGAATGGACCGTGCGCCTTCGCGATGGGCAGACCGACACGATGCTGTTCGACACGCGCATCGGCGCGGGCCAGGTCACGAGCACGAAAAAGCATTTCGTGCCGTTCTCGATCGAAATCGACGCGGGGGCGCGGCGCGTGTTCGAACACCGGTTCGACGCGCGCGACAAGCCGGTGCTGATGCAGTTCCAGGCGGACCGTCCCGGCGAAGCCCTCGGCTGGTTCAGCTATGCGGTGCAGTTCCAGCGTCGGCACCACTGCCGGCTCACCTGCTCGATGCCGGAACCCTTGCTTGCGCTGTTGAAGCCCGGCTATCCCGACATCGCATTCGTGACGCCCGATGACGTCAGGCCCGAGCAGTACTACGCGACCTATCGGCTCGGGCGCTTCGGCGGCGCGCAGGCGCACGCCTATCAGCCGAGCCCGCCGCAGCTCGTCGGCATGCATCGCAGCGCCGCGTACATGCTCGGCGTCGAGCCGCGTGAAACGCCGCCGCGCATCGCGCTCGCGCACGACAGCCGACCGCTCGCGCGCCGCTATGTCTGCGTCGCCGCGCAAAGCGCGTGGCGCGCCGCGCGCTGGGAACGGCCGGGAGGCTGGCACGCGTTGCTGCGGTGCCTGACGGACGCCGGCTACGACGTCGTCTGCATCGATTCCCCGTCGCCCGCCCTCGTGGACGAAAGCAGCGTGCTCGCGCGCTACGCGCACGGCTTGCCACCCGACCTGCCGTGGGTCGAACGTGCGCGCTGGCTGCGCCATGCCGAATGCTTCATCGGCGTGCCGGGCGACCTGCCCTGGCTCGCGTGGGCGGTCGGCACGCCGACCGTGCTGATCGGCGGCGTCACCCACCCGGTCAGCGAGTTCGGCACGGCCCACCGGGTCATGAACGGACACGCCTGCAACAGCTGCTGGAACGATCCCGGCGCGGCGTTCGACGAAGCCGACCCGTCGTCGTGCCCGCGCCACGCGGGAACCCTGCGCCAGTTCGAATGCGCGCGGCTCATCAGCGTCGAGCAGGTCAAGCACGTGCTGCGCGCGATTCCCGGCATCGCCTGCTGAGTGCCGGAACCGTCCCTCGCCCCGCCCCTTTCGCTTCATCCCATCGCCATGAGATATCGCTGCTGTTCTTTCTCCCGTCACGAAGCAGGCACGAGGCGCGCCGCTTCACCCCCTCGATCGCGACGGCTCGCGCGCCTCGTCTGTTCGTCCATCGCGCCGCTGGCGCTCGGCTTCGCGGCCGACGCGTGCGCCGTCGTCCCCGGGCCCGGCGATCCGCGCGCGGATCTGCTCGCGGCCATCCGGGGCGGCGTCGCCTTGCGACCGGTGAACAGCGCGCAGCCCGGATCCAGGCCGGCAACCCGCGTGCCGCCCGCATCCCATGATCTGGCCAGCGTGCTGCGGAACGCGCTCGAGTCGCGCCGTGAGTTCCTCGAACCCTCAATGCCCTCGACGCCCTCGACCCCCGGGTCGCCGATCGATCCGGGATGGTTCGACAGCGAGGACCCCGCGTCCTCGCCGCCGCCGTCGAGACACACGCCCCACGGGCCTGCCTCTCCTCACCCCGCGTCGCCGCACGCCTTCACGCAGCCGCCGACCGGATCGGGGCGGCCGTCCCCGGCCCCCGCGACGTTCCCGCCCGATTCCCCGTCGCCCGCACACGCGTCCGTGGTCACGACGCCGGCCGCTTCGCATCGCGCCCCCGTGCCGCCGCCCCTGCCGGGCGGGTCCGGACGCCCGCCGTCCGTGCATGCAACCGTGGTCAACACGCCCGTCGCGTCGATCCACAGCCCCGTGCCGCCTCCGCCTGCTTGGCCCGATCCGCCTTCGTCCCTGCATGCGTCCGTAGCCAACACGCCCGCCGCGTCGATCCACAGTCCCATGCCGCCTCCGCCTGCTTGGCCCGATCCGCCTTCGTCCCTGCATGCGTCCGTAGCCAACACGCCCGCCGCGTCGATCCACAGTCCCATGCCGCCTCCCGCGTCGAGCGGTTCCGGACTGCCGCCTGCATCTCCTTGGCCCGATCCCCCGTCACCCTTGCACGCATCCGCGGCCAACACGCCGGACGCGTCACCGCACAACGCCATGCCGCCTCCCGCGTCGCGCGGTTCCGGACTGCCGCCTGCATCTCCTTGGCCCGATCCCCCGTCACCCTTGCACGCATCCGCGGCCAACACGCCGGACGCGTCACCGCACAACGCCATGCCGCCTCCCGCGTCGCGCGGTTCCGGACTGCCGCCTGCATCCCCTTGGCCCGATCCCCCGTCGCCCTTGCACGCATCCGCGACCAACACGCCGGACGCGTCACCGCACAACGCCATGCCGCCTCCCGCGTCGCGCGGTTCCGAACTGCCGCCTGCATCCCCTTGGCCCGATCCCCCGTCGCCCTTGCACGCATCCGCGACCAACACGCCGGACGCGTCACCGCACAACGCCATGCCGCCTCCCGCGTCGCGCGGTTCCGGACTGCCGTCTGCATCCCCTTGGCCCGATTCCCCGTCGCCCTTGCACGCATCCGCGGCCAACACGCCGGACGCGTCACCGCACAGCCCCGCGCCGCCTCCCGCGCCAAGCGGAGCCGAACTGCCGCCTTCACCCGCATGGCCCGATCCGCCCTCGCCACTGCCGGCCTCCGCCACGACCACTCCGGCCGCCTCGCCGCCCGTCGCCCCCGCGGCGGGACGCCCCGCCTTCGTCCTGCGCGATCCGCCGCGGGTGCCATCGTGGCGGCGAAGCCCGCGCACCGCCCCGTCGCCCGCGCCGTCGGCTGCCTCCCAACCCGCCGCACCGGCGCGCGACGCCACGTCGTTCGTTGCGATCCACTCGACCTCCGGGCCGCCCTCGGCGACAGGCGAGCACGCGATCGCCGTCGGCGCGCATGCAAGCGCCGGGGCACAGGACGCCTTCGCGGGCGGGCGGCATGCACGCGCGGATGGCGCGCGCTCGCTCGCCCTGGGCGCGGACGCGCACGCCTCCGGGCAGCGCGCCGTCGCGCTCGGCGCGGGCGCGGTCGCGGACCGCGACAACACGGTCTCCGTCGGTCGGCCCGGCGACGAACGCCAGATTGCGCACATCGCCGCGGGCACGCACGGCACCGACGCCGTGAATGTCGCGCAGCTCGGCGCGGCCATGTCGAACGCGCGCACCTATACCGAGCAACGCCTCGGCGACCTGCAACACAGCATCACCGAGACGGCGCGCAACGCCTATTCCGGCGTCGCCGGCGCGGCCGCGCTGGCGATGCTGCCCGACGTCGATCGCGACAAGACCCTGTCGATCGGCGTGGGCGGCGCGGTCTACAAGGGCCATCGCGCCGTTGCGCTCGGCGGCACCGCGCGCATCGGCGAGAACCTCAAGATCAAGGCCGGCGTCGCGCTGAGCGCCGGCGGCAACACGGTCGGCATCGGAATGAGCTGGCAATGGTGATCGCCGCCCGCGCACGGCCCCCCTCGAACCCTGTCAAGAAGGCATACCCCATGACGCCATCCCGCCCCCTTCCCTGGATGCTCGCCGCGCTCGTCGCGTCGGCCGTCGGCCTGGGCGGCTGCGAACGCGCCGCCCCCGACGCGGCGCGCGGCGGTCCGCCCGACGTCGCCAGCGATGCGTCGGCCACGGCGCAGCGGCCCATCTACATGGACGAGTTCAACGACACGCTCCGTTCGATGGAAGGGCCATGCAACGACGGCCATATCCAGCACGGCTGGGGCCTCTTCGACACGATCGAGGCTCCGCCGCGCGTCGACGCCCCGACCCTGCTCACGTGACGCGTCGCCGCTCCAGCGCACTCGCGCATCGATGGCTCCACGTCGTCGCGGCGGGCGAGAGCCGGCCGTCTCCGCAGATCCCCCTCCGCGCCGGTCAGCGCGTCAGACGCGTCAGACGCGTCAGACGTATCAGGCGCAGCGCGCGCCGCATCGCCCCGCGCGCGGACACGCCGTCACGCCCATAACGTCTCCACCTTCTGCGCGCCGAAGTAATAGCCGATGCCGCGTTCGGTGCGGATCAGCGCCGGCTGCTTCGGATTGCGCTCGATCTTCCGGCGCAGGCGCCAGATCTGCATATCGATGGCCCGATCGAACACGTCGTCGCACGCACGCGTGCATTCGAGCAACTGGGTGCGCGTGACGATGCGCGACGGCGAACCGAGGAAACATGCGAGCAGGTTGAACTCGCTGACGGTCAGCGGCACCTCCCGCGCGTCGCGCGACGACAGACGCCGCGTCTCCAGGTCCAGGGTCCAGCCGTCGAACTGGTACGCGCGCGGACGCCTGCTGCGCACCGGCGTCGCGGACGGCCCGGTCCGCCGCCACAGCGCGCGCATGCGGGCCAGCACCTCGCGCAGCGAATAGGGCTTCGCCAGATAATCGTCCGCGCCGAACTCGAGGCCCATGATGCGATCCGCTTCCTCGTTGCGGCCCGTCAGGCAGATGAGCGGAAAGCGATACGAATCGCGCCAGCCCAGCAGGATGTCGATGCCGTCGCCGTCGGGCAGGCCGAGATCGAGCAGCACCATGTCGTAGTCGCGCCGCGCCACCGAAGCGACCGCGTCGGCCGCGGTCCCGACGCCGTCCACGGTCATCCCGTGACCCGCGAGGTAGTGGCAAAGCAGGCGCCGCATCGGCGCCTCATCCTCGACGACGAGCACGGCCGCCATTTTCATCGTATCCAT